>NZ_JBEZFD010000032.1:0-98060 GCF_040649235.1 Spirillospora sp. NPDC049024
GCCGGGTCGCGGGTGCCGTGCGCCACGGCCAGCAGCGCGGGCGCCCCGGCGCCGGGCTCAGCCACCGGCGCCCGCCGGAAGCCGGTCGACGATCCGCGGGTCGCAGGCCAGCCGGTAGCCGCGCTTGACGACGGTCTCGACGATGCCGGGCCGGCCGAGGCCGCGCCGCAGCCGCGCCACCGCCATCTCCACCGCGTGCTCGTCGGCCTGCGGGCGGGCCTCCCGGGGCCGCGCCTCCCGCGCCCAGCCGTCCCGCGATCCGGACCCGGCGGCCAGCCTGCTCGGCAGCACCCCGCACAGCTCCGCCCGCGACACCACGTGCCCGGGGCGCCGCGCGAGGGCCCGCAGGATCGCCATGGGCGCGGGCGCGATGGGCCGCAGCTGGCCGTCCAGGACGACGGCGTGCCCGCGCAGCTCCAGCGAGAACCCGCGCACCGACAGCCGGCGCGACCGGCGCCGCGGCAGGTCGGAGACCAGGGCCCGCACGAGCGCGCCGATCCGGGCGCGCTCCGGCTGGACGGTCGGGACGCCGCGGTCGGTCAGCGCCTGCGCGGTGACCGGGCCGACGCACGCCGCCACGACATGGGTGCGCATGGCCTCCAGCAGGGCCTCCTCCAGGTCGTCCTCGGCGGCGACGGCCAGCGTCGCGGCGACCGCGGGGGCGCTGGTGAAGGTGATCGCGTCGATCGTGCCCGCGACCGCCTGCCCGACGAGGCGGCGCAGCGGCGTGGAGTCCTCGGCCCGCGACCACCGGTACACCGGGATCTCGATCACCTCGGCGCCGGCGGCGCGCAGCGCGTCGACCAGCTCCGGCTGGCGCTCGCCGTACAGCTGCACGGCCACGCGCGCGCCGTCCAGATCCTTCTCCAGCAGGTGCCGGATCACCTCGGAGCACTCCTCCGACTCCGGCGACCAGCGCTCCTGCAGACCCGCCGACCGGATCGCGCCGCGCGCCTTCGGGCCCCGCGCCACGATGTCGGTCCCGGCCAGCCGGGCGATGAGGGCGTCCCGCATGCCGTGCCCGTCGGCGGCCTCCAGCCACGCCCGGAACCCGATCCCGGTCGTGACGACGACGTGGTCGAGGGGCCCGTCGAGGCACGCCAGGGTGGCGTCCAGCAGTTCGTCGTCGTCCGCGAGCGGCACCAGCCGGATCGCGGGGGCCGGCACGACCCTGGCCCCGCGCCGCTCCAGCAGCGTCGCGAGCTCCTCGTGGCGGCGGGCCGCGGTCACGCCGACGGCGAACCCGGCCAGCGGCTCACTGCCGGTGCTCATCGGTGAGCGCCACCTCCACCCGGTCCCCGGAGCGGCGGACCGGAAAGGTCGGCAGCGCCACCCGGGGGTCGTCGAGGCACGCCCCGGTCCGCAGGTCGAACACCTGCTTGTACATGGGGGACGCGACGGTCGGCGTCCCGTCCCGGGTGCCGAGGATCCCCCGCGACAGCACGTAGGCGCCGCTGAAGGGGTCGAGGTTCGACAGCGCGTACAGGGCCCCGTCGAAGGCCCGGAAGATCGCCACCTGCGTGCCGTCCACCATCGCGCAGGCGCCCCGCTCGGGGGTCAGGCCGGCGTAGGAGCAGATGTCGAACCAGCGGGCCGCGGGCCGGCCCGCCCGCTCCCTGGTGATGGTCGCTTCGGGTGTCGTGGTCATCGCGCGGCAACCTCCTGGCGGGGAACTGTCCGATGGTCCGATACTCGGAAGAGGCGGTTTCGCGGTTGGGTCTCCTTTGTCACCGCCGTGTTAAAAGGGGCTCACCGCGAGGCGCCGAGCGCGGCGCCCTCCTCGGCGGGCAGGGGCCGGAGGCGCACGGCGCAGACCTTGAACTCCGGCATCCGCGAGACCGGGTCGAGCGCGGGGTTGGTGAGCAGGTTCGCGCGCCCCTCCCCCGCCCAGTGGAACGGGATGAAGACGGTGTCGGGGCGGATGGCGCCGGTCACCCGCGCGGTCACGGTCGCCGCGCCGCGGCGGCTCTCCACCCGCACGCCGGCGCCGTCCTCGATGCCGAGGCGCTCGGCCAGGTCGGGGTGCAGCTCGACGAACGGGCCCGGCGCCGCCTCGGCCAGCGGCCGGACGCGCCTGGTCTGCGCCCCCGACTGGTACTGGGCGAGGACGCGCCCGGTGGTCAGGTAGACGGGGTACTCGCCGTCGACGTCCTCGGCCGCGCCGCGGTGCTCGACGGCGACGAACCGGGCCCGCCCGTCCGGGGTGGGGAAGCGGTCCAGGTAGGGCCTCGGCGTGCCGGGGTGGTCCGGCGAGGGGCACGGCCAGAACACCCCGCCCTCGGCCTCGATCCGCTCGTAGGTGATGCCGGAGTAGTCGGCCGCGCCGCCCGCGCCCGCGCGGCGCAGCTCCCCGAACACCGCCTCCGGGTCGGTGCTCCACTCCCCCGGCGCGCCGAGCCGCCCGGCGAGCGCGGCGAGGATCTCCAGGTCGGTGCGGACGCCGTCCGGCGGGGGGACAGCGCGGCGGCGCCGCAGCACCCGGCCCTCCAGGTTCGTCATCGTCCCCGACTCCTCGGCCCACTGCGCGGTCGGCAGGACGACGTCGGCGAGCCGCGCGGTCTCCGACGGGACGAAGTCGGCCACCACCAGCAGGTCGAGCGCGCGGAGCCGCTCCTCCACGTCGGCGGCGCGGGGAGCCGACACGACCGGGTTGGACCCGAACAGCAGCAGCGCCTTCGGACCCTCGGCGGTGCCGAGCGCCGACAGCAGTTCGTAGGCCGACCTCCCCGGACCCGGCAGGTCCTCGGGGTCGACGCCCCAGACCTTGGCGACGTGCGCGCGGGCGGCCGGGTCGTCGATCCTGCGGTAGCCGGGCAGCTGGTCGGCCTTCTGGCCGTGCTCGCGACCGCCCTGCCCGTTGCCCTGGCCGGTCAGGCACCCGTATCCCGAGCCCTCGCGGCCCGGCAGTCCGAGCGCCAGGGCCAGGTTGATGTACGCGCTCACCGTGTCGGTGCCGCGTGCGTGCTGCTCGGATCCGCGCGCCGTGAGGACGTGGGCGCGGGAGGCGCGGGCCAGCAGCCGGACGGCCTCGCGCATCAGCGGCACGGGCACGCCGGTGATGCGCTCGGCCCGGTCGGGCCAGTAGGCGTTGGCGACGGTGCGGACCGCCTCGAACCCGGTGGTGCGGGCGGCGATGTACTCCTCGTCGGCCAGGCCCTCGGCGAGCGCCAGGTGCAGCAGGCCGTTGGCGAGGGCGATGTCGGTCCCCGGCGTCGGCTGCAGGTGCAGGTCGGCCTGGCGGGCGGTGGCGGTGCGGCGCGGGTCGACGACGACGAGGGCGCCGCCGCCGTCGCGCATCCGCGCCAGGTGCCGCATGAACGGCGGCATCGTCTCGGCCACGTTGCCGCCCGCCAGCAGGACCGCGCCGGAGGCCGCGAGGTCGGTGACCGGGCCGGGCAGGCCGCGGTCCAGCCCGAACGCCCGCCCGGACGCCGCGGCGGCCGACGACATGCAGAACCGCCCGTTGTAGTCGATCTGGGACGTGCCGAGTGCGATCCGGGCGAACTTGCCCAGTTGGTAAGCCTTCTCGTTGGTCAGCCCGCCGCCGCCGAACACCGCGACGGCGTCCGGCCCGTGCAGCCGCCGCAGCCGTTCCACCCCGGCGGTGACCCGGTCGAGGGCCTCGTCCCAGCCGCACGGCTCGAGCGGCTCGCCCCGGCCGCGGCGCATCATCGGCGAGGTCAGCCGGTCCGGGACGGTGAGCAGCTCCGCCGCCGTCCAGCCCTTCTGGCACAGCCCGCCGCCGTTGGCCGGCACGTCCTGGCGCGGCTCCACCCGCAGGCCCCCCCGGCCGCCGTCGTGCAGGGTCATGCCGCACTGCAGGGCGCAGTACGGGCAGTGCGTAGAGGTCCCGATCATGCGCCGAGGCTCCGCGCGCCCGGTTTCGCCGCCGAGTCCCGGGTGTGACCCCGGCGTTAAATGGCTTTCACGCCGCGCGTCCCCCGAGGTCAGGAAGCGGACCGGCCGGGCCGCGACGCCTCTTGACGAACGCGTGTCAAGCGTTGTCGATCCCTGTCATGGCCTATTCGTTGCATTTTGACCCGTTATCGAACGGATCTGCGGTGGTCCGGCGATCTCGCGGACGGATGCGGCCGCCTGTCCGTTACGACCTGAATCGGTCCGCGTTGATCACGTTTAACCTCGGAGCATGCCCGACCTTGCTTACTACGCCTCCCTGCCGCGGGCCCGCGGCGCCGCGGCGGCCCTGCTGCTGGACGACCTGGGACGGGTGCTGCTGGTCAAGCCCACCTACAGCGAGGGCTGGTTCCTGCCCGGCGGCGTGATCGAGGCCGACGAGTCCCCGCTGTCGGCGTGCGTGCGCGAGTGCGAGGAGGAGCTCGGCCTCGTCCCCCGCCTGCACGGCATGGCCTGCGTCGACTGGGGCTCGCCGCGCGACGACGGCGTCGACGCGGTCAACGTCTTCGTCTTCGGCGGCACGATCACCGGAGCGGAGATCGCGGCGATCCGGCTGCCGCCCGAGGAGCTGTCCGACCACATCCTCGTGGCGCCGGAGAAGGTCCCCGAGCTCGCGCCGCCGCACGTGGCGCGCCGGATGGAGCCCAGCCTGCGGGCCATGGCCGCGGGCAGCGCCGTCTACCTGGAGGACGGCCGCGAGCAGCCGTTCGGTGCCGCCCGCGCCTGAGACCGGGCGGCACGACGGCCGGACAGGACCACCGGCGCCGGACGTCCACGCCGGCGCCGCGTCCAGGCCGGTCTACACCGACACCGCGTCCTGAATGGTGCGGGCGCGTTCTCCCTCGGCGGCGCGCGCGCAGTGGGCGCCGCAGTAGAAGTGCCCGCCCACGTCCACGCCGTGCCCCATGATGCGGCACTCGCAGTGCTCGCAGATCGGCGCCATCTTCGTGACCGCGCACTCGAACGAGTCGAACGTGTGCACCTCGCCCTGCGCGTGCACCTCGAACGCCATCGCGTACTCGTTCCCGCAGACCTCGCAGGTTCCCATGTCGCGTCTCCGTCTCCCCCGCCGCGTCGCCCTGTCTGCCTACCCCGGCGCGCCCGGACCTACCCCGCGCCTCACAGCGGGCGGGACACGCTGTGCAGCGGAGTTATCACTGCCGTATGACCGGTCACACACGCGCGAAACCCCCGCTTCCTACGGTCGGGCCGTCCGAGCGACCCAAGGAGACCGCCTGATGATCGTCACCACCGAAGCCGCGCGCTCCGGCCGCGCCCACCCGACGAAGGGCCGCTGGATCGACGACTGGCGCCCCGAGGACCCCGCGTTCTGGGCCGCCGGCGGCGCCCGGACCGCCCGCCGCAACCTGATGTTCTCGATCTTCTCCGAGCACATCGGGTTCTCGGTGTGGACGCTGTGGTCGGTGCTGGTGCTGTTCCTCGGCCCCGCCTACGGCATCGACCCGGCCGGGAAGTTCACGCTCACCGCCGTCCCGGCGCTGATCGGGGCGGTGCTGCGCGTCCCCTACACCTTCGCCGTCGCCCGGTTCGGCGGACGCAACTGGACGGTGTTCAGCGCCGCGCTGCTGCTCGTCCCGGCGGTGCTCGCCGCCGTCCTCGTCGAGCCCGGCGTCTCGTTCACCACGCTGCTGGTCCTCGCGGCCGTGGCGGGCGTCGGCGGCGGCAACTTCGCGTCCTCGATGGCCAACATCAACGCGTTCTACCCGCAGCGGCTCAAGGGGTGGGCGCTCGGCATCAACGCGGGCGGCGGCAACCTCGGCGTCGCCGTCGTCCAGCTCGTCGGGCTGGCCGTCCTCGCCACCGCCGGGAAGGACCACCCCGGGCTCGTCGCGGGCGTCTACATCCCGTTCATCGTCCTCGCCGCCCTCGGCGCCGCGCTCGCCATGGACAATCTGGCGCACGCCCGCAACGACAGGCGCGCCATGCGGGACGTCTGCAGGGACGGCCACACCTGGATCATGTCGGTGCTCTACATCGGCACCTTCGGGTCGTTCATCGGGTTCGGCTTCGCGTTCGGGCAGGTCCTGCAGGTGCAGTTCAAGGCCGAGTTCGACACCCCGATCAAGGCGGCCTACCTGACGTTCCTCGGCCCCGCGCTCGGCTCGCTGATCCGGCCCGCCGGCGGGTGGCTCGCCGACCGGCTCGGCGGAGCGAAGGTCACCTTCTGGACGTTCGTGGCGATGGCCGTCTCGGCGGGCCTGGTGCTGGCCGCCTCGCTGCTCGGGTCCCTCGGGCTGTTCCTCACCGGGTTCGTGCTGCTGTTCGCCTTCAGCGGCGTCGGCAACGGATCCACCTACAAGATGATCCCGGCGATCTTCAGGGCGAAGGCGCAGGCCGGCGTCGCCGCCGGCGGTGACCCCGCCGCGGCCGAGCACGAGGCCCGCCGCCTGTCCGGGGCGCTGATCGGCATCGCGGGCGCCGTGGGGGCGTTCGGCGGGGTGCTCGTCAACATCGCGTTCCGGCAGTCGTTCCTGACCTACGGGACGGGCGACGGCGCCTACGTCGCGTTCATCGCCTTCTACGCGGTGTGCTGCGCGCTCACCTGGCTGGTCTACCTGCGGGCCCGCCCGGGGAGGCCGGCGGGCGTCTGACGGCGGGCTGCCGGCCCGAGCGCCGCCGCCGCGACCGGCCGGGCCCCTCGTCGGGGTCCGGCCACCGCGGCGACCGGCCCGAGGAGCGCAGCACCGCCTCCCACGGGTCCCCCGGCTCCAGCGGCAGGTGCGGGACGCCCCAGTGCCAGGCCGACACCAGCAGGTCCGGATCGCGCGGGCGGTAGTCGGCCCCGATCGCGCGGGCCATGTCCCAGGCGTGCAGGTGCCACTCCACGCACGCCGCGCCCGCGTGGTCGCCCACCGTGTACTTGGTGCCCCGGTAGATCAGATGGGTCCGGTCCCACATGTCGGGCATCAGGTCGGCGTACGCCCCCGCCGACACCCCGAACGCCAGGATGCGCTCCGGGCCGGGCTCGGGCGGCAGCACCGCCAGCTCGGCGGCGTTCTGCCGCGCCTGCTGCCTGATCAGCACCGCAGTGGCCGCGTCCTGCGCGAACAGCTTCGCCAGCCGGCTGTCGGGCGCGTCCTGGAGGTACTCCAGGCAGTTCTCCGCGACGCACCGCAGGTGCCCGGCCAGGTCGACCAGCTGCCAGTCGGCGCAGGGCGTCGGCACGTCCCAGTCCCCGACGGCGTCGGCGAGCGCGCGGATCGCCTCCACCCCGTCCTGGTAGGACTCGAGTACGCGGCACCGGTCCGGCGGCGTGCGCTCCACGTGACATCCCCCAACGTCCAGAGCACCGAGTGCCCTCCCGCCGGGAGGTGCCCGCGGCCGTCACGCCGGCGCGGCGTGCGGCGCGAGGCGCCCCCTGGCGTTCCCCAGAGAGGGCAGACTCTCAGAGTTCGGTGGCCCGTGCCACCCGGTGACGCTGTGTCGCCACACGTCCGCCGCGGCTCACAGGCGGGCGGCGGGCCGCGTCCTGAAGCTCAGCCGGTGCGCCTCGCGGGCCGTGCGCAGCCGGTCGACCTCCTCCGTCCACGGGCGCACCGCCGGGCGCGCCTTGGCCTTGCGGTAGGCGATCTCGGCGGCGCGGCGCGTCTTGGCGTCCTGCGCCTCCGTGGAGTACGCCTTCGGGCCCATCGCGACCCGCTCGGAGGCCTCGGCGGCGGCGAGCACGGCCGTCATCGCCTCGTCGAAGGCGATCGTCAGCTCGCGCAGTTCCGGCTCGGCGGCGCCGGACGCCTGCGCCTCCCGCAGCGCCCGCTCCGCCTCGCCGGCCGCCGCTAGCCGGTCCTCGTACTCGCCGGCCAGCCGCTGGTCGGCCTCGTACGGCTCCGCGACGTCCTTGCTCACCCGGCGGCCCAGCGGCATGGTGGTACTCCCTCGACGGTCGTGCAGTGTTCGATCGAGGGTAAGCGTACGCGGCGTCCCCGCGAGTTGCGGCGGCGGACACCCGGCCGCGGCCCTTTACGTAGTAAGGTCGCTTCATGGTCCGGCAACCCAGCATCAACGCCCAGAACCGCGCCCCGCTGACCACCGAGCGGATCACCGAGGCCGCGCTGCGGATCGTGGACGGCCAGGGGCTCGGCCGCCTCACGATGCGCCGGCTCGGCGACGCCCTGGAGGTGGAGGCGATGGCGATCTACCACCACCTCCCCCGCGGCAAGGAGCAGCTCCTTGACGGCCTCGTCGCGCACGTCGCGGCGGCGCCGGCCGACACGTCGGCCTCCGGGCGCTGGCAGGACGTCCTGCGGGCGTGGGCGGGCGACTACCGGGAGCGCCTGCTGGCGCACGCGGGCGTCCTCCCGCTGGTCGTCACGCGGCGCAACCCGGCCGCGCTCACCGCCACCCTCGCGTCCCTGCGGGAGGTGCTGCGCCGCGGCGGCGTCGCCGAGGACGCCGCGGCCGTCGCCGCGCACACCCTGCTCGGCTACGTGATCGGGCACGCGGCGCTGGAGGTGCGCGGCACCGCCGAGGACGGCGCCGCCGCGCGGACCGCCGCCGGCGACGGCGACGTCGACTGGGGCGCCCGGTTCCGCGCCGGCCTCGACGTCGTCCTCGGCGGCGTGCGCTAGGCGCGGTCAGTCCTCGACGAGGATGATCTCCAGGTGCCGGGGGCCGTGCGCGCCCTCGACCCGTGCCGTCCCGATGGCGTCGGTGGCCGACGGCCCGCTGATCCACGTCAGGGGGTGCGCGGGGTCGAGCCGCGCGACCGCCTCCGGGACCGTCCCGACGATCTGGTCGGCGTGCACCACGCACAGGTGGTAGCCGGGGACGAGGGTGAGCGCCCGCCTGCCCTGCGCCCGGCCGCCGTCCAGGACGACCGTGCCCGTCTGCGCGACCGCCACCGCGCAGCCGGTGACGACGCCGTCGACCGCGGCGAGGGTGGCCAGGTCGACCGCCGGGGTGTCGGGCAGCGCCCGCACGCCGTCCAGTTCCGCGAGCCACCCGAACGGCAGGTCGGCCGGGACGACGATCTGCTTGGCCTCCCGCCCCCACAGCGCGGCCGCCACCGCCGTGCCCGCCTCGTCGGCGCCGACGTGCCGGACCGCCGCGCGGTTGTCGGCGACCCGCTCGGTGAACAGCGCGAGGACGTCGGCTCTGGTCTCGGCGTCCGCCGCGGGCAGCCGCCGGGCGTAGCCGCGCGGCGCCGGCCGGCCCGTGCCGCGGGCCCCGCCGAGCGCCTCGCGGACCCGCCGCAGCACCTCCTCGCGCGAGCTCATGCCCGCGTCCTGTCCCACCAGCCGCGGAAGCTCTCGGCCGGCGGCGCGGGCAGGTCGCGGGCCTCCGTCCACTTGCCGAGCAGGCCGGGCAGGCGGCGGATCCGCCCGCCGCGCGACAGCAGCCGGGCCCACCGGACGCCGCGCCGCACCGCCGCCTCGTGCCGGCGCGGGTCGCCCATCGTCCAGGCGAGGCCGCGCATCAGCGCCATCTCGGGGGTCGGGACGGGGCGCCGCCGCCGCGACTCGACCACCCTGCCGCGCAGGTGCACCAGCACGTCCGGGATGTCGATCTTCACGGGGCAGACGTCGGCGCAGGCGCCGCACAGCGTGGACGCGTAGGGCAGCGAGGCGTCGGCGGCGCTCTCCACGCCCCGCATCAGCGGGGTGAGGACCGCGCCGATCGGGCCGGGGTGGACCGGCCCGTAGGGGCGCCCGCCCGTCCGCTCGTAGACGGGGCAGACGTTCTGGCAGGCCGAGCAGCGGATGCAGCGCAGGGCGGCGCGGCCGACCTCGTCGGCGAGGGCGCGGGTGCGGCCGTTGTCGAGCAGGACGAGATGGAACTCGCGCGGCCCGTCGCCCGCGGTCACGCCCGTCCACGACGAGACGTACGGGGTCATCCGGTCGCCGGTCGACGAGCGCGGGAGCAGCTGGAGGAACACCTCCATGTCATCCCATGTCGGGACGACCTTGTCGATACCGGCGACGCTGATCAGCGTCTCGGGGAGCGTCAGGCACATCCGCGCGTTGCCCTCCGACTCCACCAGGACGACGGTGCCGGTCTCGGCGACCAGGAAGTTCGCGCCGGTGACCGCGACGCGGGCGCGCAGGAACCGGTCGCGCAGGTGGGCGCGGGCGGCGGCGGCCAGCGCGGCGGGGTCGTCGGCGAGGCCGGGCCCGGCGGCGGGCACCGCGCGGCGGAACAGCTCCGCGATCTCCGCGCGGTCGCGGTGCGCCGCCGGGGACAGCAGGTGGGACGGCGCGTCCTCGCCGAGCTGCAGGACCATCTCGGCGACGGCGGTCTCGCGGACGGTGACGCCCGCCTGGGACAGCGCGTCGTTCAGCCCGATCTCCCGCGTCGTCGCGGACGCGGCCTTGACGACCTCCTTCGCGCCCGCCGCGCGGACCAGCCCGGTGATGACGCGGCGGGCCTCCGCGGCATCCGCCGCCCAGTGCACGGTGCCGCCCGCCTCGGTGACGGCCCGCTCCAGCTCCTCCAGATGGGCGTCGAGGTCGAGGAGGGCGCCGTCCCCGATCGCGCGGCCGGCCTCGCGGAGGTCCTCCCAGTCGGCGGCCTCGGCCGCCGCGGCGGCCTCCCGCTCCCGCAGCGCGGCCGCCGCGCCGCGCAGGTTGCGGCGCAGCCGGGTGTCGGCCAGTTCCGGCCGCGCGGCGGCGGCGAACTTCGGCCTCGGCGGCCGGGCGGGCTCGCTCCTCCCCTGGGAGGAGGGCGCCGCCCCCGGAGGGGAGGCCGTCATGCCGGCCCCGTCTCGGCGAGGATCTCGGCCAGGTGCATCGTCCGGACGCCGCCGCGCAGCCGGGAAAGCGCGCCGCCGATGTGGGCCAGGCACGCGTCGTCGACGGCGCAGACCACGTCGGCGCCGGTGCTGCGGATGTGCCTGACCTTGTCGGCCACCATCGCGACCGAGACGTCCGCGTTCTTCATCGCGAACGCGCCGCCGAACCCGCAGCACTCGCCGGCGGACGGCAGGTCGACCAGGTCCAGGCCGCGCACCGCGCGCAGCAGCCGCACCGGCCGGTCGCCGACGCCGAGGGTGCGCAGGGACCGGCAGGACGGGTGGTAGGCGACCCGGTGCGGGAAGTAAGCGCCGACGTCGGTGACCCCAAGGACGTCGACGAGGAACTCCGTGAGCTCGTAGACGGCGAGGCCCTCGGCCACGCGGGCCAGGCCGGGGTCGCGGGCCGCCCGGGCGATCTTCGGGTAGTCGTCGCGGACGGTCGCGGCGCACGACGCGGACGGCGCCACCACGACCTCGCAGCCCTCGAACGCGGCGGCGTGGGAGCGGGCGAGCGCGGCGGCCTCGCGGTGGTAGCCGGCCGTCCAGTGGATCTGGCCGCAGCAGCCCTGCCCCGGCGGGAACGCCACCTCGTGGCCGAGACGCTCCAGCAGCGCGGTCACGGCCTTCGCGGTGCCGGGGAACAGCACGTCGTCGAAGCACGCGACGGACAGCGCGACCCGCACCGGCCTCACTCCCCCAACCCGCAGAGCCCGTTCCCCCGCCGAACATCGTAGGGGTTTCAGGCTCCGGCGGCGTGTCGTTCTCCGTCCGTTACCGCGCCGGGGGGACGCTACTGCGTGGCACCCCGGAGTGGGAGGGATCACACCCGTCCGGTACTCCGGTACCAACGGACAACCGTCCCAACGGGCTATGGCCGGTGGGGGCGAACCACTCCACACTTGGGTGCGTCAGAACAGGAAAGCACCACGACCGACCAGTAGTTGAGACCGGAGGCACGCCATGTGCCCGCACCAGCCGCCTTGTCCCTCCCACGACGCACCCGACCGCGACGCCGCCCGCACGCTGGCCTCGCACCCCGAACAGGGGTGGAGCCTGCTGTGCAACGGGGTCGTGCTGTTCGAGGACACCGGTGAGCTGCTGCCCGACGGGGGAGTCATCGCGCCGCACCGGCCGACGGACGCGCAGGCCACGTCCGCCGCTTGAGCGGGTCTCCACGGGGGACTAGTTCAAACGGGTGATCATCCTCGGGGGCACGCCCGCCCACCACCGGCCTCTGGGCCCGCACCGGGCCCGGAGCGACCCTACTCCCGGCCCGTCCGCACCGGACGGGCCGCCCACCTTCTCAGCCACGGCTCCACTGCCCGGCCGACCGCCGCGGGGTCCTTGTTCAGGTCGTGCCGCTCCCCCGCCAGCACCGCGACCTCGGCCGCGTCCGCCGGATCGGGCACGCCGAACGGGTCGCGGTCTCCGTTGACGACGAGGACCTCCACACCCGCCGACCGCAGCTCGTCCACCCGGGTCTTCTCGGGCCTGCCCGGCGGGTGCAGCGGGAACGCCAGCGCCACCACGCCCGCCGCCCCGGCCGCCGCCGCCGTCCGGCACGCCACCCGCGCGCCGTTGCTGCGGCCGCCCTGCACCAGCGGGACGTCCCCGAAACTCTCCCGCAGGACCGCGACGACCTCCAGCCATGCCTCGTCCTGCTTGGCCGCCGGGCCGGGCGCCCGCCGGCCGGCGAGCCGGAACGGCTGCGTCACCCGCGCGACGGCGCCGCCGAGCGCGAGCGCCTCCGCCCGCACCGCCAGCAGGTCGGCCGCCTCCACTCCCCCGTTCGACCCGTGCGTCAGCACCAGCAGGAACGCCGGGTCGTCCACCTCGTCGAGCACCACCTCGGCGGGCCCGTGCGCCGTCGCGACCTTCATGTGACTCAAGGTAGCGGCCGGGCCGACCGGCCCGTGCGGCAGACTGGCCCCATGCAGAGGATGACCGAGAGCGAGTGGCGCGCGTTCGTCATGGAGGGCACCCGCACCGGCAAGGCCGGTGTCACCCGCAAGGACGGGACGCCGCACGTCACCCCGGTCTGGTTCGTCCTCGACGGGGACGACGTGCTGTTCAACACCGGCCGCCGCAGCGTCAAGGGACGCGTCCTCGCCCGCGACCCGCGCGTGTCCATCTGCGTCGACGACCAGGTCCCGCCCTACTCGTACGTCCTGCTCCAGGCCGAGGCGACGCTGGTCGAGGACCTGGACGAGGTGCTCCGCTGGGCGACCGCCATCGGCGGCCGCTACATGGGCGCCGACCGGGCCGAGGAGTTCGGCCGGCGCAACGCGGTGCCCACCGAGTACCTCGTCCGCGCCCGCATCACCAAGGTGATCGCCGAGCGCGCCATCGCCGAGTAGCTAGCCCTCGGTCCAGTCCGGGACGGGCGTGCCCATCGCCAGCCGGAACCGCTCCGCGAAGCTCTCGTGCAGCAGCGGGCCCCACGGGTAGCCGCTCGGCACCCGCACCGCCCTGCCGAGGGTCTCGTTCGACTCGCCCGCCCGCCGCTCGGCGTACCGGGCGGCGAGCAGCGCGTACATGTGGTCGAGGGCCCCGAACGCCTCCCCGGCGAGGGCCGGGAGCGTCCCGTCCGACACGGCCTGCTCGACGACCGGCTCCCACCACAGGTCGCCGGGGTCGCCGTCGTCCTCGGCGTCGCCGAAGTCGCGGCGCAGCCGCGCCCGCACCTGGCCCGCGGTGCCGGGGTCGGTGAGCCCCCGCCGCCACACCTCGCCGGCCTCGGCGCCCCGCCCCCGCAGCGGCAGCGTCCGCGCCAGCAGCTCGGTGGCCAGCGGCCCGACCTCCGGGTCGGGCGGCTCCTCCCCCAGCGCCGCGCCGAACGCGCCGATCGCCTGGTCGAGGTAGGAGATGCCGAGCGCGACGGCGAGCCGGGAGTGGGCGTAGGGGGCGGTGCCCCGGTCGATCAGCCTGAGCCCGGCGGTCAGGACCCGCTGCGCCCGCGCGGGCTCGTCGCGCTCCAGCAGCCGCTGCGCGAGGTCGTGCGCGGCGGGCGGCCCGTACTCGGCGTCCCCGGTCGCGATCACCGCCTCCCAGTGGCCGCGGGCGGTGTCGAAGTCGCCGGCGTCGTCGGCGATGCGGGCGAGGGCGAGGTGGGCGGGCGGCAGGTAGGCCGGGTTGCCGAAGTCGACCACGACCCGCCAGGCGGGCGCCGCCAGCTCGTGCTCGCCGGCCCGCTCGTGCGTGAGGGCCAGGTGGTAGGCGGCGCGCGGCCCGTACTCGGGGTCGGCCGTGGCGATCGCCGCCCGGTCGGCCTCCCTGGCGCGCTCCACATGCCCGGCGTCGTCCAGGACGACCGCCAGCCCCAGCGCCGCCTGCGCCCGGAAGGAGGTGTCGCCCAGCGCGAGCACCCTCTCGAACAGCAGCGCGGCCCGCTCCGCCTCACCGTTCTCGGCGAGGCCGCGGGCCTCCTCGCACAGTCGCGCCGCATCGTCGGAAACGGCGTCCAGAGACTCGCTCATCGCTCTTCTGCCCTCTGGGGGTCGGGATCAGCAAGAGCGTAGCGAGACGCCCCCACCCCCGTCCCGCCCCGACACCCCGAAATCCCGCCATGATCACCTATCTATTGCAGTGCCCTCCTCCTTCGGGCCTTGACGGCCCTCCATCGTCGGGCACTGCGGCGATCGCTGGCATCGCTCCGACTCGCCTTGCGGCTCGCTGCGCGATCAGGTTCTCGCGAGCTCGAACCTGCCTTCGGACGCGATCGCGATCCCTCGGGTCGTTGGTGGCTGAGCCGTGGCCAGGCCGAGTCCGGCGGCATTCCATCGGGGATCATCCCTGCACTCGGCGACACGTGTTCTTCGTGGCTCAGACCACCAGACGCCTGAGCCACCAAGAACACACCTCAACTCAGTCTTCGAAGGCCTCGGGGGGCGGGCAGGAGCAGACGAGGTTGCGGTCGCCGTAGGCCTGGTCGATGCGGCGGACGGGGGGCCAGTACTTGTTCTCCCGCAGGGACGGGAGGGGGTAGGCGGCCTCCTCGCGCGTGTAGGCGTGCTTCCAGTCGTCGGAGACGAGGCAGGCGGCGGTGTGCGGGGCGTTCTTGAGGGGGTTGTCGTCGGCGTCGTAGCCGCCGTCGGCCACGCGCTGGATCTCCCGGCGGATCTCGATCATGGCGTCGCAGAACCGGTCGAGTTCGGCGAGGTCCTCGGACTCGGTGGGCTCGATCATCAGCGTGCCGGCGACGGGGAACGACAGGGTCGGGGCGTGGAAGCCGTAGTCGATGAGGCGCTTGGCGACGTCCTCGGCGGTGATCCCCGTCTCCTTGGTGATCTTGCGGAGGTCGGCGATGCACTCGTGCGCGACGAGGCCGTTCCGGCCGGTGTAGAGGATCGGGTAGTGCGGGGCGAGGCGGGCGGCGAGGTAGTTGGCGCCGATGATCGCGCCCTCGGTGGCGGCGCGCAGCCCGTCCGGGCCCATCATCGCGATGTAGGCCCAGGAGATCGGCAGGATGCCGGCCGAGCCCCACGGGGCCGCGGAGATCGGGCCGACGCCGGTGCCGGGGCCGGCCTCCTCGCGCAGCGGGTGGTTGGGCAGGAACGGGGCCAGGTGCTCGCGGACGCCGATCGGGCCGACGCCGGGGCCGCCGCCGCCGTGCGGGATGCAGAACGTCTTGTGCAGGTTGAGGTGGGAGACGTCCGAGCCGAACTCGCCGGGGCGGGCCAGGCCGACGAGCGCGTTGAGGTTGGCGCCGTCGACGTAGACCTGGCCGCCGGCCTCGTGCACGGCCGCGCACACCTCGGTGATCGTCTCCTCGAAGACGCCGTGCGTGGACGGGTAGGTCACCATGATCGCGGCGAGCCGGTCGCCGTGCTCGGCGAGCTTGGCCCGCAGGTCGTCGAGGTCGACGTTGCCGCCCTCGTCGCACTTGACGACGACGACCCGCATCCCGGCCATGACGGCGCTCGCGGCGTTGGTGCCGTGCGCCGAGGAGGGGATCAGGCAGACGTCGCGGTGCTCCTCGCCGCGGGAGGCGTGGTAGCCGCGGATGGCGAGCAGCCCGGCCAGTTCGCCCTGGGAGCCGGCGTTCGGCTGGACGGAGACCTTCGCGTACCCGGTGATCTCGGCGAGGCGCTCCTCCAGTTCGCCGATCAGCTCGACGTAGCCGGCGGCCTGGTCGATCGGCGCGAACGGGTGGATGTCCGCGAACTGCGGCCAGGTGATCGGCTCCATCTCGGCGGTGGCGTTCAGCTTCATCGTGCAGGAGCCGAGCGGGATCATGGACCGGTCGAGCGCGATGTCCTTGTCCTGGAGCCTGCGCAGGTAGCGCAGCATCGCGGTCTCGGAGCGGTGCGCGTGGAAGACCGGGTGGGTCAGGTAGGGGCTCTCGCGGCGCAGCGCGTCCGGGAACGCCTCGGGGGCCTCGCCGGCCGCCGGGGCGCCGAACGCGTCCAGCACGGCCGCGACGTGCTCGGGCAGCGTCGTCTCGTCGCAGGCGACCGCGACCCGGTCGGGCCCGTCCGGGCGCAGGTTGATCCCGCGCTCGCGGGCGGCCGCGACGACCTCGGCGGACCGGCCGGGCACGCGGGCGAGGACGGTGTCGAAGAACGAGTCGTGCACCACCTCGACGCCGCCGGCGCGCAGGCCCGCGGCGATCTCGGCGGCCCGGCGGTGCGTGCGCTGCGCGATCGCGGCCAGGCCCTCGGGCCCGTGGTAGACCGCGTACATGCTCGCCATCACCGCGAGCAGGACCTGGGCGGTGCAGATGTTGCTGGTGGCCTTCTCGCGGCGGATGTGCTGCTCGCGGGTCTGGAGCGCCAGCCGGTAGGCGGTGGCGCCGTCCGCGTCGACGGACACGCCGACGAGCCGCCCGGGGAGCTGGCGCTGGATGCCCTCGCCGACCGCCATGTAGCCGGCGTGCGGGCCGCCGAACCCGTAGGGGACGCCGAACCGCTGCGCGGAGCCCACCGCGATGTCGGCGCCGGCCTCGCCGGGCGGGCGCAGCAGCGTCAGCGCGAGCAGGTCGGCGGCGACGACGGCCTTGGCGCCGCGCTCGTGGGCCTGCGCGATGACGGGCTCCAGGTCGCGGACGGCGCCGGAGGCGCCCGGGTACTGCAGCAGCACGCCGAAGAAGTCGCCGTCCGGGAGCCCGCCGGACAGGTCGGCGACGACCACCTCGATGCCGAGCGGGACCGCGCGGGTCCGGACGACCTCGATGGTCTGCGGGAGGGTGTCGGCGTCGACGAGGAACGTCCCGGGCTCCTTGCGCCTGGACACGCGGTGCGCGAGGGCCATGGCCTCGGCGGCGGCGGTGCCCTCGTCCAGCATGGAGGCGTTCGCGACGGGCAGCCCGGTCAGGTCGCCCACCACCGTCTGGAAGTTCAGCAGGGCCTCGAGGCGGCCCTGGGAGATCTCCGGCTGGTAGGGCGTGTAGGCGGTGTACCAGCCGGGGTTCTCCAGCACGTTCCGCATGATCACGCCGGGCGTGGTGGTGCCGTGGTAGCCGAGCCCGATCATGGACGTCAGGACGGTGTTGCGGGACGCCAGTTCGCGGAGCCGGTCCAGCGCGGCGGTCTCGCTCAGCGCGGGCGGCAGGTCCAGCGGCCGGGAGGTGCGGATGGCGGCGGGGACCGCGTCGTCGATCAGCGCCTCGGCGCCGGAGTAGCCGATGGCGGCCAGCATCCGCGCCTGGTCGCTCGGGGACGGGCCCACGTGCCGGTCGGCGAACGCCGACCGCGGGTGCTGCGGCGCGGCCACGGGGGCGAAGAACTGGGCGGTCATGGAAGGCCTCCTGGCTGCTGCGGTCGCTCAGGTGCGCCGCCGGCGCGGGCCGGCGGGCCGGTCTCCCCCTCTGTCATCGGCACCTGAGAGCTTCACCCGCGCGGCGGGGTTTCCCCTTCGGTGAGCCGCCCTTCCCCGCGCGCGGGGATCGACGCCTGCTTTCCAGAGGTGCCTCGTCCGCGCGGTCCTTTTGCCTGAGAGGTTCCGGGGAGGTTGCCCCTTCGGCGCCCCACGCTGGCGGCGTGGGGACTCTCCCGCACAGGGTCGACGGCATGTCCTAGGACGAACCCTACCCAAAGGCGCGTCCACCGGGTGGTTCCGGCCCGCCGCAAGGGCCGCGCCCTTCCGGCGCCGGAGGTCTACCGGCGAGTACCATGTGCTCACCCACCTGGGACGGGAGGGGCTCGGGCCGCACGGGGGCGGGGAGGTGAGGCTGCGGGATGGACGCGCGTCCCGGCGGCGCTCCACCGACTCGACGGCGCGCCGCCGGGTCTGGGACGCTGGCCACGATGACGGATGGCCGGAGCGGCGGTACGGCGTGACACAGACCCACGACGGCGCGGTGCGCCCGGCGCCGGGCGCGTCCGCCGGCGTCCCCGTCGAGGAGCCCGCCCAGCCCGACCGGATCCGCCGCCCCTCCGACGCCTTCCGGTTCGCGGCGTCCGTCGTGGGGCTGGCGGCGGTCATGCTGCTGGTGTCGATCGCGCAGCAGACGACGCACGGCCTCCAGACCGACATCGCGCAGGGCACCGCGCACGCGCCCCGGCCGCTGCTGACGCTGGCGACGCTGGTGTCCAGCTTCGGGGTGCTCGCCGTGCCGATCGCGTTCGGGATCGAGCGGCTGTTCCACAAGGACGGGACGCGCGTCGCGATCGCGCTGCTCGCCGCGATGATCGCGTTCGGCGTCACGGTGGGCCTGGACGACCTGGTGGTGCGGGCCGCGCCGGGCGGCGTGCTCGACTCGCTGATCTGGGGCGGCACCGAGACCGCGCCGGTGCACACCGACATCGCCCCGGTCATCGCGTTCGTCAGCGCGGTGGGGATGGCGGGCCGCGCCCGCTGGCAGGCCGCGACCTGGACCATGATCGGGCTGGCGGCGCTGACCGGGCTGACCGCGTCGTACGCCTCCGTGGCGGCGCTGGCGGCCACCTACCTGCTGGGCCGCGCCATCGGCCACGGCACCCTGTACGCGGTCGGGACGCCGAACCCGCGCCCGCCCGGCAGGACCGTGGTGGCCGCGCTCGAACGGCTCGGCCTGCGGCCGGAGCGGGCGGCGCGGCTGGACGGCGCCGGGGAGGGCACCGACCAGACGCGCCGGTACGGCGTCGTCCTCGCCGACCGCCCGCGGGGCGGGACCGGCGCCCGGCTCCCGGCGCGGCGCGGGCCGCACGGCGAGTGGGACGTGGAGGTCCGCGTCCTCGACCGCGACCAGCAGACCGCCGGGCTGCTCTACCGCGTCTGGCGGCTGCTGCGGCTGCGCGGCGACACGACCGGGCGGACGCTGCGCTCGCTCCGCCGCTCCCTGGAGCTGGAGTCGCTGACGGCGTACGCGCTGGACGCGGCGGGCGCCCGGACGCCGCGGCTCGCCGGCACCTGCGAGGTCGGCACCGAGGCGGCGCTGCTGGCGTACGAGCACGTGCCGGGGCGGCGGCTCGGGGACGTCCCCGACGACGAGGTCACCGACGTGCTGCTGACGGACGTGTGGCGGCAGTTCCGGGCGCTGCAGGCGGGGCGGATCGCGCACCGGCGGCTGGAGGGCGGCGCGGTCCTGGTCGGCGACGACGGCCGCGCCTACCTCACCGACCTGCGGTCCGGGGAGACGGCGGCGGGCGACCTGGCGCTGCGCCTCGACCTCGCCCAGCTGCTCACGACCCTGGCGCTGCGGGCGGGGCCGGAGCGGGCGGTCCGGACGGCGGCGTCCGTGCTGGGCGAGGAGGCCCTCGGCGGGGCGGTGCCGCTGCTGCAGCGGGTGGCGCTGTCCCGGGCGACCCGCACGGCCCTCCGGCACCACAAGGACCTGCTCACCCGCATCCGCGAGCAGATCGTCCGGCTGAAGCCGGAGACCGAGGCGGCCCCCGCCAACCTGGAGCGCTTCCGGCCCCGGACCATCGTCAGCATCGTGGCGCTGTCGATCGCGGCCTACATCGTCATCCCGCAGGTGACGAGCCTGGACATCGGCCGCCTGGCGGCCACGGCGAGCTGGCACTGGGTGGCGGCGGCCCTCGGGGCGGCGGCGCTCACCTACGTGGCCGCCGCGTTCATGCTGATGGGGTTCGTCCCGGAACGCCTGCCGCTGTGGCGGACGGTCCTGGTGCAGCTGGCCGCGTCGTTCGTGAAGCTGGTCGCGCCCGCGGCCGTGGGCGGCGTCGCGGTCAACACCCGCTACCTGCAGCGCACGGGCGTCCGGCCGGCCCTCGCCGTCGCGAGCGTGGGCGCGTCCCAGCTCGTCGGCATGGTCATCCACATCCTGCTGCTGGTGCTGTTCGGGTTCCTGACCGGCTCGACGGCGAAGGCGACGCAGGACCTCGCCCCCTCCCGGACGATCATGTTCGCGGTGCTGGGGCTGGGGCTGCTCGCCGGGCTGGCGCTGACCGTGCCGCGGGTGCGGCGGGTGGTCGCCTCGCGGCTGAGGGCCATGTTCTCTGGTGTGGTGCCGCGCCTGGTGGACGTCCTGCAGTCCCCGCGGAAGCTCGCCACCGGGATGGGCGGCACGCTGCTGCTGACGCTGGCGTTCACCCTGTGCCTGGACGCCTCGATCCGGGCGTTCGGCGGGTCGCTGCCGTGGACGACGGTGGTGCTGGTGTTCCTGACCGCGAACGCGGTCGGATCCGCGGCGCCGACGCCGGGCGGGCTCGGCGCCGTCGAGGGCGCCCTCACCCTGGCGCTGACGATCTCGGGGCTGACGGCGGAGACGGCGACGTCGGCGGTGCTGCTCTACCGGCTGCTGACGCTGTGGCTGCCGGTTCTGCCGGGCTGGGGGGCGTTCGCCTTCCTGCAGCGCAAGGAGGCGCTCTGAGGCGTCAGCCGGTGCGGCGGGCGCGCCGCCGGTCGGCGAGCTCGTCGTGGGGGTGCCCCGCCGGGTCGGGCTCACCGGTGGAGGCGCGCTCACCGGGTAGTTCCGCCAGGCTGCCCTCCACCTCCTGCCACACCCGTCCGAGCGCGATGCCGAACACGCCCTGCCCGCCCTGGAGGAGGTCGACGACCTCGTCGGGCGAGGTGCACTCGTACACGCTCACGCCGTCGCTCATCAGGGTGATCTGAGCGAGGTCCTGGACGCCGCGGTCGCGCAGATGGGTGACGGCCGTGCGGATCTGCTGCAGCGAGACGCCGGTGTCCAGGAGCCGCTTGACGACCTTCAGGACGAGGATGTCGCGGAAGCTGTACAGCCGCTGGCTGCCGGATCCCTGCGCCGACCGCACGCTGGGCTCCACCAGCTTGGTGCGGGCCCAGTAGTCGAGTTGCCGGTAGGTGATCCCCGCCGCGGCGCACGCCGTCGGGCCGCGGTAGCCGACGTCCTCCGGCGGCGCCGACACCTGGGTGTCGAAGAGCAGGCCCTGCTCTCCGGCACGGCGGGACGCCACGCGCCTGTCGGGGGTCGCCTTGCCCTCGCCGCTGCTCACCGCCACGCGGACCTCCGGCTTCTATCAGCCCGCGGCGGTTCGTCAAGGGGGTTTGACGAATAACACCACGGGTGTTCCACCAGCACGGTAGGTGCCGGTCAGGGTGTGGTCAACGTTCATCGTCGGCGCGTCGCATGCCCGGACGAACCGGCTTCACATGGGCAAACTGCACACCTTCGCCACCCACGCAGTCCATACCCCGATGGTTCCCCCGCAAAAACCGCCAGGTCCAGCCCAATGGGCGACCAATCGCCCCATGGCATGAACTCGCCCCCTCCAGAGTGACATTCGCCACAGGCCCGGCGCGGGACGCGCTCGACCGGCGCGTCGCGGGCGGGACGGCGGAGGACGAGGCGGGGCGGAGGCGGGCTGTACGGAGGGGGGCTATCCGGCGCGGCCGAAGTCCTCCGGGGAGATCGTGTCGAGGAACTCGCGGAACTTCTCGACCTCGTCCTCCTGCTCGTCGGGGATGGCGACGCCGGCCTCCTCCAGGACGTCCTCGCTGGCGAAGATCGTCGCGCCGGTGCGCAGGGCGAGGGCGATGGAGTCGGAGGGGCGCGCGCTCACCTCGACGCCGTTGGAGAAGATCAGGTCGGCGAAGAAGATCCCTTCGCGGAGCGCGGTGATGTTGACCGTGCGGAGCTGGACGCTGAGGGCGTCCAGGACGTCGCGGAACAGGTCGTGGGTGAGGGGACGGGCGGGCAGCACCCCCTGCTGGGCGAAGGCGATCGCGGTCGCTTCGACCGCCCCGATCCAGATGGGCAGGTAGCGATCGCCCTCCGTCTCCTTCAACAGGACGATCGGCTGATTGGAGGGCATCTCGACCCGGACGCCGACGACCTCCATCTGCTTCACTGCGGCTCCCTGCTGGTTCTCGCTGTCTCGATCACCACGTGCAGCGGATCGATTCCTGACCGAACCATGTAGCCAACGTACACCCAGGCTCGGACAGCTCGCGGCGGACGGGGGGCGGGAAAATCGTCCACGGGCCGCGTGCTCAGTGGTCGAGGCTCTCGCGCAGCCCCGCGCCGACCAGCGCGGCGTGCAGCCGGACCGACAGGGCGGCGATCTCCCGCGCGGTCTCGGCGGCCTGCTCGTGCGCGCCGCGGCTGCGGCGCCGCAGCTGCGGCGCGACCATCTGCTCGATCAGGCCGACCTGCCGGTCGGCGGCGGCCTTGACGGCGCGCAGGTGCCGGACCTCGAAGCCGAACTCGCCGAGCGCGGCGGCCACGCGCGCGATGTTCAGCGCCTCGCCCTCGTAGTGCGCGCCGGTCCGGCGGACGAGGCCGTACTCCTCCAGGCGGGCGAGGAGTGCCTCGTCGATCCCGGCGCCGTCGAGGAGCTGGCGGCGGGTGAGCCGGACGGCCGGGTCAGGGGCGGTGGTGTCGGCGGCCACGAGCGTGCGGGGGCGGCGCCGGTCCGGCTCGGCCGGACCGGTGCGGCGGGCGCCGAGCGGCGGGACGCTCTCGCCGCGGTCGCGCGCCTCCAGGTGCTGCCTGATGACGCGCAGCGGCATGTAGTGGTCGCGCTGCGCGGTGAGGACGTACCGCAGGCGCTCGACGTCGGCGTCGCTGAACTTGCGGTAGCCGGAGGGGCTGCGCTCCGGCTCGACGAGCCCCTCGGACTCCAGGAACCGGATCTTGGAGATGGTGATGTCGGGGAACTCGGGCCTGAGCAGCCCGAGGACGTCCCCGATCGTCATCGGGGACCGGGCCGGCTCCGCGTTCAAGGGCCCTCCCATCGTCGCCTGGCCTCGCCGCGTTCCGTCAGCCGTGGGCCGGGTTGGTGAGGAACACCAGCCGGAACTTGCCGATCTGGACCTCGTCGCCGCCCGACAGCCCGGCCTGGTCGATCCGCTGCCGGTTGACGTAGGTGCCGTTGAGGCTGCCGACGTCGCGGACGGAGAACACGCCGCCCTGGCGGGCGAACTCGGCGTGGCGGCGGGACACGGTGACGTCGTCCAGGAAGATGTCGCTCTCGGGGTGCCGCCCGGCGGAGGTGCGGTCCTTGTCGAGCAGGAAGCGGCTGCCGGCGTTGGGGCCGCGCTTCACGACGAGCAGCGCGGTGCCCGGGGGGAGCGCCTCCATCGCCATCTGGTCGGGCCCGACCGGCTCCTCGGCGCCGGCATCGGTGTCCAGCGCCTCGAACCCTCCGATGGAGATCGTGGACGTGGACTCGCCCGGCGACTCCCGGGGAGGCGGCGGCGCCGAACTCCTCAGCGGAGTGCCGCAGTTCGAGCAGAAGCGGGCATCATCCGGGTTGGCGTGACCGCACTGCGTGCAGTAGACGCTCGGCATCGATCGGCTCGGCCTCCTACCATCGGCGTGCCGCCCGCGACTCCCGCCGTAGCGGGGGCCGCCTGCGCCACGCGCATCCTTCACCCAACCCACGCCGGGGGTCCGCCCCCGGCAACGGTCCAACTCACCGCCCGCTCACACGACGGTCGCCGCAACTTACGCGGGTATCACCCGAGGGGTCAACTGGAACGGTGAGCCGGCTGCACCAAACTACATTCGCCGATGATCGCAGGTCCATGCCGCCGCGCGGGCGGCCGCGATCAGAAGCGCCTGCGGGCGCGCGGTCCACCGTCTCCCCCGTCCCCTCTAGGGAGACCGTACCGCGCCGACGGTCACTTTCGCGCGCCGGCTGATCAGGACGCGCGCCCCGGCCCCCTCCAGCGTGCGGACGAGGCCGCCGGGGATGGTGAGCGCCGTGGTCATCGTGTGGGGGTCGCCGATGGCCAGGAACCGGTACGGGGCGGTGAGGAGCCGGCCGTCCACCAGGATGCCGTCGCGGTCGTCCAGGAAGTGGGTGTCGACGCCGACGCGCACGTCGCCGACCTGGATGACCTCGGCGCCGGCGTCGCGGAGCTCCTCCATGGCGTCCAGGAGGTTGAGGGCCTTCACGCCGCGGCCGGGGTCGTCGATCCGGAGCTCGATCCCGGGGCCCTCGGCGGGCAGCGTGCCGGCGAGCAGGCCGTAGGTGGTCGCCCGCTCGCGCGCCTCCTCCAGGGCCGTCCCGCCCTCGGCGTCCCGCTCCAGCCGGGCCTTCGTCTCCTCCAGGTCGCGCAGGTCGCCCCGCAGCCGCTCGGAGCGCTGGCCCAGGTCCCCGAGGATGCCGACGAGCTCGTCCTGCCTCGCGGTGGCGAACGTGGTGTCGCGCTCGGTCGAGCCCACCTGGGCGGCGACCGCGAACCCCAGCAGGAGGCACAGCAGCCCGCCGATGAGCTGGCCCGGGCTGACGCGCGGGCGCAGCAGGGCGGCGAGGGCGCGCAGCCCTCCGGGCTCGGGCGGGGCCTGCTCGTCCTCGGGCGGCTGTTCGTTCTCGGCCACCTGCTCGTTCTCGGCCACCTGCTCCGCCTCAGGAGCAGGCTCGTCCTCGGGGACTCGCTCGTCCTCGGGTGCGGTTCCGTCGCGCCGCGTGGCCTCTCCCCCGGTCATGCGCCGAACAGCTTCCGCCGGATGGCCGCCGCGTTGGAGAAGATCCGGATGCCGAGGACGACCACGACGCCGGTGGACAGCTGCGAGCCGACGCCGAGCTTGTCCCCGAGGAAGACGATCAGCGCGGCGATGACGGTGTTGCTGACGAAGGAGACCGTGAAGACCTTCTCGTCGAAGATCCCCTCCAGCCGGGCCCGGACGCCGCCGAACATGGCGTCGAGCGCGGCCACGATCGCGATCGGCAGGTAGGGCTGGAGCCAGAGCGGGACGTCCGGCTGGACCAGGAAGCCCAGCGTCACGCCGACCACGAGCCCGATCAGCGCGATCATCCTCGGACCACCCCTCCCCCGCTCACCGGCCGCCCTCGTCGCGGGGGACGGCGTACCGCAGCCGGAACGCGCCCGCGGCGGGCAGCCGCACCCCGTCCGAGCGGCGCGTGTCGTACCTGATCCCGAACCGGTCCCGCAGCGCGGCGAGCCGCCGGTCGGCGGGCGAGCCGGCGAAGGCCTCCCGCAGCCGCCCGGGGTCGCCGAGCGCCGTCACCTCGTAGGGGCCGGCGAGCGGCCGGTAGTCGACCATGATCGCCTCGCCGGCGGCACGGATCGCGGTGGTCGGGGCGAGCCGCCGGCCGTTGACGCCGATGGCCCGCGCGCCGGCCGCCCACAGCCCGTTCACCAGGACCTGGAGGTCCTGATCATAGACCCGGCCGCCCTCGGCGGCGCGGCCCGGCGGCGCGTGCCCGGCGGGGGCGTCGCGCGGCGCGTCGTCCAGGGTGACGACCAGGCCCTCGCCGGCGGCGGGCGCGGCGGCCGCCGCGGCGCCCGCGGCGGCCACCTGCTGCCGGACGCGGCGGCCGGCGGCGCTGCGGGCCAGCGCGGCGGCCCGGCGGCGCTCGGTGTCGGCCCGGAGCCGGTCGAGCCGGCGCTGGAGGGCGTCGGTCTCGGCGGTGCGGGCGTGGATCTGGTCGATGAGCTCGGAGCGCCGCTCGGCGGCCACCGGCTCGCTGCGGTGCACCTCGAGGCCGGCGACGGCGGCCAGCGCACCGGTGAGGGCGAGGACGAGCAGGACGCCCGCGCCCCGGAGCCGCCCTCGCGGCGGGGCGGCCGCGCCGGATGCGGCGCGGCGCGCCGCGGCCTCCGCGTACCCCGGATCGAGGTGCTTTCCGGCGAACAGGTCGGCCAGCAGCGACATGGAGGCGTCGGGGCGCCGCCATCCGGGCGGCCCGCCCCGGTTCCGCGGCCGCTCGTCCGCGTCGCGGCCGCCGGGCGTGTCCTGTCGTGCGATCACCGGCCCATCATGGCAAGGACCTGCAAATCGGCGCCGGGCGCGTCGGCCTTGGCGGGGCGCGGCGTCCCCGGGTCAGGTGGCGGCGGGGCGCAGGCCGATGTGGACGGCGAGGCCCGCCAGCACCGAGCCCATCACGTACCGCTGGGCGCGCCGCCAGCCGGGCCTGCGCGCGAGGAAGGCGGCGATGGAGCCGGCGCAGAGCACGATGAGGGCGTTGACGGTGACGGCGATCGTGACCTGGACGGCGCCGAGCAGCAGGATCTGGGCGGCGACGTTCCCGCGCGCGGGGTCGGCGAACTGCGGCAGCAGCGACACGTACAGGACGGCGATCTTGGGGTTGAGCAGGTTGGTGACCAGCCCCATGGCGAACAGCCGGCGCGGCGGGTCGGCGGGCAGGTCGGCGGGGGCGAACGCGGTCGTGCCGCCCGGCCGCAGCGCCTGCCACGCCAGCCAGAGCAGGTAGCAGGCCCCGCCGATCTTGATCGCGGCGTACAGCGGCGGGACGAGCGCGAACACGGTGGTGAGCCCCGCGGTCGCGGCCGCGACGTAGACGAGGAAGCCCGCGGCGACGCCGCCGAGCGAGATCAGCCCGGCCCGGCGGCCCTGGGTCACCGACCGCGACACCAGGTAGATCATGTTGGGCCCCGGGGTGAGGACGAGGCCGAGGGCGAAGAGGGCGATGGCCGCGACGGCCGCGTACGAGATCATTGCGCTCCAGTCGGTCAAGGTGCTCCAAGGCTAGGAGTCGGAGTAATCTCAAAGCAATAAAAACATTGTGCTCGGTGCAATATGGGGTGGCGCATGGACGACTACCGGCGGGTCGCGGACGAGCTGGCGGCCGACATCGCGGCGGGGCGGCTGCGCCCGGGCGAGCGGCTGCCGCCGCAGCGGGCCTTCGCCCGGCGCCGGGGCATCGCGGGCTCCACGGCGAACCGCGTGTACCGGGAGCTGGCCAGGCGCGGTCTCGTGGTCGGCGAGGTCGGGCGCGGGACCTTCGTCCGCGCGGGCGAGCGCCCGCCGGGGCCCGCGCTCGCCGAGCCGGCGGCCGCGCGCGTCGACCTGGAGCTGAACTATCCGGTGGTGCCCGAGCAGACCGCCCTGCTCGCCGCGGGACTGGAGCGCCTGCGCCGCCCGGACGTCCTCGACGCCGCGCTCGGGCCCGCGGGCGTCGCGGGCACCGGCGCCGCCCGCGAGGCCGCGGCGGCGCTGCTCGCCACCCCCGGCTGGCGGCCCGCCCCGGACGGGGTCCTGTTCGCGGGGAACGGCCGGCAGGCCATCGCGGGGGCCGTGGCGGCGCTCGTGCCGGCGGGCGGCCGGCTCGGCGTCGAGGCGCTGACCTACCCGGTGATCAAGGGGATCGCGGCCAGGCTCGGGGTGACGCCGGTCCCGATCGCGATGGACGGGCACGGCCTGCGCCCGGACGCGCTCGCCGACGCCCATCGCGCCGCCCCCCTCGGCGCCGTCTACGTCCAGCCGACGCTGCACAACCCCTGCGGGACGACGATGCCGCCCGAGCGCCGCGCCGAGCTGGCCGGCGCGCTGGAACGGCTCGGCCTCCACGCCGTGGAGGACCGCATCTGGGCGTTCCTGCCCGGCGGCGGGCCCGAGCCGCTGGCGGCGCACGCGCCGGACCGCACCGTGCTGGTCGACAGCCTCTCCAAGCGCCTCGCCCCCGGCCTGAGCCTCGGCTTCGCCGTCCCGCCCGCCGCGCTCGCCGGACGCGTCGCCGCCGCGCTGCGCTCCGGCGCCTGGGGCCCGGCGGGCTTCGCGCTGGAGGCGGCCGCGGGCTGGATCGCCGACGGGACGGTCGAGACGGTCACCCGCGCCAAGCGCGCCGACGCGGCGGCCCGCCAGCGCATCGCGGCGAGCCGACTGGAGGGCGCGGCCGTCCGGTCCGACCCCGCCTCGTACTTCTGCTGGTGGGAGCTGCCGCAGCGGTGGCGGGCGGAGACGTTCGTGGCGGCGGCGGCCCGGCGGGGGATCGCCGTCACCCCGGCGGCCGCCTTCGTCGTGGGCGGGGGCGCCGCCCCGCGCGCCGTCCGCTTCGGCCTGGCCTCCCCGCCGCCGGACATCCTCGCGCGTGCTCTGGAGACCCTCGCCGGGATCGCCGCCGGGGACCCCGACGACGACGCCCCGGACTGACCGGAAACCGCCGCGGCCGGCGCGCTCCGGCGGCTGGACGCGCACCGGAAGATCGTTCATCGTCGGGGTGGGGCCGCCCGGCGGGAGGACAGATGATCGAGGTCCGCGAGGTGGGGCAGCGCGCGGCCGGGGGGCGGCGGACGCTGCGGGAGGTGTCGCTGTCGATCGGCGCCGGGGAGCTGGTGGCGATCATCGGCGGCAGCGGCGCGGGCAAGACCACCCTCCTGGACGCCATCGCGGGCGTCCGGCCGCCCGCCGAGGGCGAGGTCAGGTACGACGGCGGCGGGAGCGCTCCGGCAGCAGGCTCGCTCGGCTACGTCCCGCAGGACGACATCGTGCACCTGGAGATGCCGCTGCGGCGCACCCTGCGGTACGCGGCGGGACTCAGGCTGCCCGCGGGGACGTCCCCGGAGCGGGCCGAGCGCGCCGTGGACGGCGTGCTGGAGGCGCTGGCGCTGACCGGCCGGGCGGGGCAGCGCGTCGGGTCGCTGAGCGGCGGTGAGCGCAAGCGGGCCAGCATCGCGGTCGAGCTGCTGACGCGGCCGCGCGTGTTCTTCCTGGACGAGCCCACCTCCGGGCTCGACCCGGCGGCCGCGGCCGACCTGATGCGGCTGCTGCGCGGGCTCGCGGACGCGGGGACGACGGTGGTGCTCACCACGCACCACCCGCCGGACGTCCTCGTGTGCGACCGGGTCGCCGTCCTCTCCCAGGACGGGCGGCTGGCTTTCTACGGCGGGCCGCGCGAGGCCCGCGAGCGGTTCCGGGCGGACCGGGTGGAGGACATCTACCTGCGCCTGGCCGAAGGGAACGCGCACGAGTGGGAGGGGCGGTTCGGCGCGTCCGCCGCGCCGGCGTCCGGACCGGGGATCGGCCCGCTGCGGCAGTGGGCGCTGCTCACCCGCCGCAGCCTGGACCTGCTCGCCCGCAACCGGCTCACCCTCGCCGTGCTGGCCGGCTCGCCGCTCATGGTGCTGGCGATGTTCGCGGTCCTGTTCCGCCCGGGCGCGTTCGCGCCGGAGTCCCCCAGCCCCGGCGCGACGGTGATGATCCTGTTCTGGATCGCGTTCGGCGGGTTCTTCTTCGGCCTGACCTACGGGCTGCTGCAGATCTGCAACGAGCTGCCCGTGCTGCGCAGGGAGCGGCTGACCGGCCTGCGGGTCGGGCCGTACGTGCTGGCGAAGGCCGCCGTCCTGCTGCCGCTGCTGGCCGCGGTGGACGCGCTGATGCTCGGCGTCCTGCGGGCCCTGGACCGGCTGCCCGCGATGGGGTGGGGCACCTACGGGGAGCTGTTCGTGACGCTGCTGCTGTGCTCGGTGGCGGCGCTGGCACTGGGTCTCCTCGTGTCGGCGTCGGTCACCGATCCGGCCCAGGCCACGATGGCCCTGCCGATGCTCTGCTTCCCGCAGGTGCTGTTCGTCGGCGCGATCCTGCCCGTCCCGGTGATGGCGGCGCCCGGACGATGGCTCAGTTGCGCCATGTCCAACCGCTGGGCGTTCGAGGGGCTCGGGCACAGCCTCGGGGTGGACCGGCTCTGGGCGACGGGCCGCTCGCCGCTGGGCCCGCCCCTTCTCGCCTCGTACGGCGACACCTTCTCGCGGCCGGTCGCCGTGGACTGGGCGGTGCTGGGCGGGTTCGCCGCGTTGTTCCTCGCGGGAGCCTGCCTGGTCCTCACCCGCAGGACATAGAAACCCTTCTCCGCGGGCCATTTGAGGCCACTCCCGCACCCTTGTATCCCCATTGGGAATTTTGGACCGTTTAGTGAGGAATGCGGCTTATGTAGGCGGGGGAGATTTGTGAGAATTTCATCCGGTTTCCGTGCCGAGCTGATGCCCGGCTACGCGGAGACGCGGCGGCTGGACGAGCTGCGGGCCGCCGAGTACGGCCACCTGGACGGGCACACGTACCTGGACTACACCGGCTCCGGCGTCGCCGCCGCCGCCCAGATCCGCGCGCACGCCGAGCGCCTCGCCGGGCGCTGCTACGGCAACCCGCACTCGGAGAACCCCGCCTCCAGCGCCTCCACCGCGCTCGTCGAACGGGCGCGGCGGGCCGTCCTGGCGTTCTTCAACGCCTCCCCCGAGGAGTACGCGGTGGTGTTCACCCACAACGCCACCGGAGCGTGCCGCCTCGTCGGGGAGGCCTACCCGTTCGGGCGCGGCCGGCGGCTCGTCCTCACCGGCGACAACCACAACTCGGTGAACGGGATCAGGGAGTTCGCGAAGGCGCGCGGCGCCGAGGTCACCCACGTGCCCGTCCGCGGGCCCGACCTGCGCGTCCGCGAGGCCGAGCTCGCCGCGGCGCTGCGCGGCGGCGGCGGGCTGCTGGCGTTCCCCGCGCAGAGCAACTTCAGCGGCGTCCAGCACCCGCTGGGCTGGGTCGACCTCGCCCACGCGCACGGCTGCGACGTGCTGCTGGACGCGGCCGCGTTCGCGCCCGCCAACCGCCTCGACCTGAGCCGGGTCCGGGCCGACTTCGTCCCCGTGAGCTGGTACAAGGTGTTCGGGTACCCGACCGGCGTGGGCGGCCTGGTCGCCCGCCGGGACGCGCTGGCCCGGCTGCGCCGCCCCTGGTTCGCGGGCGGGACGATCCAGGCGGTCAGCGCGCTCGGCGGCTGGCACGTCCCCGCGCCCGACGAGACCGCGTTCGAGGACGGCACCCTGAACTTCCTGTCCATCCCGGACGTCGAGTTCGGCATCCACTGGATCGAGGACATCGGCATCGACCTCGTCCACCGCCGCGTCGGGTGCCTGACGGTGCTGCTCCTGCGCCGGCTCGCCGAGCTCCGCCACGCCGACGGCTCCCCCGTGATCCGGGTGTACGGGCCGGAGGACGGCGACCGGCGCGGCGGCACCGTCGCGTTCAACGTGCTCGACCGGCGCGGCGCGGTCGTGGACGAGCGGATCGTCGCCCGCGACACCGCCGCAGCCGGCATCTCGGTGCGCACGGGATGCTTCTGCAACCCCGGCGCCGGCGAGGGCGCCTTCGGGATCCCCGAGCCCGCCCTGCGGAGCGCCGCGCACCGGCGGACGCGGACCCTCGACGACTACCTCGACGTGCTCGGGCTGCCGAGCGGCGGCGCGGTCAGGGCGTCCCTCGGCCTCGTGTCCAACGCCGCCGACGTGGAGCGCCTCGCGGGGTTCCTCGGCGCCGCCTACGCCGACCGGGAGCCCGACCGGGCCGGGCTCAGGCCCCGCGAGCGCTGCTGAGGGCCGGTCAGGAGCCCGCGCTCTCGACGACGGCGGCCCAGTCGGCCAGGAGCGCCTGCGCGGCGTCGGCGTCCGGCCCCTCCGCCCACAGGTGCGTCACGGCCTCCGCGGGGTCGGGCAGGACGAGGACCCAGCGGCCGTCGCCCTCGACCACGCGGACGCCGTCGGTGGTGTCGATCGTCCGGCCCGCCGCCGCCTCCACGACATGGCGCATCACGCTGCCCTTGGCCGCCCACGGCGTCGGGACGGAGCGGCGCAGCAGGTGCGCGTCGGGGATGCGGCGGTCGATCTGCGACAGCGTCAGCCGCGTCCGCGCGACCAGCCCGACGAGCCGGACGAACGCCGCGATCCCGTCCACGGTGCCGCTGAACTCGGGCATCAGGAACCCGCCGCGCCCGTCCCCCGCGAAGACCACGCTCGGCTGCGCGGCCGCCTTGGTCAGCACGTCCTGGGACGTGGAGGTCCACTCGACCTGCACGCCGTGGAACCGGCACACCTGCTCGGCGACCCGCGTCGTCGTCACCGGCAGCGCCACCTTGCCGCCGCGCCGCTCGGCCGCGACCAGGTCCAGCATCACCAGCAGGGCCCGGTCGTCGCCGACCAGCTCGCCGTTCTCGTCCACCAGGGAGATCCGCTCCCCCACCGGGTCGAACCGGACGCCGAACGCGGCCCGCGACGACGACACCAGCTCGCCGAGCCGCTCGAGGTCGCGCATCCGCTCGGCGAGCGTCTCGGTCGGGTTGGCCTCGTCCAAGCCGGCGTTGCGGGTGAGGACCTCCACGCCGACCTTGCCGAGCAGGTTCGGCAGGACGAGCGAGGCCACCCCGCCCGCGCAGTCCAGGACGATCTTCAGTCCCGCCTCGCGGACGCCGCGGATGTCGACGCGGCGCAGCAGGTCGCGGGTGTAGGTCTCCACGACGCGCGGCGGGTAGGTCAGCTCGGCGATCTCGCCGGGGAACGCGCGGCGGTACTCCTGCCGGCCGAAGACGCGCTCCAGCTTGCGCTGCGCGCCCTGGGAGAGGTCGGCGCCGTCCGCGTCGAGGAACAGGATGTCGACGCCCTGCGGGTCGCCGAGGGTGGTGCGGATGTAGATGCCGCCGACGCTGTCCTCGCGGCCCGTCTCGAACCGGGCGACGGTCAGCGGCGTCGCCTCCAGGTCCTGGACGTTGATGGCGCTGGCGGTCAGCGCGCTGTTCACGGCGCGCTTCAGGGTGCGGGCCGCGCGGGAGACGTCCCGCCCGGTGACGACCGTCGTGCCCTTCTTCAGCGTCGTCGCGTAGGCGCTGGCGAGCCGGACCGCCAGCTCCGGGGTGATCTCGACGTTGACCAGGCCGGACACCCCGCGCGGCCCGAACAGGTTGCGCTGCCCCCGCGACTCCCAGATCACGCTGGTGTTGACGACGGCGCCGGCCTCGATGGTCTTGAACGGGTACACCTTCACGCCGCTGGACACGTACGCCTCGGCCTCGATGACGCACTCGTCCCCGATGACGGCGCCCTCCTCCACCCGGGCGCCCGCCATGATGTCGGTGTTCTTGCCGATGACGCAGCCGCGCAGGTTCGTGGACGGCGCCACGAACACGTTGTCGTGGACGATGGCGCGGTGCAGGAACGCGCCCTCCTTCACCACGACGTTGCTGCCGAGGACGGTGAACTCGCGCAGCTCGACGCCCGCCTCGACCTTCGCGTAGTCGCCGATGTAGAGCGGGCCCTTGAGGACGGCCTCGGCGTCCACCTCCGCGCCTTCGGCGACCCACACGCCCGGCGACACCTCGAAGCCGTCCAGGTCGATGCCGACCTGCCCGGACAGCATGTCCGCCTGGGCCTTGAGGTAGCTCTCGTGGGTGCCGACGTCCTCCCAGTAGCAGTCGGCCACGTACCCGAACAGGCGGGCGCCCTCGGCGAGGAGCTTCGGGAAGACGTCCCCGGACCAGTCGACCGGCTCGCCCTCCGCGACGTGCTCCAGGACCTCGGGCTCCATGACGTAGATGCCGGTGTTGACGGTGTCGGAGAACACCTGGCCCCAGGTGGGCTTCTCCAGGAACCGCTGCACGCGGCCCTCGTCGTCCACGATGATGATCCCGAACTCCAGGGGGTTCGGGACGCGCTTCAGGCCGATGGTGACGAGGGCGTCGTTCTCCTCGTGGAACCGCACCATGTCGGTCAGGTCGATGTCGGTGAGCGCGTCCCCGGAGATCACCAGGAAGCGGTCGTCGCGCAGCGCCTCCTCGGCGTTCTTGACGCTGCCCGCGGTGCCGAGCGGCATCTCCTCGGTCGCGTAGCTCAGCGCCATGCCGAGCTCCTCACCGTCGCCGAAGTAGTTGCGGATCAGCGCGGCCAGGAACTGCACGGTGACGACGGTCTCGCTGAACCCGTGCTTCTTCAGCAGCCGCAGCACGTGCTCCATGATCGGCCGGTTGACGAGCGGCAGCAGCGGTTTGGGCTGGTTGGCGGTCATCGGACGCAGCCGCGTCCCCTCGCCTCCCGCCATCACGACGGCCTTCATCGGGGGGTCTCAGCTCCCTTCTGGTCACCGGCGGGCGGTCCCGCGCCCGGACCGTCCGCCTCGGGCGGGGCGCCCGGGGGCGGCGCGCCGCGGCCGGCCAGCACCAGTTGCCGCGTCTGCGCCCAGTACAGGACGGCCGCCCACCAGTACAGGCCCGTCCCCCAGCCGGCGAAGGCCCACCCGATGACCCTCGCCGCGGTGGCCGCGCCCCCGTCGTGGTCGCCGAGCAGCAGCAGCGGGAAGGAGTACAGCAGGCACATCGTCGCCGCCTTGCCGATGAAGTGGACCGGCAGCGCGGGGCCGTAGCCGAGCCGCCGCATGATCGGCGCGATCGGCAGGATCGACACCTCGCGGGCGACGAGCACCAGCACCAGCCACAGCGGGATGATGTCGCGGATGGTGAGCCCGACGAGCGTGGCCAGGATGTAGAGGCGGTCGGCGGCCGGGTCGAGCACGGTGCCGAGCCTGCTCGTCTGGTTCAGCGCGCGTGCGAGCTTCCCGTCCAGCCAGTCCGACAGGCCCGCGAACACCAGCAGGCCGAGCGCCCACCAGTCCGCCTCGGCCAGCACGAGCCACAGGAACAGCGGGACGCCCAGGAGCCGGGCGAGGCTCAGGATGTTGGGCACCGTGAAGATCCGGTCCTGCGGGGCCTCCTGCAAAGTGCTCACCGACCCGTTCGCCTCCCCTGGTCCCCTTGATCCTGACCCTATCCGTAAGGGGTGGAAAGCCCCCCGGCGGCGTCCGGGTCGGAGTCGGGAGGGTCCCGGCGAACGTGCGCTACCGGATTCCCGCCGGGGCTCGCGTCACGCCCGGTGCGGCGCCGCGGCGTCCGCGAGCGGCAGGACGGCCGTCACGACGAACCCTCCGGACTCGCCCGGACCCGCGTCCAATGTCCCGCCCACGCTGCGCGCCCTCTCGATCATGCCGAGGATCCCGAAGCCCTCGGGCGGGGCGCCGGACGGGCCTCTGCCGTCGTCCGCGACCCGGACGACGAGCCCCGCGCCGTCCCGCTCCAGGCTCACCGTCGCGCGTTTCGCGGCGGCGTGCTTGACAACGTTGGTCAGGGCCTCCTGGACGATCCGGTACGCCGCGACGCCCGTCTCCGGCGGCAGCGTCCCGACGTCCCCGTCCCGGAGGTCGACGTCGACGCCGCCGCCGCGCGCCGCGCGCACGAGGTCGCCGATGCCGTGCGGGCCCGGCAGCGTCCCGGGGGCGCCGACGTCCGTGCCGCGCAGGACCTGGAGGGTGCCGCGCAGCTCGGTCCTGGCGTCCCGGCAGGTCGAGGCGATGGACGCGAGCGCGTCGGCCAGCTCGTCCCGGTCGAGGGGCCGGTCCCCGCGCACGAGGTGGGCCGCGGCGCCGGCCTGGACGCCGATGAGGGTGATGCTGTGCGCGAGGAGGTCGTGCAGGTCGCGGGCGATCCGCAGGCGCTCCTCGGCGACCCGCCGCCGCGCCTCCTCCTCCCGCGTCCGCTCGGCGCGCTCGGCCCGCTCGGTGATCGTCGCGAGCCGCGCGCGGTGCACCCGCCGCACCTGGACGGCGATCACGACCGACACCACGGCCTCGATGACCGCGATCTGCTCGCGCAGCGAGCCGCCGCCCGCCCGCATCGCCATGCCGATCACGCACACGGCGAGCAGGGACGCCGCGACGCCGAGCACGACCCGCACCCTGCGTCCGAGCACCGCGTAGGCGAACAGGGCGACCACCTCGGCCGGCACCAGCGCGTGGTGCTGGTACTGGGCGAGGTGGTAGGGCAGCACCAGGACCACCAGCGCCGCCAGGCCCGAGGCCGGCCGGCGCCGGATCACCGCGAGCGGCACGTGCGCCGCCACCAGCAGGAGCGCGCCCGGCGCGTCCAGCTCCCGGACGCCCGGCCACAGCACCGCCGCCGCGGTCGCGGCCACCGCCAGCACCGCCGCCGCCAGAGCGTCCTTCACCGTCGCGTCGACCCGGGGCACCGTCAGCACGCGATCATTCTCCCCCACGTGCGCGCGACCCGCGCAGCGGTCCTCGCCCGCGCGGACGATCTTTCGCGCCGGGCCCCGTGCGGCGCCGCGGGGCCGCCCTATAGTTCTGCAAACCCCGTCACGAAGGGCCGACAGTTGTCCGTCCCCCCGCCCGCCGTCCCCCCGCCCGGACTCCGGATCACGCTCGGCGCGCGAGCGTACCGCCGGCCGCTCGGCGTCCTGCTCGCCGCGCTCGCGGGCGGCGCCGCCGCCCTGCCGGCGGCCCGCTCCGGCCTCGGGGCCTGGGAGCCGGAGAGTGCCCGCGGGGCCCTGCTGCTGTGCGGCGGCGGCTGCCTTCTGGCCGCCCTCGCCGCCGTCCTCTGGGCCGTCCGCCTCCACCTGACCCGCCTCGTCGTCACCGTCGACGCGGAGGGTGTGGTTCTCCGCCGCGGCGGGCGGGAGGCGCGCGTCCCGGCCGGAGCGGTGGACGCGGTGGGGATCAGGTGGCCGGTGGGCGACCCCGTGTGGACGCTCTGGCTAGACCCGGAGCGGGCGCCGGGCGTCGAGGCCGTCGCCCGGGTGGACGGGAAGGCGGTCGCCCTGCTCAGGGACCGGACGCTCCCCTCCGGCTGGCTCCAGGCCGTGCGGACCGCGACCGCCGAGACCCTCGGCGCGGCCTGGCGCGTCGTCGACGACGAGGGCGAGGAGGTCCCGCCGCCCGCGGCCGGCGCCCTGTCCCGTGCCCCGCAGATCACCGTGGACGGGAGGGGCCGGTACCGCGACCGGGACGGCGGCGCGGTCCTCGCCGTGGCCTGCCGGCGGCGCGGCCGGAGGACCGTCGTGCTGCGCGACCCCCACGCCGCCGCGCTGCTGGTGGTCCGGGGCCCCTCCCGGTTGCCGGGCCGCGACCGCGTGCGCGTCCTCGACCCCGCCGGGCGCACCCTCGGGTTCCTGCGCGGCCCGCGCGAGCCGTCCTTCCACACCGCCGGCGGGATCCTCCTCGGCAGCACGCGCGAGACCGGCGGCGGCCTCGTCGTCACCGGCATCGACGGCCGGCGCTCGGCCGCGCTGGACACCGGCGGCGGCGAGGGCGACGGAGACACGGGCGACGGAGACGAGGTCCGGCTGGAGCGGTCGCCGTCCGCCCCGGACCCGCTCCGCACCCTGGCCCTCGCGCTGCCGGTCGCGTTCCGCTCGGGCCGCCGCTAGCCGGGCGGCCGGAGCCGGTCAGATGACGGGCTTGACGTCCAGGATGGGCGTCCCGTCCACGGCCTCCATGTCGCGGACGCGCAGCCGCCGCCCGCTCACCTGGAGGATCTCGACCGGATGCAGGCCGACCGGATTCGGCCGGTCCGGCGAGCGGGTCGCGAACACGCCGGTCTCGGGGTTGGCCGGGTCGTTGCGCGGCCGCGTCCGCAGGACCTCGCGCGACGCCTGGTGCAGCCAGGTGAGCACGATGATCCGGTCGCCGGGGCGGAGCCCGTCGAGGGCGGCGCGGTAGGCCGGTTCGAAGACCAGCCAGGCCTCGGGGGCGCCTTCGGTGCCCTGCTTCGGCGCCGCCGCGCGGTCGGTGAGCGGCGAGGAGACGTGCCCGACCGGTGTGAGCGTGACTTCCCTGTCGACGTGGGACATGCCGTGATCTTCCCAGAGGCTCCGCGCGGGCGCGTTCTACCCCGCGGACGGCGGTTGCGGCAACGGGGGCGGCGCGGGTTAACGTCGGGGACGACAGATCGCGGGGGTCCGGCGAACCGGGCTGAGATAGCGGCTGGGACGGCCGCTGACCGCATGAACCTGACCGGGTAATGCCGGCGTAGGGAGAGATCGAGTCGTCATGACCGAACCTGTGGTTCCAGCTGCCCGCAAGACCTACCTCCAGGGCTCGCGCCCGGAGCTCCGGGTCCCGATGCGGGAGGTGGCGCTGACCAACGGCGACGTCGTCGTCCTGTACGACACGTCCGGGCCGTACACCGACCCCGACCAGCGGACCGACGTGCGCCGCGGGCTGCCGCCGCTGCGGGAGGCCTGGATCGCCGAGCGCGGCGACACCGCCCCGTACGAGGGGCGGGCGGCGCGCCCCGAGGACGACGGACGCCGGCCGTCGTCCACCGCCTTCCCCGGGGGCGCGGGAGGCCTCCCGCAGGCCGACGGCGAGGGCTCCCTGCCCCGGCGGCCGCGGCGCGGCACCGGCGGCGCGGTGACCCAGCGGGCCTACGCGCGGCGCGGGGAGATCACGCCGGAGATGGAGTTCGCCGCGCTGCGCGAGGGCGTGGCCCCGGAGGCCGTCCGGGACGCGCTGGCGGCCGGGCGAGCGGTGCTGCCCGCCAACGTCAACCATCCCGAGATCGAGCCGATGGTCATCGGACGCGACTTCCTGGTCAAGGTCAACGCGAACATCGGCAACTCGGCGGTCGCGTCCTCGATCGAGGACGAGGTCGAGAAGATGACGTGGGCCACCCGCTGGGGCGCCGACACGATCATGGACTTGTCGACGGGGCGGGACATCCACACCACGCGCGAGTGGATCCTGCGCAACTCCCCCGTGCCGGTCGGGACCGTGCCGCTGTACCAGGCGGTGGAGAAGGTCGGCGGCGACCCGGCGGAGCTCACCTACGAGGTGTTCCGCGACACCGTGATCGAGCAGGCGGAGCAGGGCGTGGACTACATGACCGTCCACGCCGGGGTGCTGCTGTCGTACGTCCCGCTGACGGCGCGGCGCAAGACGGGGATCGTGTCCCGGGGCGGGTCGATCATGGCGGCCTGGTGCCTGGCGCACCACGAGGAGAACTTCCTCTACACCCACTTCGAGGAGCTGTGCGAGATCTTCGCCGCCTACGACGTGACCTGGTCGCTCGGGGACGGCCTGCGCCCGGGCTCCATCGCGGACGCCAACGACGAGGCCCAGTTCGCCGAGCTGCGCACCCAGGGCGAGCTGACGCGGATCGCCGCGCGGTTCGGCACCCAGGTGATGAACGAGGGCCCCGGGCACGTCCCCATGCACAAGATCAAGGAGAACGTGGACCTGCAGCAGGAGTGGTGCGACGGGGCGCCGTTCTACACCCTCGGGCCGCTGACCACCGACATCGCGCCCGGCTACGACCACATCACCTCCGCGATCGGCGCCGCGATGATCGGCTGGCACGGCACCGCGATGCTCTGCTACGTCACGCCGAAGGAGCACCTCGGGCTGCCGGACCGCGACGACGTCAAGGCCGGCGTGATCGCCTACAAGATCGCCGCGCACGCCGCCGACCTCGCCAAGGGCCACCCGGGCGCGCGTGCGTGGGACGACGCGCTGTCGGAGGCGCGGTTCGACTTCCGCTGGGAGGACCAGTTCGAGCTGTCCCTCGACCCCGGCACCGCGCGGGCCTTCCATGACGCGACGCTCCCGGCGGCGCCGGCGAAGACCGCGCACTTCTGCTCGATGTGCGGCCCGCACTTCTGCTCCATGAAGATCACGCGGGACGTGCGGCGGTACGCGGCCGAGCGGGGCCTGGGCGACGAGGAGGCCCTCGCCGCCGGGATGCGGGAGAAGGCCGAGGAGTTCAAGGCCTCCGGCGGCCGCCTGCACCTCCCGGTCTCGCCCGCCGGGAGCTGACCGGCCGGAGGGCCGGAGGGGCGCCGCCCGGGGCGCCGACGGGCCCGCCGCGCACCGTGCGCGGCGGGCCCTGGCAGGTCAGGGCGCATCCCGGCGCGGGGGCGGGGAGGCGGCGCGGCTAGGATCGAAGGACCGTTCCAAAGCCGCGGATCCCTCCGAAAGCCGCAGGCCCGCTCCACCCGCCGGAAGGATCGACAACCCAGGTGACCAGCGACGACACGCCGAAGGCGCGTGCGGTGCGCGCGGACGTGCGGCGCAACCGCGCGCGGCTGCTCGCCGCGGCGCGGGAGACCTTCCAGAGCCGGGGCGCGGGCGCCTCCCTGGAGGGCGTCGCGCGGCTCGCGGGCGTCGGCATCGGAACGCTCTACCGCCACTTCCCCACCCGGCAGGACCTCCTGGAGGCCCTGCTCGCCGACGTCTACGACGGGCTGGCGGCCGCCGCGCGCGGACTGCTGGACTCCCCCTCCCCCGGCGAGGCGCTGCTGACCTGGCTGCGGACGTTCGTCTCGGAGGTCACGGCGTTCCCGGGGATGGCCGCCTCGGCGGTGGTGTCGCTGCGCGACCCCCGGCTGGAGAACTCGGGCTCGCGCACGGCGATGTTCGAGGCGGGCGAGGCGCTGCTCGCCCGCGCGCAGCGCGCCGGGGACGCGCCCGCGGACGCCGCGTTCGGCGACGTGCTGGGGCTCGCGGGCGCGATCGCGACGGTCGCCGAGCGGGACCCCGGCGCCGCCGGCCGGATGCTGTCGCTCGCCGCCGCCGGAGTGGTGCCGGGCGGCGCGCGCTAGGACCGGCCGGTCGCGGCGGTCAGGACGTCTCGGGATCGGGCAGGACCCGGCGGGGACCGCGCGGGGCGTCGGCCCGCCGCCGCCACTCGCGCGGGTAGCCGACCGACACCTCGATGTGCGGGACGCCGTCGGTCCAGATCGTCCGGGGGATGTGCAGGTGCCCGTACACGACGGACACCGCCCCGTACCGGCTGTGCCAGTCCGCGGTCCGCTCGGTGCCGCACCACTGGGCGAACTCGGGGTACCACAGGACGCGGGTGGGTTCGCGGACGAGCGGCCAGTGGTTGACCAGGACGGTCCTCGTCCCCGGTTCCAGGGCGGACAGGCGCTGCTCGGTGTAGTCGATCCTGGCGTCGCACCAGGCGTCCCGGCCGGGATGCGGATCGGGGTGCAGGTAGACCTCGTCGGTGCACACGACGCCCGCCTCGTGCGCGGCCTTGAGGGCCTCCTCCTTGGTGGACGTCCCGTCCGGCCGGAACGTGTAGTCGTAGAGGATGAACAGCGGCGCGACGGTGACGGCGCCGTCAGGTCCGTCCCAGACGGGGTAGGGGTCCTCTGGGGTCAGGACGCCGAGGCCGCGGCACATGTCGACGAGCCGGCGGTAGCGGGCCTCGCCGCGCAGCTGCACGGGGTCGCCCTTGACGGTCCACAGCTCGTGGTTGCCGGGGACCCAGAGCACGGCGGCGAAGCGTCCGGCGAGGGTGCGGAGCGTCCACTCGACGTCGGCGAAGCGCTCGCCGACGTCGCCCGCCACGATCAGCCAGTCGTCCTCGGACGCGGGCCGCAGCCCCTCGACGAACGCGCGGTTCTCCGGGAACCCCACGTGCAGGTCGCTGATCGCGTAGACGCCGCCCATCCAGCGATCGTAAGCCCCGCCGCGCCTCAGTCGCCGTCGGCGGGGAGGGTGAACAGGCGGATGTGGACGGGGCGGGCGCCCGGCGGCGCGTCCTCCCGGCCGTGCGCGTGCTCGTGCAGCAGGCGGATGTAGGCCTCGAAGAACTCGGCCAGGCCCTCCTCTGTCATGTGGGCGAACCCCCGCGACATCCGCGCCCAGGCCTGGTCCCGCTCGTAGGCGGCGGGGAGCCCGGCGAACAGCTCCATGTCCTCGGCGTGGCCGACCCGCATCAGCTCGGCCAGCACCGGCCGGTCCTCGGGCGGGAGGGAGCCGGGGTGGGGCGCGCGGACGTCGCGGAGCCCCTCGGTCCGGCGCCACCAGCGCTCCCGGCCGCCCGAACGCTCCGGGATCTCCTCGATGAACCCGTGCTTCTCCAGCTGGCGCAGGTGGTAGCTGGTCGTGCCGGTGTTGGCGCCGAGCGCCTCGCCGATCGTCGTGGACGTCGCCGGGCCGTGCACCCGCAGCCGGTGCAGGATCCGGCGCCGCAGCGGGTGGCTCAGCGCCTTCATGCGCCCCGGGTCGTCCAGGACGACGGGCTCCTCCTCGTCCTTCATGGGGAGAAGCCTAGTACCGCAGACGTATATTTGCAGAGAACTCTTTGCAGAGCTTTCTCTGTAGTTCTAGGGTCGCCGCCATGAGAACCGCGATGACCCTCCTCCTGGCGCTGCTGCTCGGCGCCTTCTGGGCCGCACCCGCCCGGGCCGGCGCCGGCGGCGGCCCGGGCCGGATCCCCGCACCGCCCGGCCTGACCTCGACGGACGTGGCCTTCACGGGCGCGGGCGGGCTGACCCTGCACGGCACGGTCCTCGCCCCGGCGGTGAAGGGGCCGCCCCGTCCCGGCGTCGTGCTCGTCACCGGGTCCGGCGCCGGGGTGCCGCGCGAGCACCTGCTCACCGAGGCGACGGAGTTCGCGCGGCGCGGCCTCGCCGTGCTGATCTACGACAAGAGGTCGGCGGGGTACACCGCACTGCGCCGCGACTACTCCGAGCTCGCCGAGGACGCGCTCGGCGGGCTGCGGGCCCTGCGCGCCCGCCCCGGCGTCGACCACCGGAAGGTCGGCCTGTGGGGCCTCAGCGAGGGCGGCTGGGTCGCGCCGCTCGCCGCGTCCCGCTCGGCCGAGGCGGCCTTCGTGATCGTCGTCGGCGGCAACGCCATGACGCCGATCCGCCAGCAGACCTGGAACGAGGTCTCCGACCTGCGCAGGGTCGGCGTCTCGGGTTCGCTGATCGACCGCGGCAAGCCGGCGCTGGCCCGGCTCGCCGGCGACGTCGGCCTGTTCGCCGAGGCCTACTTCGACGCGCCCGCCGTGCTGGCGCGCGTGCGGCAGCCCCTGCTCGGCGTCTGGGGCGAGCACGACCTGCAGACCCCGCCCGAGGACAATCCGCCGCTGTTCGCGAAGGCCCTGAGGCGGGGCGGCAACGACCGCTACACCTTCCGGTTCTTCGCCGGAGCCGACCACGCCGCGCACCTGACCCCGGACGGCGGAACCACCCGCGGCCCCGAGCTCGCACCCGGCTACGCCGACCTCGTCGGCGCCTGGGTGCGCGACGTCACGAGCGGCAAGCCGCCCGCGGCCGACGCGGCGACGCCGCCTGGTGGGACGGCGACGCCGCCCCACCAGGCGCACGCAAGCACCGAGGTGGCTCCGCTGGCGTGGTGGGAGTCGCGGTGGGTGCACCTGGCGGCGGCCGTGCTCTTCCTCGTGGGCTTCCTCGCCTACCCGCTGGCCGCGCTCGTGCGCAGGCTGCGCGGGCGGAGGGCGCGTCCGGTGAGCCGCTGGGCCCGCCTGCTCGCCGGGGCCGGACTCGTCGCCGCCTTCGGTCCGGTCGTCTACCTCCTCTCCCTCGTCGCGGGCAGCGATCCGAGCCCCGGTCCCGTCCTCGGCGGCAGGCCGCTGCCGTGGCTGGTCCTCCAGGGGCTCGCCGCGGCGACGGTCGTGGCGGCGGCCGGAACGGCGCTGGCGTGGCGCCGGACGGGAGCGGCCGTCCCCCGCGGCGAGCGCGTGCGGCTCGGGCTGCTGCTGGCCGCCGGCGCGGTCTTCGTCCCGTGGGGCGTCCACTGGGGCGTGCTGCTCCCGTGAGCGCGGCTCGGGGCCCGTGCTCCGGGAAGGGAGCACGGGCCCTCGGCGCCGCCGGCCCGGGTCAGCCGTCCTTGCCCCAGACGTAGACGGCCAGGCTCATCGCGAGGAGGCTCGCCCAGCTGAACACGGCCCGGACGGTGTTCCACGCCGTCCAGCGGCCGGAGTAGTCCGACCAGATCCTCGCCGCCTCGGACGCGTCCTTCGGGATCGTGACGCCGTCCAGGTCGTTGTTCATCGGGATGTTCACCGCGAAGCTCGGAAGAAGCGCGCCCGCGAAGTACAGTCCGGCCGCGGCGAAGAAGAGCAGGGCCGCCGACTTCTGGTCCATGGTGAGCAGCAGCACTCCCGCCGCCCCTGCCAGGACGGGCACCAGGAGGAACATCCCCACGAAGACCGGGTTCTGGATCCGCTGGTTGATGCCCTGCATGGCGTCGATGGCCGACGCGGGGCGGGCCGCGCTCAGACCGGGCATCACCCCGGTGGAGAAGCCGAAGAACGTTCCGGCCATCCCGACCGCCATGATGATGGAAAGGGTCGCGGAGACGCCCGCGAGAGACGATTTCATGATGGTCCGGTCCTCGGGTCAGTGGTTCCAGATGCCGCTGGCGGCGGTGTCGCGGGCGTACTCGGAGAAGTCCCGCGGCTTGCGGCCGAGGGCCCGCTCGACGCCGTCGGCGGGCCGGGCGTTGCGGCCGTCCAGCACGGTGGTGAACAGGTAGGTCAGGAGGGCGATGACGTCCTCGGGCACGCCGTGCTCCCGGAGGGCCGCCGCGTGGTCGTCCGCGCCGACGGGGACGAAGGCGATCCCGCGTCCGGCGGCGCGGCCGATCTCGGCGACCGCCTCGGCGAACGTGAGCGCCCGCGGGCCGGTCACCTCGTAGACCTCGCCGGCGTGCCCGTCCCGGGTGAGCGCCTCGACGGCCACGTCCGCGATGTCGTCGGCGTCCACGAACGGCTCGGGCACGTCGCCCGCCGGGAGGACCACCTCGCCCGCCCGCACGGGGTCGAGCAGGTAGTCCTCGCTGAAGTTCTGCGCGAACCAGCTCGACCGCACGACCGTCCACCGCAGGCCCGACGCCGCCACGATCCGCTCGCACTCCCGCGCCTCGGGCTCGCCACGCCCCGACAGCAGGACCACGCGCCGCACGCCCGCGTCCGCCGCCGCGGCGGTGAACGCGCGGACGGCGCCGGGGGCTCCGGGCACGGCCAGGTCGGGGTAGTAGGAGAGGTAGACGTTCTCGACGTTCCGCAGGACGGGCGCCCAGGTCGACTCGTCCTCCCAGTCGAAGGGCGGCGAGGCCGACCGCGAGCCCATCCGGACCGGGACGTCCCGCGCCTCCAGCCGCTCGACGACGCGGCGGCCGGTCTTGCCGGTCCCGCCGAGGACGAGGGTGAGGCCGCTTTCGATGATGTCCGCTGCGCTGTTCGTCATGCCTTCGAGTCAACCGCCGGGCGGTTCCGGCCACCATCGTCGAGACGCTCGCCCCCATACGCGAGCGTCTACGCTGGCCCCCATGGACGCCCTGGCCGAACTCCTCGACGGTCCGCGCGCGCGGGGAGCGTTCATGCTGCGCTCCACCCTCGCCCGGCCCTGGTCGCTCCGGATCCAGGACGAGGCGCCCCTGACCCTTCTCTCCATGGTCAGGGACGAGGCGTGGCTGATCCCCGACGAGGGCGAACCGCAGCGCGTCGGCCCCGGCGACATGGCCGTCTTCCGCGGCCCGGACCCCTACACCGTCAGCGACGACCCCGCGACCGCGCCGCAGGTCGTCATCCATCCCGGGCAGCGCTGCACCACCCCGGACGGGACGAGCCTGTCGGAGGCGATGGACCTCGGCGTCCGCGCCTGGGGCAACGACCCCGGCGGCTCGGCGGTCATGCTGATCGGCACCTACCAGATGCGCGGCGCCGTCACCCAGCGGCTGCTGGCCGCGCTGCCCCCGGTGGCGGTCGTCCGCGGCGACACCTGGAAGTCGCCGCTCGTCGCCGTGCTGCAGGAGGAGATCGGCAAGGACGAGCCCGGCCAGGACGTCGTCCTCGACCGGCTCCTCGACCTGCTGCTCATCGCGACGCTGCGCGCCTGGTTCTCCCGCCCGGACTCGGCCGCGCCCGGCTGGTACCGCGCCCACGGCGACCCGGTCGTCGGTCCCGCGCTCCGGCTCCTGCACGACGACCTGGCGCACCCGTGGACGGTCGCGGACCTCGCGGCCGGGGCCGGGGCGTCCCGCGCGGCGCTCGCGCAGCGGTTCGCGAAGCTGGTCGGCGAGCCGCCCATGGTCTACCTCACCGGCGTCCGCCTCGCGCAGGCCGCCGACCTCCTGCGCGAGACGGACGCGACGCTGGAGGCGGTGGCCCGCCGGGTCGGCTACGGGACCGCGTTCGCGCTGAGCACGGCGTTCAAGCGCGAGCACGGCGTCAGCCCGCAGGAGTACCGCGCCGGGGCGGCGGCCGGCTGACCCGCCGGCTCACCCCTCCCGGCGCAGCGTCGGCTCGGCGCGGACGACGGTGTCGTCGGCGGCCTCGGGGATGAACGGGATCACGAACGCGTAGTCGGCGAGGACCGACTCGGGCACCTCGCCCGACTCGCCGAAGGCGGCGATCTCGCCCCAGCAGGGCGAGCCGAGGGAGCCGCTGCGGTGCCGGACCGACAGCCCCGCGCACAGGTTGGCGAACCGCAGCCGCTCGGGCAGCGCGAGCCCGGCGAGGGTCGCGAACACGAAGCCCGCGGCGAACACGTCGCCCGCGCCGGTCGGGTCGAGCGCCCGCACCGGCAGCGCCCGCGTCTCGGCCCGCTCCCCCGCCGCCGAGTCGATGGCGATCGCGCCGTCGCCGCCGCACTTGACCACGACGAGCGGCACCCGCTCGGCGAGCGCCTCGGCGGCCTCGGCCGGCGAGCGGGTGCGGGTGTAGGACATCGCCTCGGCGGCGTTCGGCAGGAAGGCGTCCACGTGCGCGAGGCGGTCGAGGACCTCGGCCGGCCAGGCGCCCGTCTGGTCCCAGCCGAGGTCGCCGAACACCAGCGTGCCGCGCTCGCGCATCCCCGCCGTCCACGACGGGAGCGGGCGGTCGACGTCCACGACGCACGCCCGCGCGGCCGGCGGCGCGCCGAGGCCGTCCGGGCCCGCCTGCGCGGCCGGGACGGGGCGCTCGAACGTCACCATGCTGCGGTCGGAGTCGTAGGCCATCGACACCGTGACCGGCGTCGACCAGCCCGGCACCCGCCGCGACGGCCCGAGGTCGACGCCCTCCTGCTCGGCGAGCGTCCGCCACAGGTAGGCGCCGAACATGTCGTCGCCGAACGGGGCCGCCAGCCCGACCCGCAGGCCGAGCCGGCTCATCGCGACGGCGATGTTGGCGACGCCGCCCGGCGCGGAGCCGAGGCCGTCGGTGACGATCTCGGTGCCGGGCGGCGGCAGCCCGGGCAGCCCCGTGAAGATCATGTCCATGAAGACCTGGCCGGTCAGGAAGACGTCCAGCGCGGGCGCCGGGCCCCGCCCGGCGGTCGGCCGGGCGCCCGCCGCCTCCCGCCCGGCGCAGGGCTCGGCGAGGGACGGCGCGGGCGCCCGGCCGGGCGCGGTCTGCTGAGTCACGAGGCCCCCAAGGACGAGGCTTGGCACGTTCCCACGGACCCTAGACCGCGCCACCGACATCGGGCACCTACTTCGGTACGTACAGGCGGATGTCGTCCACCTGCGCCGATCCCTCGTAGAAGTTCATGTGCGGGTCACCGATCATGAACCGGTCGGGGTAGGCGGACCCGGCCGGCCAGGTGTCGCGGTCGACGAGGGTCCCGCCCGGGCCCGTCCAGGTCCAGTCGGCGTTGAACCGGCCGTCGTACTCGCCCGGCTTCTGGTTGTAGTGCCAGATCGGCTCGCCGTCCTGGACGAACGCGCGCGTGTAGCGGAAGGTCGCCCGGCCGACGTGCGCGAAGACCCCGGACATCTCCATGGTGTAGGCGCCGCCGCGCCGCTCCACCGCGAAGGTGTACGGCTCCTTCGGCAGGAGTTCGGGCCTGAGGTCGACGGTCGAGACGATGGCGCCGCCCTTGCGCAGCCCGCACTCGCTCTCCATCAGGTACTCAGTGCCCGGCATCGTCGGGTAGCGGCGGTCGTCGGTCATGAAGATCGCGTTGACGCCGTTGCCGGTTCCGGCGGAGTACGGCTCGTACTGCCCGGTCGCGGGGTTGCAGTACAGCAGGCCCTTGCCGGTGTACTTGTACCGGTTGTAGCCGTCCATGGCGACCTTGCGGTGGCCGTGGACGAACACGTTGTTGTGCGGCGCCACCTGCCGGTAGTCCATGATCGACATGTAGTAGAAGCCGTTGGAGTCGGTCCGGACGTCGGCCCAGGAGCACTCGGGCCTGGTGTAGTCGCCCCCCGACGCCCACGGGAAGTTGGTCTTGCAGCCCTCGGGCGAGTAGCCGTTGATCCGGCCGTCCGGGTAGTCCCACGACCCGTCGCGCTGGCCGCCGAAGTCGAGGCCGCGCAGGGTCATCTCCACCCGGTACTCGGCGGGCAGGTCGCGGGTCGAGCGGATGACGACGCCCGCCTGGTGGCTCGGCTCCTTCATCCACGCCATGCCCTTGCGGGACGTGAGCGAGGGCGGCGCGTCCGGCCGGCCGTCCCCGTCGGCGTCCCGGGCGGCCAGCTCGGCGGTGAGCCAGCCGCGCTTCCCGAACGCGAACGACTTGCGGTAGGTCTTCATCTTCGCGAGCTGCTCGCGGAACGCCGGACCGCCCACCGTGTCGAAGTAGGCGCCGTCGTTGTCGTACATGTCGACGTTGTACGGACTGGACGGACCGTCGCCGTCCGGCCTCCAGGGCGTCCTCGCATCGTCGATGCGCCGGTCGAACGGCTCGGAGGCGACGAGCCTCCAGCCGTCCCGGGCCCCCGGCCTGTTCTCGCCGGCCCGGGCCGGCGCCGCGCAGAGCGCCGCCGGCATGAGCACGGGCAGGGCGAGCGCCAGTGCGCCGCGCACGAACTTCCTCATCTGGCCGCCTTCCTCGCCGCGCCGGGCGCGGCGTCGCCGTCCTCCGGACCGCCGCCGGAACGGCACCGTCTTGACGATCTTCCGCGACGGTAGTTCGGGCCGTCCGCCCATGACCACGGCAAACATCGACAAAGTGGTATTGACCAGTCGCCATAATGGGACATACCGTGTGCGACGACAGGAACAGGCGGTAAGGAGGTGATACGCATGCCATCCGCCGGTGAGGCCCGGACCGGGAGCACGAAACGGCAGGCGGTCCGGCGCGAGCTGCTCGCGATGCTGGACGGCCTGGACGTCGGCGACGCGCTGCCGTCCGAGCGCCGCCTGGCCGAGGAGCTCGGCGTCTCGCGGCCGACATTGCGCCAGGCCATCGACGGGCTCGTCACCGACGGACTGCTCGAGCGGCGGCACGGGAGCGGGACCTACGTGGCCGAACCCCGGATCGCCGTGTCGCTGACCATGACGTCGTTCACCGAGGACATGATCAGGCGCGGGATGAAGCCGGGCGGGCGGGTGCTGTCGTTCCGCACCGAGGCCGCGGGGGCGCGGATCGGCCGCCGGCTGGCCCTGTCGCCCGACGAAGAGGTATTTACCATTCGCCGCCTGCGGCTGGCCGACGAGGCCACCATGGCCATCGAGACCCTCTACCTGCCGCGGGCGCTGATGCCGGGCCTGCGGCGGCACGACCTGGAGGGGCGGTCGTTCTACGACCTGCTCCGGGGCGGCGGCATCGTGATCGCCTCGGGCACCGAGACCATCGAGCCGACCGTCACCACCGCCGAGGAGGCCGCCGAGCTCGGCGTCCCGGTGCACACGCCGGCGTTCCTGTTCGAGCGGATCACCAGAGACGCGGACGGCCGGCCGCTGGAGTACGTCCGGTCCGTCTACCGCGGCGACCGGTACCGGCTCGAACTGGACCTGCGACCACCGAACCACTGACCGCACGCCCGGGCGCCGCGTCCCGGGCGCACGATCGTCCGTCCGCGCTGACGGGGGCGACAGCGCACCACCCATCCCCCGAGATGTGAGGCGAGTTCACCATGGACGTCATCAAGGACATCCTCACCTTCCTGGCCGACAACGTGTTCGGCCAGGTGCCCATCCTGATCGGGCTCATCACGCTGCTGGGGCTGCTCCTGCAGCGCAAGCGGTTCGAGGACGTCTTCGCCGGGGCGCTGCGCGCCACGATCGGCGTGGTCATCCTGTTCATCGGCGTGGAGGTCTTCACCGGCGGGCTGACGAGCTTCCAGACCGTGCTCGCCAGCGCGATGGGGACCACGCCGCCGAAGGCCGACAACACCCTCGCCGACTTCCTCGCCGACCAGGGCGGGACGATCGCGCTGGTGATCACGGTCGCGTTCCTGGCGCACGTGCTGGTGGTGCGGCTCTTCCCGGCGGCCCGGTACCTGTACCTCACCGGCCACCTGATGTTCTGGATCAGCACGGTGACGGTCGCCTCGCTGGTGACGATCGCGCCCGGCGCCGACCAGCTCACCCTCGTGCTCTGCGGGGCCGGGTTCGTCGCGGCGTACTGGACGCTGCAGCCGCTGTGGATGCGCCCGCTGATGCGCCGCGTCATGCCGGACGACCGGTTCGGGTTCGCGCACACCAGCTCGCTCGCCTGCCTGATCACCGGCTACGCGGCCCGCCCGCTCGGCAGCCGCGAGAAGCACGACACCGAGAAGCTGAAGCTGCCGCGCCAGCTGTCGTTCTTCAAGGACGTCAACGTCAGCACCGCGCTGATCATCACCGTGATCATGCTGGTCGGGGTCGCGTTCGCCGACGACGGCGTGGTGGCCAAGGCCGCGGCCGAGATGGACGACAAGCTGTCGCCGTGGGTGTGGGCGATCCTGGTGGGCCTGCGGTTCGCGGGCGGCATCGCGATCCTGCTGTTCGGCGTGCGGATGTTCCTGGGTGAGATCGTCCCGGCGTTCAAGGGGTTCAGCGACCGCGTCATCCCGGGCACGCGCCCGGCGCTGGACGCGCCCACCGTGTTCCCCGTCGCGCCGACCGCCGTCATGGTCGGGTTCGTCTCGTCGACCGTGGTGTTCCTGGTCTGCCTCGGCGTGTTCGCCGGCGCCGGCTGGTTCACCCTCGCCCCGCCCATGATCATGCTGTTCTTCGTGGGCGGCGCGGCGGCGCTGTTCGGCAACGTGGTGGCGGGCTGGCGCGGCGCCGTCCTCGGCGGCGTCGTCACCGGGCTGGTCCTCGCCGTCGGGCAGGCGGTCACGTGGGGCCTGTACGAGAAGACCGCGCCCGAGCTGGCGACGCTCGCCGACCCCGACTGGTATGCGATCGCCTGGCTGCTGAAGGCCGCGGACCCGGTCGTCGGCGGAAACTCGATCTGGCTCGTCCCCGCCGTCGCGATCGCCGCGATGGTCGCCACCCTGCTGCTCCTCGGCCGCGCCGAGAAGCGCCGTGCGGCGGTGGAGGAGGAGGCGGCGCCCGAGAGCGCTGCCCCCGCCGAGGCATGACGGGCGCCGCGCGGCGGCCGTGCGAACGGGAACGGCCGCCGCGCGGGCCTGACCGACCCTACGAGGAGAGAAGACGGACATGGCACTGGACCGGCAACTGGAGATCCTCGCGGTCTGCGGCGTCGGCATGGGCTCCAGCCTGATGCTCAAGATGACCGCCGAGGACGCGCTGCGCTCGCTCGGCGTGGACGCGCGGGTCGAGAACACCGACGTGTCCACGGCGCGCGGGATGTCGCCCGACGTGGTGATCGGCCAGGGCATGCACACCGGCGAGATCGCCGACCTCGCGCCCGTGGTCATCACCGTCAGCGACTTCCTGGACAAGGAGGGCCTGGCGGCCCGGCTCCGGGAGCGCCTGACCGAGCAGGGCTGGCTCCCGTGACGGCCCGTCCCGAGGGGGCGGCGCCCGGGACCCCGCCGCCGGGACCGGTCGTCGCCGCGGCCGGCGGGGCGGCGGCCCGCGACTGGCGGGAGGCCGTCCGGGCGGCGGCCTCCGGGCTGGTCGCCGCCGGCGCGGCGGGCGAGGGCTACCCGGAGGCGTGCGTCCGCGTGGTGGAGGAGAACGGCCCCTACATCGTGCTGACCAAGGGGCTCGCGCTCGTCCACGCCCGTCCCGAGGAGGGCGGCCTGGCCGTCGGCGTCGGCGTCACCCGGCTGGCGTCCCCGGTCGAGTTCGGCCATCCTGACAACGACCCGGTCGACCTGCTGCTGGCGTTCTGCACCCCCGACCCCGACGCGCACGTCGGCACGCTGTCCGCGCTGGCGCGCGCTCTGTCCGGCGGACTCGCCGAGCGCCTGCGCGCGGCGTCCGGCGAGGACGACCTGGCCGGCATCCTGAAGGAGGCTCTACCGAATGCCTGACGCGGCGTCCTCCGGGGTCCCCGCACGGGTCCGCGCCCTGCTCGACGACCTCGACGCGGTCTCCGGCGCGGCGGCCGGCGAGGCCGCCGCGCTGCTGCTCGGCGCGATCGAGGCCGACGGGATCGTGCACGTCGCCGGCGCCGGGCACTCCCTGGCGATGGTGTGCGAGACCTTCTACCGGGCCGGCGGGCTCGCCGCCGTCCGCCCGATCTGGGACCCCGCGGTGTTCCCGCTCGACGACGCGCTGCGCAGCACCCGCGCCGAACGGCGGGACGGGGTGGGGCGCGCCGTGGTCGAGAAGGCGGCGCCCGCCCCGCCCGACGTGGCGGTGGTGTTCTCCACCAGCGGCCGCAACCCCTATCCGGTGGAGGTCGCGGAGGAGTGCGCGGCGCGGGGCGTGCCGGTCGTCGCGGTGACCTCGGCGCGGGCGTCGCGGGGCGCGGCGGCGCGGACCGACACGACCCTCGCCGACCACGCGGCCATCGTGCTCGACACGTGCGTCCCGCCCGGGGACGTCCTGCATCCGGCGGGCGCGCCGCGCACCGCGGCGGTCTCCACCGTCCTCGCCGCGTACGCGTGGGCGCGGGTGCTGGCCGGCCTCGACGACCTCGCGGCGGCGCGCGGCGTCGACCTGCCGCGCTGGACGAGCGCGAACGTCCCCGGCGGCGACGAGGTGAACGCCGCGCTGCTGGAGCGCTACCGCCACCGCGTCCCCGAGTTGACGGGCGAGGGCTAGCCGGGAACCAGGGGTCTTCCTGCGGCGTTTCGCATATAGCCGGACCTGCCCGCTATGACATGATGCGGGGCTACATCGGACCGGAACGAGGAGCGAGATGACGACGAGACCGACCGGGGACGACCTTCTTGCCGTGTTCACGCGCGCGGACCTCGGCGGCGACGAGAAGCTCGACCTGATGGAGTTCACGCTCGTGCTGGAGGAGCTGGGGCTGTCCTGGACTCGGGCCGAGACGCAGGACAGGTTCGAGAGGGCGGACAGCAATCTCGACGGGTTCATCTCCTATGGCGAGTTCCGCGCCATCCTGGAGTCCCAGGGCTGGGTCGACGGGCCCCTGCCCGGGGCCCGCGCCTGACGGCGAAGCCGAGAAGAGAGAAGCCGAGAAGAGAAGGGCCCGCCGGACGACCGGCGGGCCCTTGTGCCTCCGCGCTGCGGAGCCGTGCGCGTCCGCGCCCGTCAGGCCTTGCGGCCGCGCAGCTCCCGGTACCTGCGCACGAGCGCGGCGGTGGACGGGTCGGGCGCCTCGGACAGCGGCTCCTGCGAGGTGAGCGCGGGGGCGAGGTCCATCGCCATCACCTTGCCGAGCTCGACTCCCCACTGGTCGAAGGAGTCGATGCCCCAGACCGTCCCCTCGACGAACACGATGTGCTCGTAGAGCGCGACGAGCGAGCCGAGGGTCTTCGGCGTGAGCTTCGGCGCGAGGAGCGTGCTGCTCGGCCGGTTCCCCGGCATGACCTTGTGCGGGACGAGCGCGGCGGGCGTGCCGTCGGCCGCGATCTCCTCGGCGGTCCTGCCGAACGCGAGGGCCGAGGTCTGCGCGAGCATGTTCGCGGTGAGCAGGTCGTGCATGCCCTCGCGGTCCTCGAACGGCTCGGCGAAGCCGATGAAGTCCGCGGGCACGAGCCGGGTGCCCTGGTGCAGCAGCTGGTAGAAGGCGTGCTGGCCGTTGGTGCCGGGCTCGCCCCAGAAGATCGCGCCGGTCTGCGCGACGACGGGCGCGCCGTCGGCCCGCACCGACTTGCCGTTGGACTCCATCGTGAGCTGCTGGAGGTAGGCGGGGAAGCGCGACAGGCGCTGGCTGTAGGGCAGGACGGCCCGGGTCTGCGCGCCGAAGAAGTCGGTGTACCAGACGCCGAGCAGCCCCATCAGCACCGGCATGTTGGCCTCGAACGGCGCGGTGCGGAAGTGCTCGTCGACCTCCCGGAACCCGGCGAGCATCTCGCGGAACGCCTCGCCGCCGATCGCGATCATCAGCGACAGGCCGATGGCGCCGTCGAAGGAGTAGCGCCCGCCCACCCAGTCCCAGAAGCCGAACATGTTGGCGGTGTCGATGCCGAACTCGGCGACCCGCTCGGCGTTGGTGGACACGGCGACGAAGTGGCGGGAGACGGCGTCGTCGCCGAGCCGCTCGGTGAGCCACCGGCGCGCGACCTTGGCGTTGGTGAGGGTCTCCAGCGTCCCGAACGTCTTGGAGCTGACGACGAACAGCGTCTGCTCGGGGTCGAGGCCGGCGAGCTTGCCGAGGATGTCGGCCGGGTCGATGTTGGAGACGAACCGGCAGGCGATGCCCGCGTCCGCGAAGTCGTGCAGGGCCTCGTAGGCCATGGCGGGGCCGAGGTCGGAGCCGCCGATGCCGATGTTGACGACGGCCGTGATGCGCTTGCCGGTGGAGCCCGTCCACTCCCCCGACCTGACGCGGCCCGCGAATTCGGCCATCTTGTCCAGGACGGCGTGCACGTCGCCCGCGACGTCCTGCCCGTCCACCGTCAGGGCCTCGCCGGGAGGCAGCCGCAGCGCGGTGTGCAGGACGGCGCGGTCCTCGCTGGCGTTGATGTGCTCCCCGCGGAACATCGCCTCGATCCGGTCCCGCAGCCCGGCCCGCTCGGCGAGCGCCGCGAGCAGCGTCAGGGTCTCGCCGGTGACGCGGTGCTTGGAGTAGTCCAGGAACAGGTCCCCCGCGGTCACGGTCATCCGGTCGGCGCGCCCCGGATCGTCCGCGAAGAGCTCGCGCAGGTGCCGCCCGGCGATCGCCGCGTGGTGCTCGGCCAGCGCGGTCCATTCGGGCGACTCGGTGATATCTGCCATTGCCTCTCTCATCTCCTCGTGGGGGCGAGGGCGTACCCCCGCGGGCGGGCGCCGAACGTCCCCCGGGCACCCCGCCGGGCCCCACCGGCGATCATAGGTCGACCGCGCGCGACCGTATCAGGGCCGTCCCCGGCCCCGCAGTGGTCCGCCCCCGGCCGCCCGCGCCCGACCGGTCCGTGGGTAGGGTCGCCCGCAGGTCGCAGGAGGTGCCCGGATGAGCGACGTCCCCGACGGGATCACGCGCGTGTTCGACCTGACGCCGGTCGGCGGGGACTCCTTCACAGCCGCGTCCCCGCCCGTCGGGCGGCCTCGGCTGTTCGGCGGCCAGGTCGCGGCGCAGAGCCTGCGCGCCGCCTGCCTGACGGCGGGCGGGCGGCCGCCGCACTCCCTGCACGCCTACTTCATCCGCCCCGGCATGCCGGACGATCCCCTGGTGTTCGAGGTGGCCCGCACCCGCGACGGCCGCTCGTTCTCGACCCGGCACGTCACGGCGAGCCAGGGCGGCAAGCCGATCCTGGAGCTGATCGCCTCGTTCCACGACCCGGAGGACGGGTTCGACTGGCAGGCCGGTCCGCCGCCGAGCGCGCCCGGCCCGGAGGAGCTCGCCGAGCCGGAGCTGCCCGCGTTCCTCAGGCACCCCGCCGGGTTCGACATCCGGGTCGTGAACCCGTCCGCGGGCGGCGGGTCCCCCATGCCGCACCCGTTCTGGATCAGGGTGTCGACGCCGGTCGGCGACGACCCCTCGCTGCACGCCTGCCTCGTCGCCTACCTGTCGGACATGGGCCTGGTCAGCAGCGCCCGCGCGCCGGGCTCCCCGCGGCGCCTCGCCACCGCGGTCACGCTCGACCATGCGGTGTGGTTCCACCGGCCGCCGCGCGCCGACCGGTGGCTGCTCTACTCCGCGGACCCCGTCGCGAACCACGGCGCGCGCGGCCTCGCCCGCGGCACGCTCCACACGGCGGACGGCACGCTCGTGGCCTCCGTCGCCCAGGAGGCGCTCCTGCGCCCCGCCTCCCCCTGACCGCTCCGGAAAACCCCTGGGGCTCTGTCACCGCCCGCCGCTAAGGTCCCCGTCCATGGGAGCTCGCGCGAACTTCGCCCTGAGCCTACGACGGCATCGGCTGTGGCCCGGGTGGCGGGTGGAGTTCTGGGAGGACCGGTACGAGGAGCAGATCGCCCGCTGCGGCGGCGCGGTCACCGTCCCGGACGCGGACCCCGCCGCCGCGCTCGACGAGCTGGTCGCCGGGATCGACCGTGAGCGCGGGCACGACCCGGTGCCGGGGATGCTCGACGTCGTCCGGCGGCACGCCGAGGACCGGCAGGTCGAGCAGAACCCCTACTTCACCGCGCACCGGCAGGTGGACGCCACCGACGCGGAATGGGAGGCGGTCCTGGACGCCGCCGCGCGGCTGCGCGCCCGCCTCGCCGCGGGGCCCGGGGAGACGGCTCCCGGCGCCGCTGATCACGGTCGGGACTAGGCTCGCCCTCGGCCGCCGGAGGGCGGGCGGATCGCGTTTCGAGGGGAGTCCCGGGTGGGCGAGCGGGCGTTCTGGGTGGGCACGTACACCGGCGCGGCCGGCGGCGGCGCCGGGATCTACCGGGTCGTGCGGGGGGCGGACGGCGCGCTGCGCGCGGACGGGCTCGCGGCCGAGGCGGTGTGCCCGTCGTACCTGGCCGTCCATCCCACCGGGAACGTCCTCTACGCCGTCCGGGAGGAGGACCGCGGCGGGGTCGCGGCCTACGAGGTGGCCGGCGCGCGGCTGAAGGAGCTCGGCGCGCGCGAGGCCGGCGCACTGCCCTGCCACCTGTCGGTCACTCCGGACGGCGAGCGCCTCGTCGTCGCCGACTACGGGTCCGGCACGGTCAGGGCCTATCCGCTGGGACCGGACGGCGGCCTGGCCGGCGGTCCCCAAGTGGTGGAGGGGCACGGCGGCGGGCCGAGGGCCGACCGCCAGGAGGGCCCGCACGCCCACATGGCCGTCAGCGCTCCAGACGGGACCGTCCTGACGACCGACCTGGGGGCCGACCTCGTGCGGTCCTTCCGGTTCGAGGGCGGCGCCCTGCGGCTCGCCGGGGAGACGGCCCTCCCGGCCGGCTGCGGGCCGCGGCACCTGGCCGTCCATCCGAGCGGGCACGTGTACGTGCTGGCGGAGCTGGCCGCGGCCGTCCTCGTCCTGCGGCCGGCCGACGGGTACGCGGGTCTGGAGGTCGCGGCGGAGTCGGCCGCGACGGCGGGTCCGGCGGGCGGCTCGGCCCAGGGCGCGGCGATCAAGCTCGGCGACGGCGGCCGGTACGTCTACACGTCCATGCGCGGCACGGACGTGGTGACGGCGCACCGGGTGCTGGACGGCGGCGCGGCGCTGGAGCCGGTCGCGGACGTCCCGTCCGGCGGGCACTGGCCGCGCGACCTGCACGTGGACGGCGAGTGGATGCACGTGGCGAACGAGCGGAGCGACGCGATCGCGACCTTCCGGATCGGGCCGGACGGGGTCCCCGTGCCTGCGGGACCGCCCCTGCCCCTCCCCTCGCCGGTGTGCGTGGTCCCCGCCTGACCGCCGGTCCCGGCGGGCGTTTCCTGCGGGGCCCCTCGGGCACGTCCCGGGTGAACGAGCCGGACACCCAGGGAGCATCCCGACATGACGACGATCGCCACGACCAACCCCGCGACGGGCGAGGTCGAGAAGACCTTCGACGCGCTGACCGACGAGGAGGTCGACCGGCGCGTCGCGCGGGCGGCGGAGACGTTCGCCTCCTACCGCACGGTGCCGATCGAGCGGCGGGCGGAGTGGATGAACGCCGCGGCCGACATCCTCGACGGGGAGGCCGACCAGATCGGCGCCATGCTGACCACCGAGATGGGCAAGACGCTCAAGGCGGCCGTCGCGGAGGCGCGGAAGTGCGCGAAGGCGTGCCGCTACTACGCCGAGCACGCCGCGGAGTTCATGGCCGACCGGCGCCCCGCCGACCCCGCGGACGTGAACGCCCGGGACGCCTATGTCCGCTACGAGCCGCTCGGGCCCGTGCTCGCGGTCATGCCGTGGAACTTCCCGCTGTGGCAGGTGATCAGGTTCGCGGCGCCGGGGCTGATGGCGGGGAACGTGGGGCTGCTGAAGCACTCCTCCAACGTCCCCCAGACGGCGCTGTTCCTGGAGGACCTGTTCCGCCGCGCCGGGTTCCCCGAGGGCGCGTTCCAGGCGCTGCTGATCGGCTCGGCGAAGGTCGAGCGGGTGCTGCGCGACCCGCGGGTGAAGGCGGCGACGCTGACCGGCAGCGAGCCCGCCGGGCGGTCCGTCGCCGCGATCGCCGGGGACGAGATCAAGCCGACGGTGCTGGAGCTCGGCGGCAGCGACCCGTTCGTGGTGATGCCGTCCGCCGACCTGGAGGCCGCGGCGCGGACGGCCGCGGAGTCCCGCTGCCTCAACAACGGGCAGAGCTGCATCTCGGCGAAGCGGTTCATCGTCGACGCCGGCTGCGCCGACGAGTTCGAGCGGCTGTTCGTCGAGCGGATGCGCGCGAAGAGGGTCGGGGACCCGATGGACGAGGCCACCGACATCGGCCCGCTCGTCAACGAGCAGGGCCGCGCCGAGGTCGAGGAGCTCGTCGCCGACGCGGTCGGCAGGGGCGCGACGGTGCTGTGCGGCGGCGAGCGTCCGGACGGCCCCGGCTGGTACTACCCCCCGACGGTCGTCTCCGGGGTGACGCCCGAGATGCGGATGTACCACGAGGAGGTCTTCGCGCCGGTCGCGTCGCTGCTGCGCGTGCGCGGCGTGTCGGAGGCCGTCGAGGTCGCGAACGCCACGGGCTTCGGGCTCGGCTCGAACGCCTGGACCCGCGACGACGCCGAGCGCGAGCGGTTCGTGCGGGAGCTGGACGCCGGGCAGGTCTTCATCAACGGGATGACGACCTCCTTCCCCGAGCTGCCGTTCGGCGGCGTGAAGCGCTCCGGGTACGGGCGCGAGCTGTCGGCGGACGGCCTGCGCGCCTTCTGCAACGCCAAGACCGTCTGGGTCGGCTGACCGCCGGCGGCCGGCGACCGGCGACCGGGCGCCGGCCCGTCCGGACGTCCCCGGTCCGCCGCCGGAGCGGCGGACCGAGGGCGCCGTCACCGGACGGCCTGGGGGACCTTCCACGGGTTGTCGTCGCGGAGCGGCGGCGGGAGCAGGTCCTGCGGCCAGCCCTGGTAGGCGACGGGCCTCAGGAACCGCTCGATCGCGGCCGTGCCGACCGACGTGGTGGAGGGCGCCGTCGTGGCGGGGTACGGGCCGCCGTGCTGCATCGCGTGCGTGACGGAGACGCCGGTGGGCCACTGGTTCCACAGGACGCGGCCGCTGCGCCCCGCGAGCACGGCGGCAAGCGCGGCGAGGCCGCCGGCCTCCTCCGGCTCCGCGTGCAGCGACGCGGTCAGCTGGCCCGGCAGGGCCGCCACGGCGTCCGCGACCTCGTCGAGGCCGTCGTAGGTGACGACCAGGCCGAGGGGGCCGAAGCACTCCTCCGCCGCGGCGTCGATGTCGGCCTTGAACGCCGCGAGGTCCATGGTGAGCAGGCGCGGCGTCAGCGCGTCCCGCTCGTCCGGCCAGACGAGCCGCCGCACCCCGGGCCGGGCGCCCAGCGCGCCCGCCGCGGCCAGGTACCCGGAGCTGATGCGCTCGTTGAGCATGGGCGCGGCGGCGGCCTCGCGGAGGTGCGCCGCGATGCGGTCCGGCAGCCCGGCGGGCGCGAACAGCAGGCCGGGGTTCGTGCAGAACTGGCCCGCCCCCAGCGTCAGGGACGCCGCGTACCCCTCGGCGATCTCCCCGGCGCGCGCCTCGGCCGCACGGGGCGTCACCACGGCCGGGTTCACGCTGCCCATCTCGCCGTAGAACGGGATCGGCACGGGCCGCTCCGCCGCGATCCTCGCCAGCGCGAGGCCGCCCCGCTGGGAGCCGGTGAACGCGGCGGCGGCGGTGCCGGGGTGCCGCAGCGCCTCGACTCCGGCGTCCTCGCCCTCGATCAGGGCGAACACGCCGTCCGGGAGCCCGGCGCCGCCGATCGCCTCCGCCGTCCGGCGCGACAGCCGGGGGTGGCCGGGATGCGCCTTGACGACGACGGGGCAGCCCGCCGCCCAGGCCGAGGCGGTGTCGCCGCCGGCGACGCTGAAGGCGAACGGGAAGTTGCTCGCCGCGAACACCAGCACCGGGCCGAGGGCCGTCCGGTAGCGGCGCAGGTCGGGACGCGGGCCGGTGGGCCAGTCCGGGTCCGGCCGGTCGATGCGGGCGTCGTGGAAGGCGCCCTCCAGGACCTGCTCGGCGAACAGCCTGAGCTGGAACGTGGTGCGGGTCAGCTCGCCGTTCAGGCGCGCCTCGCCGAGGCGGCTCTCCTCGTCGGCGAGGGCGACCAGCTCCTCGCGGGCGGCCTCCAGCGCGTCCGCCACCGCGGTCAGGTGGGCGGCGCGTCCGGCCGGCGGCGACGCGGCCCAGCCTGGCGCGGCGGCGACCGCCGCCGACACGGCCTGGTCCGGTGTCATGAAGGTTCCTCCGTGGTCTCAAGGTGGAGCGGCGGTCGGGGCCGCCGTGAAGGGCTCGGGAGCGAGCCGGCCGGGACCCTCCTAGAGGACGAAGCCCTCGGGGAAGGGGTCGGCGGGGTCGAGCAGGTAGGTCGCGGTGCCGGTGATCCAGGCCCGCCCGGTGAACTCGGGGATCACCGCGGGCAGGCCGCCGGCCTCGGCTGTGCCGACCAGGCGCCCGGTGAAGCGGGTTCCGATGAACGACTCGTTGACGAACTCGCTGTGCAGCGGCAGCTCGCCGCGGGCGTGCAGCTGCGCCATGCGGGCGGACGTGCCGGTGCCGCACGGCGACCGGTCGAACCAGCCCGGGTGGATCGCCATCGCGTTGCGGGAGCGCCCGGCGTCCGACCCGGGCGCGAGGAACTGGACGTGCTTGCACCCTCCGATCAGCGGGTCGCCCGGGTGGACGGGCCGGTCGGTCTCGTTGATCGCCTCCATGATCGCGAGTCCGGCGCGGAGGATGTCGTCCTTGCGGGCCCGGTCGAACGGCAGGCCGAGCGGTTCCAGCTCGGTGATGGCGTAGAAGTTGCCGCCGTAGGCCATGTCGTAGCGGACGTCCCCGAGCCCGGGCACGCTCACCACGGCGTCCTGGCGGAGCGCGAACGAGGCGACGTTGCGGAGCGTGACGTGCTCGGCGACGCCGTCGCGGACCGCGACGCGGGCCTCGACGAGGCCGGCGGGGGTGTCCAGCCGCACGATCGTCTCCGGCTCGGTCACCTCCACCATGCCGGTCTCGACCAGGACGGTCGCGACGCCGATGGTGCCGTGCCCGCACATGGGCAGGAACCCGCTGACCTCGATGTAGACCACGCCCCAGTCGGCGTCCGGCCGGGTGGGCGGCTGGAGCAGGGCGCCGCTCATCGCGGGGTGGCCGCGCGGCTCGTCCACGAGGAACCGGCGCAGCCCGTCGAGGTGCTCCACGGCGTGGCGGCGCCGCTCGGCCATCGTGGCGCCGGGGATGGGCGCGACGCCGCCGGTGACGACGCGCGTCGGCATCCCCTCGGTGTGCGAGTCGACCGCGCTGATCGACCGGGCCGAGCGCATCAGGCCGCCCGCCGCCGCGCGAGCGCCTCGATCGCGCGGTCCATGTCGGCGGTGACGGCGGCGCGGTGCTCGGGCACGAGCGGGCCGCGCGGCGGGCGGCAGGGGCCGCCGTACCGGCCGACCTGCTCCATGCCGAGTTTGATCGCCTGGACGAACTCGGTGCGCGAGTCCCAGCGGAACGCGGCGACGAGCGGCTCGTACAGGGCGCGGGCCTCCTCCAGCTTCCCGGCGGTGGCCAGTTCGTACAGCAGCGCCGACTCGGCGGGGAAGACGTTGGGGAAGCCCGCGAACCAGCCGGTCGCGCCCATCAGCAGCGCTTCGAGGGTGACGTCGTCGGCGCCCGCGACGACCTCCAGGCCGGGTGCCCTCTCCCGGATCTCCAGGACGCGGCGCACGTCGCCGGAGAACTCCTTGACCGCGACGACGCCGTCGATCTGGGCGATCTCGGCGAGCAGGTCCGGGGTGAGGTCGACCTTGGTGTCGATGGGGTTGTTGTAGACCATGACCGGCAGGCCGACCGACGCGACGGCCTCGAAGTGCGCGATGATCTCGCCGCGGTTGGCCCGGTACATCGTCGGCGGCAGGCACAGCACGCCGTCGGCGCCGTCCTCGGCCGCGATCTCCGCCCAGTGCCGGGCCTGGTGGGATCCGGGGCCGTGCACGCCGACCACCACGACGCCGTCCCCGCCGACCGCCTCGACGGCGGTGCGGGCGACGCGGCGGCGCTCGTCGTCGGTCAGCGAGGAGTACTCGCCGAGGGAGCCGTTCGGGCCGACGCCGCGGCAGCCGCTGCCGACCAGCCAGCGGCAGTGCTCGGCGTACCGGTCGTAGTCGACGGCGAGCCCGGCGGGGGCGGCGGCGTCCTCGCGGTAGGGCAGGGCCGTCGCCACGATGACGCCGCCGAGGCTCTGGGGCTTGCTGTCGCTCATCGGGCGCTCTCTTTCTCTTCTGGGTCCTCGACTGGAGGGTTCGCCAACTCGCCCAGCCGGATGGGCTGGGCGACGGGCCGGTGGTGGGGGTCTCCGCCGTCCGCCCGGCCGCGGAGCAGTCCGGCGACCGTGGGGCCGCAGACGCGGGCCTGGCAGGGGCCGAGGCCGGCGCGGGTGCCGAGCTTGACGGCGCGGGCCGAGCCGGCGGCCTCGCCGTCCGCCGCGCGCAGGAGCGCCCCGTAGGTGGTCTCCTCGCAGCGGCAGACGACCGTGTCGGGGCGCAGCCAGCCGGGCCACGCCGCGCCGACGGGGTGCGCGGCGGCGAGCCGGCCGGCGAACGCGCGGGCCCGGTCGCGGCGGCGGCGCAGGGCGGCGGCCGCGCGGTCGCCGGGGTCCCCTCCCCCGGCGGCCCAGCCGGCGAGCAGCCCCTCGGTGCGGGCGGCGGGCGCCCCGGCGATGCCGGTGATCTCCCCGGCCGCGTAGACGCCCGGGACGCTGGTGCGCTGGTCGGCGTCGACGTCGGCGAAGGCGGCGTCGGCGGCTCCGCCGCGCAGCAGGCAGCCCGCGGCGACGGCCAGCTCGAGCTGCGGGCTGAAGCCGTGGGTGACGCACAGGGCGTCCACCGCGACGGTGCGCTCGGTGCCGGGGACGACCGACCAGTCGTGGTGGAGCCGCGCCGTGACCGCCTCTTCGACGCGCCCGTCGCCCCGGGCCTCGATCACGGCGCGGCCCGTCCGGTAGGGGACGCGGTGCCGGGCCAGCAGCCCCGCGTACCCGGCCAGCTCCCCCGCCTTGCCCGCCTGGTGCGCCAGCTCCCACGGGCGCCGGGCCCAGCCGCGCGCCACGGTGGCGGCGGGATTGGCCTCCAGCACCTCCAGGACGGTGGCGCCGGCCTCGATCAGCGACGCGGCGACCGGGAGCAGGAACGGTCCAGAACCGGCGATCAGGACGGGGTCGCCGATGACCAGCCGCTCCCCCTTCGCGAGCGCCTGCGCCGCCCCGGCGGTGCAGACGCCGGGCAGCTCCCAGCCGGGGAACGGCAGGACGCGGTCGTGCGCGCCCGGCGCGAGCACCAGCGCGTCCGGGCGCAGCACGCGCCGCTCCCGTCCGGCGCCGTCGGCCTCACCTCGCAGCACGTGGACGTGCGGCGGCCCCTGTTCGGCGCGTTCGACGGTCCAGACGGCGCTCTCCGGCCACCAGTCGCAGCGCGGATGGCCGAGCACGCGGTCGCGCAGCCGCTCGAAGCCGCGCCATCCGTGGTGCAGGCGGCCGGGGCGGGCGGCCCCGAACGCGGCGGGCGGCATCCGGTGGTACTGGCCGCCGGGCTCCTCCGCCGCGTCGACCAGCGTGACGCGCGCCCCGGCGCGCAGCGCGCCCGCCGCCGCGCCGAGCCCCGCCGGTCCGGCGCCGACGACCACGACGTGCCGGCTCACCGGGCGTCCCGGGTCTGGGTCTCGACGGCGTCGCCGTCCCGGGCGCGGCGGCGGCAGGCCCGCACGTCGCGGACGCCGTTGACGGTGAGGAGGCAGTCGAAGCAGGCGCCGATCCCGCAGAACACGCCGCGCGGCGCCCCGGACGGGCCCCGCCGCCAGGTGCGGCGGCCCGCCGCCAGCAGCACGCCGGCGAGAGTCTGGCCCGCGACGCCGTCCACGGGCTCGCCGTCCACGGTGATCCGCAGCGGCACGTCCGGGCGGCGCCCGGTCCGGTCGCCGTCGGCGGGCACGAGTCGCGCGCTCATCGGGTCTCTCCTTCGCACTGGACGGCGGGCCGGTCCGCGCGGAACGGCGCCGCGTCGATCGCGGGCGCGCGGCCGAGCATGAGGTCGCGCAGGACGGCGGCGGTCCCGGCGGACAGGCCGATCCCGGCGCCCTCGTGCCCGGTGGCGTGCCACAGGCCCTCCAGGTGCGGGTCGGCGCCGATGACGGGCAGGTGGTCGTCGACGTACGGGCGGAACCCGCCGTAGGCGCGCATCACCGGCACCCCGGCCAGGGACGGGAACAGCCGCAGCGCCTTGGCCGCGATGACCGACAGCACCTCGGGCCGGAGCCGGTCGTCGAACCCGACGCGGCGGCGCGAGGAGCCGAGCAGGAGCGTCCCGGCCCGGGTCGACTCGACGACGGCGGACGCCTGCAGGTCGCCGGCGCCGCTGCCGACCGCGCCCACGTAGTCGGCGTCGTACACCTTGTGGAAGACGGTCGGCGGCATCGGCGCGGTCACCAGGACCTCGCCGCGGCGGGGCCGGACGCCGAGCCGGACGCCGAGCCGCGCGGCGACCTCCCCCGCCCAGGGGCCGGCCGCGTTGACGACGGCGTCGGCCCCGAGCGTGCCGCCGGAGGTGCGGACGCCGGTGACGCGGCCGCCGCGCCGGACCGCGCCGAGCACCTCGCATCCGGTGCGCACGGCGGCGCCGGCGCGCACGGCGGCGGCCAGCAGGGCGGTGGCGGCGCCGGCGGGCTGGACCTGCGCGTCCTCCGGGTAGTGGACGGCCTTGGTGAAGTCGCGCGTCAGGTGGGGCTCGGCGGCGGCGAGGGCCGATGCGTCCAGGTCCTCGGCGCGGATCCCGGCCTTGCGCTGGGCGCCGGCGAACTCCGTCAGCGCCTCGGCGCCCGCGGGGGTGGTGGCGACGACGATGCCGCCCTTGGCGTCCCACTCGACGCCGGCGGCGTTCGGGTCGCCGTCCAGGATGGCGGGCCACAGCTCGCGGGACAGCCGCGCCAGTTCCAGTTCGGGGCCCGGCCCCTTGTCGGAGAGCAGGATGTTGCCCTCGCCGTGGGCGGTGGTCCCGGCCGCGGGGCCGCCCCGGTCGGCCACGGTGACCGCGCATCCGGCCAGGGCCAGCTCGCGGGCGCAGGCCGCGCCGATGATCCCGGCGCCCAGCACCACGACCCGCGTCATCGACCCTCCCGTTTGCCGTTCGTTAAACCGAACGATTCCGAGAGTAGGCGGGTCGCGCGCGCGATGTCAACGCGCGGACGGGTCGGACTTCACGGGGTTTCCACCAGATGGGACGGCGTCCCCGGCGAGGCGTGGAGCCGCTGGTCAGCGGTGTACTGCAGCAGCAGGACGGAGCGGACGGGCCCCTCGACGGCGGTGTAGCTGTGCGGCAGGCGCGCGTCGAAGCCGACGTAGTCGCCCGGGCCGAGCTCGACGTCCCGGTCGTCCACCCGAACGGCGAGCCGCCCGGACTGGACGATCGTGTGCTCCATCCCGACGTGGCCGAGCGAGTCCTGCCGGCGGCCGGCCCTGACCTGCTGGTCGTACACCTCGAACATGGCCCCGCCGGACTCGATGCCGCGCAGCGGCCGCAGGTCGACGCCCTCCCCGCTCAGCACCTCGACCTCCGCCGCCCGCACCACCGTGAGCCCGGACGGCTCCTGGCGGTCGAGCAGGTCGGAGATGGGGACCTCAAGCGCGCGCGACAGGCTGAACACGGTCTCGATCGTGGGGTTCCCGGCGCCCGCCTCCAGCTGGGACAGCGTCGCCTTGCCGATCTTCGAGCGGCGGGACAGCTCCGACAGCGACAGCCCGAGCTCCAGCCGCGCGCGGCGCAGGTTGCCGGCCAGCACGTCCCGCACCGATTCCCCTGACGCGCCCACGCTCCCGCCCCTCGTCCGCTCGCTCGCCTTGCGTTCGCTCTACCGAACGGCCAGTGTACTCTGACCGGGTCCAGCGGAGGGGCCGGTCACAGTTCCACGGGCGTCCCGGCGCCGGCCGCGCGGGCGCGCTCGACGATGACGGCGGCCGCCGCCGCGTCCTGCACGCCGAGGCCGACGCTGTTGTAGAAGACGATCTCGTCGTCGGAGCCGCGTCCGGCGGCGAGGCCGGCGACGACCGGGCCCAGCGGGCGCACGCGGGCGGGGTCCAAAGACCCGGCCCGCACGGCGGCCACGACGGGGCCGGCGTGTTCCAGGGCGGTCGTCACGTCGTCCACCACGACCGAGGCGGCGCGGGCGAGGACCTCGCCGTCCACTTCCTCCCGGTCGGGGGCGAAGGATCCCACGCTCACGACCGTGCACCCGGGTTCGAGCCACGCGCCGAGGACGACCGGCTCGGCGCTGGTGGTGGCGGTGACGACGATCTGCGCGCCCCGGACCGCCGCGCGGGCGGACGCCGCCGGCTCGACCGGCAGCTCCAGCTCCCGCGCGAGCTCGGACGCGGCGGCGCAGGTCTCCGGGTGGCGGCAGGCCATCGCCACCTCGCGGATGGGGCGGACCGCCGCCATCGCCCGCACGTGCGCGCGGCCCTGCACCCCGCAGCCGACGACCGCGAGGCGGGACGCCCCGCGCACCGCGAGGTGGTCGGCCGCCACCGCGCTCGCCGCCGAGGTGCGCAGCGTCGTCACCGACTCCCCCTCGATGATCGCGACGGGCCGGCCGTCCACCGGGTCCTGGACGGTCACCAGCGCGGCCACGGTCGGCAGGCCGCGCGCGGCATTGCCCGGGGTGACGCTGCCGAACTTGGCGACGGCCCCGGCGCCGGGCAGGCGCGAGACGTAGCTGAAGGCGACCTCGCCGCCCGGCCCGTCCAGCAGCACCCGCGGCGCGAGCCGCGCCTCCCCGCGGCCGAGCGCGCCGAACGCCTCCCGCTGCGAGGCGATCGCGGCGGGCAGGTCGAACACCGCGCGCACGTCGGCGGCGGAGAGCAGCAGGACACCGGCCATGGGGAAGATCATTGCGAGGCCTCCGCCGCGCTGTCGAGGGGCGAAAGGGCAAGCGGTGCTTACCGATCAGTGCATGAGATCGCATGCTTGCCCGTCTCGACGCCCGTGCCCCGACGTTTCACGCTTTCACCATCCCGGACCACGAGGGACCTGCCGGCCACGAGCGACGGAGAGCCGCCGATGACCCCACTGACCCCGCGGGACCGCGGACGCCGGTTCCGGATCTTCACCGCGGCGGGCGCCGGCCTGCTGCTCGCCCCGCTCGCCGCCGCCTGCGGATCGGGCGGCTCCGGCGGCTCGGGCGCCATCAAGATCGGTGTCCCGGCGCCGCTCAGCGGCGACTCGGCCTCGGCCGGGCAGGACATCCTCGCCGCGGCCAAGGTCGCCGCCGACGAGATCAACAAGGCCGGCGGGGTGGACGGCCGGAAGATCCAGATCGTGGAGGCCGACGACCAGTGCAGCGCCCAGCAGGGCGCGCAGGCCGCGCAGAAGCTGCTCAACAGCGGGGTCGTGGCGGTCGCCGGCGGGTACTGCTCGGGGGCGGCGGTGCCCGCGATCCCGATCTACGGCAGGCGCAGCGTCCCGTTCGTGATGGACGCCTCCACCAACCCGTCCCTGACCGACAGCGGCAAGGGCAAGGTGTTCCGCACCTGCGGGCGCGACGACAACCAGGGCCTGGTCGCGGCCAAGTTCATGACCGGGCCGCTGGGCGCCAAGCGCATCGCGCTGCTGCACGACAACACCACCTACGCCAAGGGCCTCGCGGACGCGGCGGCGAACTCGACGAAGCAGGCGGGCGGCCAGGTCGTCTACGAGAACGCGCTGCAGCCCGGCCAGTCCGACTACGGCCCCGTCCTCACCAAGATCGCCTCGACCCGGCCGGACGTGCTGTACTTCACCGGCTACTTCGCCGAGGCGGGCCTGCTGATGAAGCAGCGCAAGCAGCTCGGGCTGAAGTTCACCCTCATGGGCGGGGACGCGACGACCGACTCCACCGTGCTGAAGACCGCGGGCTCGGCGGCCGGCGGCTACATCGCCACGACCGCGCCGCTCGCCAAGGACCTGCCCGCCGCCGCGAAGTTCGTCTCGGCGTACAAGGCCGCGAACAACGCCGACCCCGGTCCGTTCTCGGTGTACGAGTACGACGCCGTGAAGATCGTCGCCAAGGCGATCGACGACGCCGGATCCACCCGGGGCGCCGCGATCACCGAGGCGCTCCACAAGATCAAGGACTTCCCGGGCATCACCGGGCCCATCACCTTCGACGCCAAGGGCGACCGGACCGACCCGCTCTACATCACCGTCCAGGTCCAGAACGGCGCGTTCACCGCCTACAAGAAGCTCGACGAGAACGGCGCCACCTGGGTGGACGCCAAGACCTCCTGATCAGGGGCCCGATGAGCGAATTCGTCCAGTACCTCGTGAACGGCCTGACGATCGGGGCGTTCCTCGCGCTGATCGCGCTGGGCTACTCGATGATCTACGGGGTGGTCCGGCTGATCAACTTCGCGCACGGCGACGTGTTCATGATCGGCGCGTTCGCCGGGTTCGGGACGCTGACCGCGCTCGGCGCGACCGGCGGGATGGCGCTGCCCGCCGTCCTCGCCGCCGTCGTGGTCGGCGCCCTCGCCACCGGCGTCGTCGGCACCGGGATCGCCAGGGCCGCCTACGTCCCGCTGCTGGCCTCGCCGCGCCTCGCGCTGCTGATCGCCGCGATCGGGGTGTCGCTGGCGCTGGAGGAGGGCGTCAAGGTGCTCACCAGCGCCCGGTTCAAGTCGTATCCCACCACGCTGGACGGCGGCCGGATCTTCAGCGGCGCCGTCCACGTCACCTGGGGGCAGCTCGCGCTGGTGGTGCTGTCGGTGGCGCTGATGGCGGCGCTGTGGCTGTTCGTCACCCGCACCGTGACGGGCACCGCGATGCGCGCGCTGGCGATGGACCGCGACGCCGCCCGGCTGCAGGGCATCAACGTGGAGCGGCTGATCCTGACGACGTTCTTCATCGGATCGCTGCTCGCGGGCGCGGCCGGCGTCATGTACGGGGTGTACTACGTGCAGATCAGCTTCGGCATGGGCTTCCTCATCGGCCTGCGCGCGTTCACCGCGGCGGTGCTCGGCGGCATCGGGAACCTGCCGGGGACGATGGTCGCGGGCGTGTGCATCGGCCTCGTCCAGTCGTTCTCCGCCGGGTACGTCTCGTCCCGCTGGACGGACGTCATCATCTTCGGGCTGCTGATCGCGGTGCTGGCGCTGAGACCGACCGGCCTGTTCGGCGAGCGCGTCGTGGAGCGGGCATGAGGGCCCGGGCGCCGCGCCTCGCGGGCGGGGAGGCCGCGGCCCGGTACGGCGGCTGGCCGCTGCTGGTCGCGCTGGCGCTGGTCGCCGGGCAGACCCTCGACGACTACGCGCTGACCGTCGCGGGGACGATCCTGGTCTACGCGATCCTCGGGCTCGGGATCAACATCGTCGTCGGGTACGCGGGGCTGCTCGACCTCGGGTTCGCCGCGTTCTTCGCGATCGGCGCCTACGCCTCCGGGCTGCTGATGCTCAAGCTGGAGTGGGGCTTCTGGCCGACGCTGCCGGTCGCGGTCGCCGCCGCCGCGGTCGCGGGGGCGGTCATCGGGTACCCGACGCTGCGGCTGCGCAGCGACTACCTCGCGATCGTCACGCTCGGCTTCGGGGAGATCATCCGGATCACCGTGATCAACCTGCAGGTGACCGGGGGCCCGAACGGGCTGACCGGGATCCCGCCGGTGACCGTCGGCGGCCGGGAGATCGTCACGCCGAAGGACTTCTTCCACCTGGCGCTCGCGTTCTTCACCGTCGTGCTGGCCGCGACCGCGCTGCTGGCCCGGTCGCGGCTCGCCTACGCCTGGCGCGCCATCCGGGCCGACGACACCGCCGCCGAGGCGGTCGGCGTGCCCTCGCGGCGGGTGAAGCTGCTGGCGTACGTCCTCGGCGCGATGACCGGGGCGGTCGCGGGGCCGCTGAACGCCGCGCAGCTCGGCACCGTGGACCCGTCCAGCTTCACGTTCCTGACCTCGCTGATGATCCTGCTCGTGGTGATCATCGGCGGGATGGGCAGCCGGCCCGGGGTGATGGTCGGCGCCGTCGTGATCGTCGCGCTGCCGGAGGTGCTGCGCACCGTCCAGGAGTACCGGGGGCTGTTCTTCGCGCTGCTGCTCATCCTGATCGTGCTCCTGCGGCCGCAGGGGGTGTGGCCGTACCGGCCGCGCCGCCTGCGCCTGCCCGAGCGGGCCGGGCCCCCGCCGGAGCCGCCGGCCGCGCGCGGCACGCTGCTGGAGGTCGACGGCCTGTCCCGCCGCTTCGGCGGCGTCACGGCCGTGGACGGGCTCGCCCTGCAAGCGGACGCCGGCCAGGTCGTCAGCGTGATCGGCCCGAACGGCGCGGGCAAGACCACCGCGTTCAACTGCGTGACCGGGATGATCGCGCCGTCGGCCGGGACGGTCGTGCTCGCCGGGCGGGACGTCCGCGGCCTCGCCCCGCACCGGGTCGCCGCCGCCGGGCTCGCGCGCACCTTCCAGAGCATCCGGCTGTTCGAGGAGATGACCGTCGCCGAGAACGTGCTGATCGGCCGGTTCGCCCGCGACCGCACCCTGCTGCGGCCGCTGTCGCGGGCCGACCTCGACGCGGTGCGCCGCTGCCTGGACTTCGTCGGGCTGCTGGACGCGGCCGACCGCCCCGCGGGCGGGCTCGCCTACGGCGACCGGCGCCGGCTGGAGATCGCGCGGGCGCTCGCGGGCGACCCGAGCGTCCTGCTGCTGGACGAGCCCGCGGCGGGCGCGAACCCGACCGAGAAGCGGGCGCTGATGGAGCTGATCGGCCGCATCAGCGCGCTCGGCGCCGCCGTGGTGCTGATCGAGCACGACGTCGCGCTGGTCATGTCGATCTCCGACCGGGTGACGGTGCTGGAGCACGGGAGGACGATCGCGGTGGGGCCGCCGGCCGAGATCCAGGAGGACCAGCGGGTCATCGCCGCCTACCTCGGCGTGCCGGACGACCCGGAGACCGACCTCGTCACGGAGGTGCTGCGGTGACGCTCCTGCGGGTGAGCGACCTGCGCAGCCGGTACGGGCAGGTCGAGGCGCTGTCGGGGGTCTCGTTCGAGGTCGGCGAGGGCGAGATCGTCGCGCTGCTCGGCAGCAACGGCGCGGGCAAGACCACCGCGCTCCGGACGGTCACCGGCCTGCACCGCGCCCGGTCGGGCCGGGTCGAGTTCGACGGCCGCGACATCACCCGGCTCGCCGCGCACAGGGTGGTCGCGGCCGGGCTCGGGCACGTCCCGGAGGGGCGGCGCGTGTTCCCGGCCCTGACCGTCGCCGAGAACCTGCTGCTCGGCGGCTACCTGCGGCGCCGGGACCGGGCCGCCGTCGCGGCCCGCCGCGAGGAGGTCTACGCGATGTTCCCGCGGCTCGGCGAGCGGCGCGGGCAGCCCGCCGGGCTGCTGTCGGGCGGCGAGCAGCAGATGCTCGCCATCGGGCGGGCGCTGATGCTGCGGCCCCGCCTGCTCGCCCTGGACGAGCCGACGATGGGGCTGGCGCCGCGGACGGCGCAGCAGGTCCTGCGGGTCGTCCGGGAGATCCGCGACCAGGGCGCCACGGTCCTGATCGTCGAGCAGAACGCCCACCAGACGCTCCGCCTCGCCGACCGCGCCTACGTCCTGGAGACGGGCCGGATCGTGCTGGAGGGGCCGGCGTCCGCGCTCGCCCGGGACGACCGGGTGAAGGCCGCCTACCTGGGCGGGGACCCGGTCATCGAGGCGACGTGAGCATGCTCCGCGCCGCCTCCTCGATGGCGTCCTCCGACAGCAGGACGTGGTAGGCGGCGTCCCCCAGCGGGATGAAGCTGTCCTCGCTCGCCACCCGGGCCGCCCGCCCCCGGAAGCCGGCGTCGGCGAGCGCCGCCAGGACGCCCTCGGACACGCCGCCGGTCCGGCGCGTCTCGTCCGCGACGAGGACGGCGCCGGTGGCGCGGGCCTCGCGGAGCAGGTCCTCGACCGGGAGCGGCGCCAGCCAGCGCAGGTCGACCACCCGGCACCGGACGCCTGCGGCCTCCAGGCGCCGGGCCGCCCGCAGGCTCATGCGCAGGCCGTTGGCGAAGGTGGCGATGGTGAGGTCGCCGCCGTCCCCGTAGGTTCGGGCGCGCCCGATCGGGACCGTCCCGCCGGCGGGAGCCAGCCAGCCCCCGTCGCCGTCCTCGTACAGGTCGCGGGCGTGGTAGAGCGCGATCGGCTCCAGCACCACGCACACGCGGCCCCCGTGCTCGGCGGCGTCCATGCACGAGCGCAGCATCCCCGCGGCGTCGTCGGGGCGGGCGGGTGAGGCGATGACGAGCCCGGGGATGTCGCGCAGGGCGGCGACGGCGTTGTCGTTGTGGAAGTGGCCGCCGAAGCCCTTCTGGTAGGCGTATCCGGCGACCCGCACGACCATCGGGTTGCGGTACCGCCCGGACGAGAAGAACGGCAGCGTCGCCGCCTCGCCCCGGATCTGGTCGAGGGCGTTGTGCAGGTAGGCGAGGTACTGGATCTCCGGGACCGGCAGCATCCCGGCGGTCCCGAACCCGAGCGCGAGGCCGAGGACCGACTGCTCGTCCAGGATCGTGTCGAACACCCGCGCCGCCCCGGCCCGCTTCATCAGCCCGCGCGTGACGCCGTAGACGCCGCCCTTGCGCGCCACGTCCTCGCCGAACACGACCGCCCCCGGCCGCTCGTCCAGCAGCTCGCCGAGCGTCCGGTTGATCGCCTGCGCCACCGTCGCCGGCTCCCCCTCCGCGGGCTCCGCGCGCCCCGCGGGCCCGGTGGACCGGAGCGGAGCCATGACCTCCGCGGCGGACGCCAGGCGGCGCGCGCCCGCGACCTCGTCCGCCAGCGCCGTCACCTCGGCCCGCTTGGCCTCGTAGAGCTCGATGACGTCCTTCGAGGTCGCGGCGCCGCTGTCGACGAGGAGGCGCGCGGTCCCCAGGAGCGGATCGCGCGCCATGTCGGACGCGACTTCGGCCGGGGTCCGGTAGGCCGACTCGACGTCGGACCCCGCGTGCCCCATGAGCCGGACGGTCCGCAGGTGCAGGAAGGCGGGGCGGCGGTGCTCGCGGACCCAGTCGGCCGCCCGCACCGACACCGCGTGGGCGTCGGCGAGGTCGCAGCCGTCCGCGTGGAAGTAGGCGAGGCCGGGCCGCGCACCGTAGGCGGCGCGGATCCAGCCGGGCGCCGTGCGGACGCTGATGCCGATCCCGTTGTCCTCGCAGACGAGCAGGAGCGGCAGGGGAAGCCCCTGGTAGGCGCAGTTGGCGGCCGCGTTGATCGCGCCGGCGGCCGTGGAGTGGTTGGCCGAGGCGTCCCCGAAGCCGCACACCGCGACCGCGTCGCGCGGCCACGGCGAGTCCAGTCCGAGCCGGGCGGCGCGTTCGATCGCGAAAGCCACGCCGAGCGCGCGCGGGAGGTGCGAGGCGATGGTGGAGGTCTGCGGGATGACGTTCAGGGGGCGGCTCCCGAACACCTTGTGGCGCCCGCCCGCGATCGGCTCCTCGGCGGCGGCGACGAGCCCGAGCAGGACGTCGCGGAGGGGGTCCTGGCCGGGGACCTGGCGTGCGCGCTCCAGGAAGAACGCGCCCGACCGGTAGTGCAGGAGCGCCGGGTCGTCCGGGCGGAGCGCGGCGGCGACGGCCGCGTTCCCCTCGTGGCCGGCGGAGCCGATGGTGTAGAAACCGCGGCCCTGCGCCTGGAGCCGGCGGGCCGCGAGGTCCAGGTGCCGGCTGCCGAGCTGCGCGTCGTACAGCTCCAGGCAGCGCTCGCCGGTGAGCCCGCCCGGCGGCGCGGGCGCGCCGGACGGGGCGAGGGTTGCGGCCGTCTCGAGGAAGTGGACGTCGGCGGGCTCGGGCATGCGTGCTCCTGCGGGCGGATCGGGACGCGTGTCGAGCATCGGACGCCGCCCCGGCCCCGGCCAAGCCGGGCAAGGCCGCGAACCGGTTGGGAATTGCCCAAGGATCGCTTACCGACGCCTTCCGGAGAGCCTCAGCCCGGCTTGGCCTCGCGGTAAGGAAGCCGTGCTCTGCCCGATCTTGGCTCGGGCTCGCGGCCCGTTCAGGCTGGGACCGTGCTCTCCTCCGTCATCGGCGGCGCCCGGATCCCGGCGGGGCCGCGCTCGTACCGCTCCACCGACCCGTCCCGCACGTCCGAGACGGTCGCCGAGGTGTCCCTCGCGGACGCCGGCGGGCTCGTCGGCGCCTGCCGGGCCGCCCGCGCGGCGCAGGACGCCTGGCGCGACGTGCCGGCGCCCGTCCGCGGGCAGGTGGTCGCCGCGATCGGCCGGCTCGTCGAGGCCAACAAGGCGGCGCTCGCCCGGACCGTCACCCGGGAGGTCGGCAAGCCGTACGCCGAGGCCCTCGGCGAGGTCCAGGAGATCGCCGACACCTGCGCGTTCTTCCTCGGCGAGGGGCGGCGGCTGTACGGGCAGACCGTCCCGTCCGAGATGCCCGACAAGCAGCTGTTCACCTTCCGGGACCCGGTCGGCGTCGTCGCCGTCGTCACGGCGGGGAACTTCCCGGTCGCGGTGCCGTCCTGGTACATCGTCCCCGCGCTGCTGTGCGGGAACGCGGTCGTGTGGAAGCCCGCCGAGTACGCGGCGGCCTGCGCCGACGCGTTCTACGAGCTGTTCGCGCACGCGGGGCTGCCGGACGGCGTCCTCAACGTCGTGTACGCGGACGGCCCGGAGACGTTCCGCGGCCTCGAGCGGGCCCTCGGCGAGGGCCTCGTCGACAAGGTCGGCTTCACCGGCTCCACCGAGGTCGGGTCGCGGATCGGGGAGCTGTGCGGCCGCCACCTCCAGACGCCCTGCCTGGAGCTCGGCGGCAAGAACCCGATGGTCGTCGCCGAGGACGCCGACCTGCCGCTCGCCGTCGAGGGCGCCCTGTTCTCGGGGTTCGGGACGGCCGGGCAGCGCTGCACCTCCCTCGGGACCGCGATCGTGCACGAGTCGGTGCACGGCGAGTTCCTCCGGCTGCTGGACGAGGCGACCCGGGCCGCGCCCGTCGGCGACCCGGCGGGCGACGTCCTGTTCGGACCGCTGATCAGCGAGCGGTTCGCGGACGGCTTCGAGAAGGTCCTCGGCTGGATCGGCCCCGGCCACACCGTGCACGGGTCGTCCGCCACCGGGCGCATCACGGCGGCGGCGCCGCGGGCGGGCTTCGCCGGCGACCCCGAGGCGGGGCTGTTCTACCACCCGGTGATCGTCGACGGGGTGCGGCCCGGCGAGGAGCTGTTCATGAACGAGGCCTTCGGGCCGATCATCGGCGTCACCGCGTACCGGACGCTGGACGAGGCGATCGCCCTCGCCAACGCCCCCGGCTACGGCCTGTCCGCCTCCATCTACACCGCCGACCCGGCGAAGGTCTTCGCGTACCGGCGGCGGATCTCGGCCGGGATGGTCAGCGTGAACAACTCCACGTCCGGCGCGGAGGCGCACCTGCCGTTCGGCGGGAACGGGCGCTCCGGCAACGGCAGCCGCCAGTCGGGCGTGTGGGTGCTGGACCAGTTCACCCGCTGGCAGTCGATGAACTGGGACACCTCCGGAAGGCTCCAGAAGGCGCAGATGGACGTCCTGGAGATCACCCCCGACCTCGGCTTCCGGCTGTAGGGGCGGGCGTGGGGACCGGACCGGCGACGGAGACCGCGGCGGAGACCGAGGCCGACGTCGTCGTCATCGGCGGCGGCGTGATGGGGACGAGCGTCGCGTTCCACCTCGCCGAGGCGGGCGTGCGGCGGGTGGTGCTCGTCGAGCGGGACGAGCTCGGCTCGGGCTCGACGAGCAGGGCGGCGGGCGGCGTGCGCGCCCAGTTCTCCGACGAGGTCAACATCCGGCTCGGCGCCCGCAGCCTGGAGGCGTTCACCCGCTTCCCCGAGCGCCCTGGCCAGGAGATCGACCTGCACCAGGTCGGGTACCTGTTCCTGCTGTCGCGGCCCGAGGACGTCGCGGCGTTCGAGGCGGGCGTCGCCCTGCAGAACGAGCTGGGCGTGCCGAGCCGGATGGTCTCGGTGGCGGAGGCGTGCCGGCTGTCGCCGCTGGTCTCCCCCGACGGGCTGCTGGCCGCCGCGTTCTCCCCCGACGACGGGCACTGCACGCCCGAGTCGGTCGTGCTCGGCTACGCGACGGGCGCGCGGCGGCACGGCGCGGAGATCCGCACCCGCTGCGAGGTCCTCGGCATCGAGGCCGGCGGCGGCGGGATCACGGCCGTCCGGACCTCGCGCGGGCGCATCCGGACCTCCGCCGTCGTCTGCGCGGCCGGAGCCTGGTCGGCGGCGGTCGGGCGGATGGCGGGCGTCGACCTGCCGGTGGAGCCGCTGCGCCGCCAGATCGTCTTCACCGAGCCGATCCCGGACCTGCCCCGCCCGGTGCCGATGACGATCGACTTCGCGACGTCGTTCTACTTCCACGCCGAGGGCGAGGGCCTGATGCTCGGCATGTCCGACCCGGACGAGCGGCCCGGCTTCCGGCTGGACCGCTCCGACGCGTGGCTCCCCCGGCTCACCGAGGCGATCGGGACCCGCGCCCCCCGCCTCCTGGACGTGGGGCTGACGGGCGGCTGGGCGGGCCTGTACGAGGTGACGCCCGACCACAACGCGCTCATCGGCGAGGACCCGTCGGTGTCCCGGTTCCTGTACGCGACGGGCTTCTCCGGCCACGGCTTCCTGCAAGGCCCGGCGGTCGGCGAGGTCGTCCGCGACCTGTACCTCGGCCGCGAGCCGTTCACCGACGTCGCTCCCCTGCACGCCGCCCGCTTCGCCGGCGACGCCCTCCGCCCGGAGATCAACTGTGTCTGACGTGCTCGAACTGATGGACGAGTGGGGCCCCGAGAGGGTCGTGTGCGTGTCCGACACCCGGACCGGGATGCGGGGCGTCCTCGTCATCGACAACACCGCCCGCGGCATGGGCAAGGGCGGCATGCGGATGAGCCCGTCGGTGACGGTCGCGGAGGTGGCGCGGCTCGCGCGGGTCATGACCTACAAGTGGGCGGGCGTCGACCTGTTCTTCGGCGGCGCGAAGGCCGGCATCGCGGCCGACCCCCGGTCGCCGGACCGGGAGGCGGTCCTGCGCGCGTTCGTGCGGGCCCTGTCGCAGGAGATCCCGCGGCGGTACGTGGCGGGCCTCGACATGGGGCTGTCGGAGCGGGACGCGGCGATCGTCCAGGACGAGCTGGACGACCGGGGCGCGGCCGTCGGCACCCCGCACGTCCTCGGCGGCATGCCCTACGACGAGCTGGGCGTGACCGGCTTCGGGGTCGCGGAGGCCGCCGACGCCGCCGCCCAGCACGCGGGGACGTCCCTGCGCGGCGCGCGGGTCGCGATCCAGGGGTTCGGCGCGGTCGGGCACGCGGCGGCCCGGCGCCTGCACGAGCTGGGCGCGACCGTCGTGGCGGTCTCGACCGTGCACGGCGCCCTGCACGACCCGGACGGCCTGGACGTGGGGCGGCTGCTCGCCCTGCGCGCCGAGGCGGGCGACGCGGCGGTGCGGGAGTACGGCGGGCGGCTCCTCCGGGCCGGCGCGGAGCTGTCCGTCCCGGCCGACATCCTCGTCCCCGCCGCGCTGCAGGACGTCATCGACGAGGACGCGGCCGCGGACGTCCAGGCCGCGATCGTGGTGGAGGGCGCGAACCTGCCCACCGGGCGGGCGGCGCAGCGCGTCCTCGCCGAGCGCGGCGTGACGGTCGTGCCGGACTTCGTCGCCAACGCGGGCGGCGTGGTCGCGGCGGGGTTCGCGATGGACGCCCGCCACTCGGCGTTCCGCCCCGACACCGACGCGGTGTTCGCGGCGGTCTCGGCGAAGATGCGCGACAACACCGGCCGGGTCCTCGACGCCGCCCGCGCGCAGGGCACGACGACGCACGAGGCCGCCGTGGCGCTCGCGCAGGAGCGCGTCCGCGCCGCGATGGAGCTCAAGGGCCGGTGGCGCCGCTGACCTCGTTCTCGACGCCCCGGGCGACCTCGATGAGGCCGCGCATGGCGTCCTTGACGAGCGGGTTGGTGTTGGTGGTGCGGCGCAGCACGGTGACGTGCCGCCGCGGGGAGCGGCGGCTGAGCCGCAGCGTCCGCAGCCCCGGCGCCGGGACGCAGCCGAGCGCCGGCACGAGCGCGATGCCGAGGCCGCACGCGACCAGCCCGCACACCACGGCGTAGTCGTTGCTGCGGAACGCGATGTTGGGCGTGAACCCGGCCGTGCCGCACAGCCGCAGCAGGGCCTGCGCGCCCGAGCTCTCGGGGCGGCTCGCGATCCACGTCTCCGACCGCAGGTCCCGCAGCCGGACGGTGCGGCCCCCGGCGAGGGGGTGGTCCCGCGGGACGCACAGCACCAGGTTCTCGTCCATCACCGGCGTCTCCACGATCTGGTCGGGCCAGGTGCGCGGGAACAGGTCGTACCGGTAGACGAGCTGGAGGTCGAGGTCGCCGTCGAGCAGCTCGGGCAGCAGCTCGTCGGGCTCGCCCTCCGCCAGCGTGATGTCGATGCCGGGCCGCACGCGCGACAGCTCCGCCAGCACCCGCGGCAGGATGCGGGCGCTGGCGGTCGGGAAGCTGCCGAGCTGCAGGGCGCCGCGCTCGCCGCTGGCGACCGTGCGCAGCTCCCGCTCCAGCGTGTCGAGCGCCGACAGGACGTCGTTGCCCTTGCTGACCATCAGGAACGCGGCGCTCGTCGGGCGCACGCTGCGGGCCCGGCGCTCGAAGAGCACCAGGCCGCAGGCGCGCTCCAGGGCGGCGATCTGCTGGGAGACGGCGGACGCGGTGTACCCGAGGTTGCGGGCCGCGTCCGCGAACGAGCCGGTGCGGACGACCTCGCGCACCGTCTGGATGTGCAGGGGACTGATCATGGGCGCACCCCGTTCAGCGCTGAACGTGACCGTCTCCCCCGCAGACGCCTCCCTCCATGCGTATCATCCCGCGGGCCGGGGCCCCAGTCCCAAGATCAGTCGTGCCGCGGGCGCTTGGCCACCAGCGTCAGCACGTCGTACTTGGCGACCGAGGCGCCCTCCTGGTTCGTGACGTCGGTGTCCCAGCGGACCTCGCCGTAGTCGGCCCCCTCGCGCGGCGTGATCTGCTTGGCCGTCAGGGTGACGGTCAGCTCGTCGCCCGGCTTGACGGGCGTGAGGAACCGGAGGTTCTCCAGGCCGTAGTTCGCCAGGACGGGCCCCGGGGACGGCTCCACGAACAGTCCGGCCGCGAACGACACGACGAGGTAGCCGTGCGCGACCCGCCCGCCGAAGAACGGGTTGGCCCTGGCGGCCTCCTCGTCCATGTGGGCATAGAAGGTGTCACCGGTGAACTCGGCGAAGTGCTCCACGTCGTCGAGGGTGACGACGCGGGGGCCGCCGACGGCGGTGTCGCCGACGCGCAGGTCCTCCAGGTGCTTGCGGAACGGGTGCACGTCGGTGACGGTGCGGTCGGTGCCGGGGACCCAGCGCCCGGTGATCGAGGTGAGCATCGCCGGCCCGGCCTGGACGGCGGTGCGCCGCATGTGGTGCACCACCCCGCGGATCCCGCCCATCTCCTCGCCGCCGCCGGCGCGCCCGGGGCCGCCGTGGACGAGCGGGGGCAGCGGCGAGCCGTGCCCGGTCGACTCCTTGGCGTCCTCGGCGTTCAGCACCAGCAGGCGGCCGTGCCACGGCGCGGTGCCGAGCACGACCTTCCGGGCGAACTCCGCGTCGCCGGTCACGACCGACCCGGCGAGACTGCCGCGCCCGCGCACGGCCAGTTCCACCGCCTGCTCGGCGCCCTCGTACGGCATCAGCGTGCTGACCGGCCCGAACGCCTCGACCTCGTGCGGCTCGGCGCGGCCGGCGTCGTCGGCGCGCAGCAGCACCGGGGAGATGAACGCGCCGCGCTCGGCGTCCGCGCCCACGACCTCGACCCGCTCCGGGTCGCCGAACACGGCGCGGCCGGCGTCCATGAGGGCCTTCAGGGAGCGGCGCACCTCCTCGCGCTGGTCGAGCGTGGCGAGCGCGCCCATCCGCACGGCGGGGTCGGACGGGTTCCCGACGACGACCTTCGCCAGCCGCTCCCGGACGGCCTCGGTGACGTCGTCCATCAGCGCGGCGGGGACGAGCGCCCGGCGGATCGCCGTGCACTTCTGGCCCGCCTTCACGGTCATCTCCGCGACGAGCTGCTTGACGTACAGGTCGAACTCCGCCGTGCCGGGCACCGCGTCCGGCCCGAGGACCGAGCAGTTCAGCGAGTCGGCCTCGGCGTTGAACCGCACCGCGTTCCCCACGATGACGGGGTGGGTGCGCAGCAGCCGGGCCGTCGACGCCGACCCGGTGAACCCGACGATGTCCTGCTCGGTGAGGTGGTCGAGCAGGTCGCGCGGCTCCCCGCAGACCATCTGCACCGAGCCCTCGGGCAGGATCCCGGCCTCGACGATCAGCTCGACCAGCCGGGCGGTCAGGTAGGCGGTCTGGCTCGCCGGCTTGATCAGGCTCGGCACCCCCGCGAGGAACGCGGGCGCGAGCTTCTCCAGCGGACCCCACACCGGGAAGTTGAACGCGTTGATCTGCACCGCGACGCCGTGCGACGGCGTGCACAGGTGCTGCCCGACGAACGTCCCGCCCTTGCCGAGCGGCTCCACGGCGCCCTCGACCAGCACCGTGTCGTTCGGCAGCTCCCGCTTGCCCTTGCTCGCGTAGGCGAACAGGACGCCGATGCCGCCGTCCACGTCGAACTTCGAGTCGCCCAGCGTCGCGCCCGTCCTGGCCGACAGCGCGTACAGCTCCTCGCGGTGCTCCCGCAGGTGGGACGCGAGCGCCTTCAGCAGGGCCGCGCGCTGGTGGAACGTGAGCTCCCTCAGCACCGGGCCGCCGACCGAGCGCCCGTACTCCAGGGCGGCGCCCATGTCGATCCCCGCCGAGGAGATCCGGGCGACCTCCTCCCCGGTGACGGCGTCGTGCAACGGCGCCCCCTCGTCCTCCGGGGAACGCCAGGAACCCGACACGTAACTGCGCAGCACGACCACTGGGACCTCCTTGTCCTTAGCTCTGACCATTCTTGCCGCTTCCGAGCTTCCTTCACGCCTCGCAGACATGACAGCCGGGCCCCCGATCCTTTGTGTACTCCCGCACCGCCGGGGGCGCGCCGCGCGCGGGATGTGACGCAGGTCATACCGGTCCGGGCGCCCTGCCGGCCCTGGAATACTCCCGGTCATGACCTTTTTGGCAGACAGTGAGCGATATGGGCAAATGACCTACCGGCGGTGCGGGCGGAGCGGGCTGCGGCTTCCGGCGATCTCGCTGGGCCTGTGGCACAACTTCGGCGACGACCGGCCGCTGGACGTGCAGCGGGCCATCCTGCGGCGGGCGTTCGACCTCGGCGTCACGCACTTCGACCTCGCCAACAACTACGGGCCGCCGTACGGGTCCGCCGAGACCAACTTCGGCCGGATCATGCGCGAGGACCTCGCCCCCTACCGGGACGAGCTGATCATCTCGACCAAGGCGGGCTACGACATGTGGCCCGGCCCCTACGGCGAGTGGGGGTCGCGCAAGTACCTGCTCGCGAGCCTCGACCAGTCGCTGCGCCGGATGGGGGTCGACTACGTCGACATCTTCTACAGCCACCGCTTCGACCCGGAGACGCCGCTGGAGGAGACGATGGGGGCGCTGGACCGCGCCGTCCGGTCCGGCAAGGCGCTGTACGCGGGCATCTCGTCCTACTCCCCCGAGCGCACCGCCGAGGCGGCGGCGATCCTGCGGGAGATGGGGACCCCGCTGCTGATCCACCAGCCGTCCTACTCGATGCTCAACCGCTGGATCGAGGGCGGGCTGCTCGACACCCTCGACCGGGTGGGGGCGGGCTGCATCGCGTTCTCGCCGCTGGCGCAGGGGATGCTGACCGGCAAGTACCTCGACGGCGTCCCGGAGGGGTCCCGGGCGAGCAGGGGCACGTCGCTGTCCACGAGCCTGCTCACCGAGGACAACCTCCGGCACGTCCGCACGCTGAACGAGATCGCCGGGGCGCGCGGGCAGTCGCTCGCCCAGATGGCGCTGGCCTGGTCGCTGCGCGACGGCCGGGTCACCTCGGCGCTGATCGGCGCGAGCAGCGTCGCGCAACTGGAGGAGAACCTCGCCGCCCTCGACCGGCTCGACTTCACCCCCGACGAGCTCGCCGCGATCGACCGGGACGCCGTCGAGGCGGGCATCAACATCTGGGCGGCCTCCAGCGCCGGCTGAGCGCCCCGGCCGGCGATCGGGGCGCGCGCATCGACCGGGCGCGGCGTGCATCGACCGGGCGCGGCGTGCATCGACCGGGCGGCAGGGGGCACGAGCAGCTCATGGAGGAGATGACGCTGCGGAGCTCCGCGTTCACCGACCACACGCTCATGCCGTCGGACTACTCCCACGACAGCGGGGACCTCTCGCCGCCGCTGGAGTGGTCGCCCGCCCCCGAGGAGGTGGTGGAGCTGGCCCTGGTGTGCGAGGACCCGGACGCCCCCGTCGGCACGTTCGCGCACTGGCTGGTCGCCGGCATCGACCCCGTGACCACCGGGCTGGACGCCGGGGAGCCGCCGACCGGCGCCGTCCTCGGGCGCAACGACTTCGGCGCCGAGGGCTACGGCGGGCCGAAGCCGCCAGTGGGCGACGACCCGCACCGGTACTTCTTCCGGCTGTACGGGCTGTCGGAGCCGTCCGGGCTGCGGGACGGCTTCACCGCCGGGGACCTGCGCGACGCCGTCGAGGACAAGGTCGTCGCATCGGGGACGCTCGTCGGCACCTACGCGAGGTGAGCCATGGGCGGCACCGGGGCCGGCGGGCCCGACCGGAACGGACCCGAGCGCCACGAGCCGGAGCGGCGCTCGTCCGGAGGGCGCGAGCCGGAGCGGCGCGAGCCCGGGTGGGACGAGCCCGAGCGGCACGACATCGGCCGCAACGAGCCCGGGTGGCACGGGCCCGGGTCGCACGGACCGTACCCGCACGAGCAGCCGCGCGGCGACGAGCCGGTGACCGCGCGCAGCCCGCTGGCCCTGCGCGCGGTCCTGTCCACGGTCGCGCTGGTCGGCGCGGTGGCCGCCGCGATCGTGTTCGCGGTGAACGGCTCGGGCGACGGCTCCTGGACCGCGGCGGGCATCTGCGCGGCCGTCGCCGTGATCGCCGCCGTCGACCTGGTGGTGATCGCCCGGCGCGCCCGCCACTGAGCCGGTCGGCCGGTGCCCGGGGGTGGGTGCCGGCGGGTCAGTGCCGGTGGTCGGGCTCCGCGATCCCGGGGTCGGCGAGCAGCCGGCCGATCCGGTCCCGGCTCTCCTCGTCGGTCGGCGTGTAGACGACCAGGCGCGCGTTCGGCGACGCGGTGATGTCCATGCTCGTGGTGCGCGTCCGGATCTCGCCGACGGCGCGGTGCCGGAAGAGCTTCACGGTCGGCCCCGGCAGCGCCACGTCGTGGGACGCCCACAGCCGCGCGAACATGGGGCTGGCCGCCTGCAGGCGCCGGACGAGGTCCTTCCAGCCCGGCTCGTCCAGGTGCCTGCTGTAGCGGTGCCGGAAGACGGCGACGTGGTCGGGCGCCGCCTCCTCCAGGTTCGCGACCGGGTTGCAGCACGGCGGCAGCGTGAACACCATCCACAGCGTGTTGCGCTCGCACGGCCCGGCCCGCACCACGTGCGGGAAGATCGCGGCGTAGGCGGCGTTCCAGGCCAGGATGTCCGAGCGGGCGTTGGCGACCGCCGCGGGCATCGGCACGAGCGCGTCCAGGATCGCCTGGACGTCCTCGGGGAGGGTCTCGGCGTGCTCCTCGACCGCGGCGTCCGGGATGTCGGCCAGCCGGTACAGGTGCTCGCGCTCGGCGCCGTCGAGCCGCAGGGTGCGCGCCACGGCGTCCAGCACCTGGGTGCTGGCGTTGATCGGGCGGCCCTGCTCCAGCCACGTGTACCAGGTGACGCCCACCCCGGCGAGCTGGGCGACCTCCTCGCGGCGCAGTCCGGGCGTGCGGCGCCGGGGGCCCGGCGGCATCCCGACGTCCTCGGGGGTGATCCGCTCGCGCCGGCTGCGCAGGAACGCCGCCAGCTCCGTGCGGCGGCGCGGGCCCGCACCGTTGCGGCGGGCGGTGGGCGCGGCGGGCGCACTCGTCATCGTCACTCCCCCAGCCTGACCCCGACCGGCGTGCTCTTCCAGGTGCTGTCAGTACCAGTATCGGCAGGCTCTCGTTACCGGTACCGGTCTCCGAGCACGCTCGTACACATGACACAGACAACCGACCTGCGCGGGACCATTCCCGAACGGGGGTCGCGGAACGGCTCCGGCGGGCTCGCGCTCGCCGTCATCCTGCTCGGCCAGTTCATGGCCATCCTCGACGTGAACATCGTCAACGTGGCCCTCCCGACGATGCGCGCGGACCTGCACGCCTCGGGCGCGGGGCTCCAGCTCATCGTCGCCGGCTACATCATCTCCTACGCCGTCCTGCTGATCACGGGCGCGCGGCTCGGCGGCATCGCGGGCCACCGCCGCCTGTTCCACCTCGGCCTGGCGTCCTTCACGGCGGCGTCGCTGGCGTGCGGGCTGGCGCCGTCCACCGGGACGCTGGTGGTGTTCCGCTTCCTCCAGGGCGCGGGCGCGGCGATGCTCACCCCGCAGGTGATGTCGATGATCCAGCGGGACTTCACCGGCGCGGCCCGGGCGCGGGCGCTCGGCGTCTACTCGGCGGTCATCGCGGGCGGCGTCGTCGTCGGGCAGGCGGCCGGGGGCCTGCTGGTCGGCGCGGACCTGTTCGGCACGGGCTGGCGGACGGTCTTCCTCGTCAACGTGCCGATCGGCGCCGCGCTGCTGCTCGCGGGGCCGCGCGTGCTGCCCCGCGACGAGCCCGCGCCCCGGACGCGCCCGCTGCGCGCCGAACTGGACCTTCCGGGCCTGCTCACGCTGGCCCCGGCGGTGCTGCTGCTCGTCGTCCCGCTGATCATGGGGCACGAGCTGGGCTGGCCCATGTGGGGCTGGGCGTCGCTGGCCGCCAGCGCCGCGTTCGCCGCGGCCTTCGCCGCCGTGGAGCGGCGGGTGGCGGCCGCGGGCGGGCGGCCGCTGGTCTCGCCCCGGGTGCTGCGCGCCCCGCTGCTGGTCCCGGCCTGCGTGGCGATCATGTTCGGACCGGCCAGCTGGGGGTCGTTCCTGTTCACCACCACCCTGCACCTGCAGGGCGACCTGCGGATGTCGCCGCTGGAGTCCGGGCTGGCGTTCGTGCCGTGCGTGACCGCGTTCGGGCTGGTCGGGCTGAACTGGCAGCGGCTGCCCGCCCGCTGGCACGGGCGCGCCGTCCCGGCCGGGTTCGCGGTGGCGGGGGCGGGCTACCTGTGCGTCGGGCCCCTCGCCGGTGGCGGCGTCCCCTACGAGGCGCTCACCGTGGTCATCGGGTTCGGGCTCGGGGTGATGCCGATCATCATGACGCTCGCCCTGCGGCACGTCCCGGCCGGCGACGCGGCGGACGCGAGCGGGCTGCTGCTCACGCTGATGCAGCTCGCGCAGGTGGTCGGCATCGCCACCGTCGGGACGCTGTTCCTCACCCTCGCCGAGTCCGGCGGGTCGACCCGGCACGCCGAGTACGGCGCCGGATGGGCGCTCGCCGGCATGGTCCTGCTCGGCGCCCTGTTCGCCCTGTCCCTGGCCCGCGGCCGGGCGGCGGCCCGCCCCTGACGGTCAGTACCCCGACAGGCGGGCGCGGGCGGCCTCCACCGCGGGCGGGACCGGCCGCCTGGCGCGGACGAGCCCGGGCAGCGCGCGGGCCGCGTCGGCGAGCCCGGCGCGGCCGTCCCGGGTGGCGAGCACGGACGCGGCGGCGCGCGCGACCGCGGGGAGCGGGCGGCGCAGCCACGCGGTCAGCACCCGGTTGCGGGCCTGCCGGCGGCGGCGCGCCGCCGGATCGCGGCCCGCGGCCGCCGGGTGGTGGTGGACGACCAGTTCCGGCACGTAGGCGAGCCCCCATCCGGCGGCGGCCAGGTCGAGGGCGAGCAGTTCCTCCTCGCCGCCGAAGTGCAGGACGTCGGAGAAGCCGCCGACGCCGAGGTAGGCGTCCCTGCGGACGACGATGGAGCAGGCCAGGAAGCCGAGGACGGCCGGTCCCGGGAGGTCCTCGGGGCGGCCGAGGGGCGAGCGGGCCATCGCCTCGGAGACCGGGTCGAGCCGCTCCTCCTCCCCCACCAGGACCCGCGCGGCGAGCAGCGCGGTCCGCGGATGGGCGTCGAGGATCTCGACCGCCCGCTCCAGGGAGCCCGGGGCCCACCAGGAGTCGTCGTCGGCGAAGGCCACGTAGCGGGTGGCGGCGAGCTGGGCCCCGGCGTTGCGGGCCGCCGCGCCCCGGTTGGACGGCAGCCTCAGCACGGTGGCCCCGGCCGCCTCGGCGGCGGCGGGGGTGCCGTCGCTGGAGGCGTTGTCGACCACGATGACCGGAGCCGTGTGGTGGTTGAGGCTGCGGCGCAGTTCGGCGGCCCGGTCGCGGGTCGCGACCACGATCGTCACGTCCGGCATGCGGCGGTCTCCTCAGCTCACGTAGCGGCGGGCCTTGGACGCGCGCTGGGACGCCTCCAGGAGGCGCAGCCGGTCCTCGACGTCGCGGGGCAGCGTCCTGCGCTCGCGGGCCACCCAGGCCAGCCCCGCGGCGGCCTCGGCGAGCGCGGCGGCCGTCACGCGGTCGCGGGGCAGGGTGCGCAGCAGGACGGCCGTCCGGCGCAGGGCGACCGGGAGCGGGCGGCGCAGCCAGGTGGACCACAGGGTGTTGCGGATGCCGTGGCGGCGCCTCAGGTGCGCCTCGCGGACGGGGGACGGCTCGTGGCGCACGACGACGTCCTCGGCGAAGCACAGCTGCCAGCCCAGGGCCATCAGGTCGGCGCTGAGCAATTCCTCCTCGCCGCCCAGCCACAGCCGCGGGGAGAAGCCCCCGGCCTCGCGGAACGCCTCCAGGCGGACCATGGAGGCCCCCGCCAGGAACGAGCCGAGCGCCGGACCCGGCAGCCACGGCGGTCCGGGGACGGGCGAGTGCCGCAACTCCGGGACGATCGGGTCCTCGCGGCCGCCGGGCTCCACCAGGATCCGGCCGGTGACGACGGCGAGCCGCGGGTGCGCGTCGAGGAGGCCGGCGGCGATCGACGGCGCGTCCGGGTCCCACCGGATGTCGTCGTCCCAGAACGCGGCATAGGGCGTGCGGACATGGTCGGCGGCGAGGTTGCGCGCGACGGCGCCGAGGTTGCGCGGCGAGCGGATCAGCGTGACCTCCGGGAACTCCTCCGCGACGGCGTCGGCGGTCCCGTCCCGCGAGGCGTTGTCCACCACGATGACCGGCGCCCGCTCGGTGAGCGCGCGTGCGGCGGCCAGGGCGGCGAGCAGGGACCGCCGCCGGTCCCGGGTGATGACGACGACGGTGAAGCGCATGAACCGCCCAGTACCCCACGCATCCCCCTCTATGTGCGCAGATGCCGCATCACCTGCCACTTCTATTACCAGCGACTCTTCTGGCATCAGCGTTTAGCGGCACAGTTCTCGGCAATGTCCGGAATTACCTATAGGGGATTCGGTTCCGGCCGGTCCGTCCCGGGGCGCGGTGCCTGAGACCACGGCACTTCCCCACTCCATTACCGAACACTGCGTCGAAACGGGGTGCACATGCGCGTGCTCGGAATCAACGCGATCTTCCATGACCCGGCCGCCGCGCTGGTGTCGGACGGCACCGTCGTCGCCGCGGCCGAGGAGGAGCGCTTCAGCCGCCGCAAGCACGGAAAGCGGCCGGTCGCCTTCGCCGCGTGGGAGTTGCCGGAGCGGGCCGCCCGGTGGTGCCTCGAGGAGGCCGGGCTGGAGCCCGGCGATCTCGACGCCGTCGCCTACTCCTACGATCCCGGACTCGTCGAGCCCGGGCTCGACGGCCACGACGCCCAGTGGGAGCGCCTGCGGACGCTGTACGCGCAGCGCGCCCCCAACTTCCTCGCGACCGCGCTGCCGGGCCTCGATCCCGGGATCGTCCGGTACGTGCCGCACCATGTGGCGCACGCCGCGTCCGCCGCGCTCGCCGCGCCGGGGCCCGGCGAGGGCGACGTGCTGGTCCTGGACGGCCGCGGCGAGTCGCACTCGCACCTGGCCGGGACGTACGAGGGCGGCGAGCTGACGCCGCTGCACGCCCAGCGCCTCCCGCACTCGCTCGGGCTCATGTACGAGGACCTCACCGAGCACCTCGGCTTCCTGCGCTCCAGCGACGAGTACAAGGTCATGGCGCTCGCGTCCTACGGCGAGCCGCGCTTCCTCGACGAACTCCGCGAGCACGTCCGCGCCACCGAGGACGGCGGCTTCGCGGTCGCCCCGATCGACTGGGGCTCCCTGGCGAAGGCCCGCAGGCCCGGCGCCGAGTGGACCCGCGACCACGCCGACCTCGCCGCGAGCGTCCAGACCCGCCTGGAGGAGGTGGTCCTGGACCTGGCGGCCTGGCTGCACGGCCGGACCGGCGCCCGCCGCCTGATGCTCGCCGGCGGCGTCGCCCTCAACTGCGTCGCGAACTCCCGGCTGGCCGAGGCCGGGCCCTACGAGGACGTCTGGGTCCAGCCCACGGCGGGCGACGCAGGGACGGCGCTCGGCGCCGCCCTGCACGTCGCGCGGTCGGGCGGCGACCCGCTGGCCGCCATGCCGGGCGCCGACCTCGGCCGGCGGTGGGACGAGGCGGAGATCGCCGCGCGGCTCGACACCGCCAAGATCCCGTACGAGCGGCCGGACGACCTGGCCGCCGCCGTCGCCGACGCCCTGGCCCGCAACCAGGTCGTCGCGTGGTTCCAGGGCCGCTCGGAGTTCGGCCCGCGCGCGCTCGGGCACCGCTCCCTGCTCGCACATCCCGGCCATGCCGGGAACGTCGAGCGGCTCAACGACGTCAAGGGCCGCGAGCAGTTCCGGCCCATCGCGCCGATGGTCGCGCTCGACCACGCCTCCGAGATCTTCGAGGGCCCGCTGCCGAGCCCCTACATGCTGTTCGTGCACCGGGTGCGGCCCGAGTGGCGCGCCCGGATCCCCGCCGTCGTGCACGTGGACGGCACCGCCCGCGTCCAGACGGTCGACGCCGCCGGCGAGCCGCTCCTGGCCCGCCTGCTGGAGGAGTTCCGCCGCCGCACCGGGCTGCCGGTCATGGTGAACACCAGCCTGAACACCGCCGGGCGCCCCATGGTGGACGACCCGCGCGACGCGCTGGAGTGCTTCGGCTCGGCGCCGGTCGACCTGCTCGCCATCGGACCGTTCGTGGTGCGCCGCCGGGAGGTGCACGCCCGATGAGCCACACCGTCGTCATCCCGACGATCGGCAGGCCGAGCCTGCGCGTCACCCTGGAGGCGCTGCTCACCGCGCTGGAGGACGGGGCGGGCCCGGCCCCGCACGAGATCATCGTCGTGGACGACCGCCCGGCGCCCGGCGCGCCGCTGCCGCTGCCGCCGTCCGCCGGGCCGGAGATCCGGGTGCTGCGCTCCGGGGGCCGCGGCCCCGCCGCCGCGCGCAACACCGGCTGGCGCGCCGCCACGACCGAGTGGGTCGCCTTCCTGGACGACGACGTCGTCCCCGAGCCGAAGTGGCCCACCCGGCTGGCGGCCGACCTCGCCGGCCTGCCGCCCGAGGTCGGCGGTTCCCAGGGCCGCGTCACCGTCCCGCCGCCGGACGGCCGGGCCCCCACGGACTGGGAGCGCAACACCGCCGCGCTCGCGGACGCCGAGTGGATCACCGCGGACATGGCCTACCGCCGCGGCGTGCTCGCCGAGCTCGGCGGCTTCGACGAGCGCTTCCGCCGCGCCTACCGCGAGGACGCCGACCTGGCGCTGCGCGCCATGGACGCGGGGCACGGCCTCGTCCTCGGCGAGCGGCGGCTGACGCATCCGGTCCGCCCGGCCGGGTTCTGGGCGTCGGTGCGGGCGCAGGCCGGTAACGCCGACGACGTCCTCATGTGGCGCGTGCACGGCCCGGACTGGCGACGCCGCGCCGGCGAGGGCCCCGGTCTGCTGCGCCGCCACGCCGCCACCACCGCGGCGGGACTGCTCGCCCTGGCCGCGCTCCCCGCGGCGCCCCGCGGCCGCGGCGGCGCCGCCGTCGCGCTCACCGCCGCGGGAGCCTGGGCGGGACTCACCGGGCGGTTCGCCTACGAGCGGATCCGGCCGGGGCCCCGCACCCCGGGCGAGGTGGTCAGGATGCTGGTCACCAGCGCCGCCATCCCGCCCGCGGCGGTCCGGCACCGCCTGCGCGGCCTGGCCGTCCACCGGCGGGCGCGGGCGTGGGGCGGGCCGCGCGCCGTCCTGTTCGACCGCGACGACACGCTGATCAGGGACGTCCCCTACAACGGCGACCCGGCGCGGGTCGAGCCGATGCCGGGCGCCCGCCGCGCCCTCGACCGGCTGCGGCGGCACGGCGTCCGCATCGGCGTCGTGTCCAACCAGTCCGGGATCGCCAAGGGGCACATCACCGCCGGGGACGTGCGGCGCGTCAACGCCCGCGTCGAGGAGCTGCTCGGCCGCATCGACGTGTGGGAGTTCTGCCCGCACGACGGCGGCGACGGCTGCGGGTGCCGCAAGCCGCGCCCGGGGCTGATCGAGCGCGCCGCCGAGCGGCTCGGGGTGGCGCCGTCCGACTGCGCCGTCATCGGCGACATCGGCGGCGACCTCGAGGCCGCCGCGGCGGCCGGGGCGCGCGGCATCCTCGTCCCCACCGGCCGGACCCGGCGGGCGGAGGTCGCGCGGGCGCGGGAGACCGCGCCGACGCTGGACGCCGCCGTCGATCTCGTCCTCGGCGGAAGGCGGCGCCGATGAGAGTCCTCGTCGCACGCCAGGACAACATCGGCGACGTCCTGCTCGCCGGCCCCGCCGTGCGGGCGGTCGCCGGACGCGCCGACGAGGTCGTGCTGCTGTGCGGGCCGCGCGGGCGCGCCGCGGCCGACATGCTGCCCGGCGTCGACCGGGTCGTCGAGTGGCGCGCCCCGTGGATCGACCCGGACCACGTGCCCGTCGAGCAGGCCGCGGTGGACCGCCTCGTCCGCGAGCTGAAGGGGTTCGACCGGGCCCTGATCCTGACCTCGTTCCACCAGTCGCCGCTGCCGCTCGCGCTGCTGCTGCGGCTCGCCGGGACGCCCTGGATCGGCGGCATCAGCGAGGACTACCCGGGGTCGCTGCTCGACCTGCGGCACCGGCCCGACACCGACGTGCCCGAGCCGCTGCGCATGCTGGCGCTGGTGGAGGACGCCGGGTTCCCCTCCCCCGGCGACACCCGGCTGCGGGTCCGCGGCCCGCTGCCCGACATCGACCACCTCACCGGCGGGCCCGGCTACGTGGTGGTGCACCCCGGGACCTCCGTCCCCGCGCGCGCCTGGCCGCCCGGCCACTGCGCCGAGGCGGTGCGGCTGCTCGTCGGGGCGGGGCGCCGCGTGGTCGTCACCGGCCACAAGGACGAGAAGGACCTGACCGCGCTGGTCGCCGGGGAGGACGGCCTCGACCTCGGCGGGCGCACCAGCCTGCCCGAGCTGGCGTCGGTGCTGCGGAGCGCCTGCGCGGTCGTCGCCGGCAACACCGGCCCCGCGCATCTGGCGGCGGCCGTCGGCACGCCGGTCGTGTCGCTGTTCGCGCCGACCGTCCCGGCCGCCCGGTGGGCCCCCTTCGGCGTCCCGCTGGCGCTGCTCGGCGACCAGCGGGCGCCCTGCAAGGACAGCCGCGCCCGCGAGTGCCCGGTGGACGGCCACCCCTGCCTGTCGTCGGTCAGCGCCGACGAGGTCGCGGCCGCCGTGGAGATCGTGGCGTCGGACGAGTACGCCGCGCCGGCCAGGGAGGTGCCCGCCCCGTGAGAGTCCTGATGTGGCACGTGCACGGATCGTGGGCGACCTCGTTCGTCCACGGCCCGCAGACCACGCTCGTCCCCGTCACCCCCGACCGGGGCCCGGACGGGAAGGGCCGCCCCGACACCTTCCACTGGCCCGACCGGGCGGTCGAGGTGCCGCCGGAGCGGCTCCGCGGCGAGGACGTCGACGCCGTCGTGCTCCAGCGCCCCCACGAGCTGCGCCTGGCGGAGGAATGGCTCGGGCGGCGCCCCGGACGCGACGTCCCCGCCGTCTACGTCGAGCACGACACCCCGCGCCGGACCCCCTCTGACGTGGGCCTCCCCGAGGAGGTCGTCCCCGACAGCCGCCATTTCCTGCACGACCGCTCCGACATCCCCGTCGTGCACGTCACCCACTTCAACCAGCTGTTCTGGAACTGCGGCCGCGCCCCGACCACGGTCATCGAGCACGGCGTCGTCGACCCCGGCTACCGGTACACCGCCGAGCTGCCGCGCGCCGGCGTCGTCATCAACGACCCGCTGCGCCGCGGGCGCGTCGCCGGCGCCGACCTGCTGGCCGGGCTGGCCGCCGCCGTCCCCCTGGACCTGTTCGGGATGAACGTCGCCGGCGCGCCGGAGCGGCTCGGCATCCCGCACGAGTCGCTGTGGACCTTCGAGGACCTGCCGCAGGCGAGCATGCACGAGCAGCTCGCCCGCCGCCGCGTCTACGTCCACCCCTACCGGTGGACCTCGCTCGGCCTCGCACTGATCGAGGCCATGATGCTCGGCCTCCCGGTGGTGGCGCTCGCCACCACCGAGGCGGTCGAGGCGGTGCCGCCCGAGGCCGGGGTGCTGTCCACGCGCGTCGCCGCACTGGCCGACGCCGCGCGGACCCTGGCGTCCGACCCGCCGCGCGCCCGCCAGATGGGCAAGGAGGCGCGGGCCCACGCCGTCGACCGGTACGGGCTGGCGCGGTTCCTGCGCGACTGGCGGCGAACTCTCCAGGAGGTAACGCGATGAAGATAGCCATGATCTCGGAGCACGCGAGCCCGCTCGCCGCCGGGCGCGGTCCCGCCGGCAAGGGGCTGGGCGGCGCGGACGGCGGCGGGCAGAACGTGTTCGTCGCGGAGCTGGCCGCCGAGCTCGGCAGGCAGGGGCACCGCGTCACCGTCTACACGCGCCGGGACGCGGCCGCCCTGCCCGAGCGGGTCCGGTTCGCGCCCGGCGTGACCGTGGAGCACGTCCCGGCGGGCCCGGCCGAGCACGTCGCCAAGGACGACCTGCTGCCGTGGATGCACGACTTCGGGAGGTACCTGGAGCGGCGCTGGGCCGACGACCCGCCCGACGTCGCGCACGCCCACTTCTGGATGAGCGGCCTCGCGGCCGTCCAGGCCGCCCGGCCGGCGGGGGCCGCGCGCGTCCCGGTCGTGCAGACCTACCACGCGCTCGGCACCGTCAAGCGGCGCCACCAGGGCGACGCCGACACCAGCCCCGCCTCCCGCGTCCGGCTGGAGCGCGCGATCGGGCGCGCGGCCGACGCCGTCGTCGCCACCTGCTCGGACGAGACCGCCGAGCTGACGGCGATGGGCGTCCCCCGGGACCGCGTCCGCGTGGTGCCGTGCGGGGTCGACCTCGACCTGTTCTCCCCCGACGGCCCGGCCGGCGCCGGGGGCGCGCGGCACCGGCTCGTCGTGCTGTCCCGGCTCGTCGAGCGCAAGGGCGTCGACACCGCCATCCGCGCGCTGGCGCAGCTGCCGGACGCCGAGCTGCTGGTCGCGGGCGGGCCGCCGCGCGACGGCCTCGGCGCCGACCCCGAGGTGCGCAGGCTGCGCCGGGTGGCGGCGGACGCCGGCGTCGCCGGGCGGGTGGAGTTCCTCGGCAGGCTCGGCCGCGAGGAGGTCCCGCCGCTGCTGCGCTCGGCGAGCCTCGTCGTCACCCTGCCCTGGTACGAGCCGTTCGGCATGGTGCCGCTGGAGGCCATGGCCTGCGGCGTCCCGGTGGTGGCGACCGCCGTCGGCGGGCACCTCGACACCGTCGTGGACGGCGTCACCGGCGCGGTCGTCCCGCCACGCGCCCCGGAGAGGGCAGCCGACGCGATCCGGCGGCTGCTGGACGATCCGGCGAAGCGGGCCGCGATGGGGCGCGCGGGGGGCGAACGGGCGCGCGAGCACTACTCGTGGGCCCGGGTCGCCGCCGACACCGCCGGGGTCTACCGGCACGCCGCCGCGCTGAGCGAGGTGGCCGCCTGATGACCGCGCAACCCGGCCTCGGGACCCGCACGTCCACCGTCCACGACCAGCGGCTCGAGGAGCTCGCCGAGGCCGCGCTGCGGTTCCGCGAGCAGGTCCCCACCGTCGAGGCGTGGGGCCGCCGCCTGGCCGGCGTCCTGCGCGCCGGCGGCCGACTGCTCGCCTGCGGCAACGGCGGCAGCGCGGCGGAGGCGCAGCATCTGACGGCCGAGCTCGTCGGCCGGTTCGAGGACGAGCGGCGGCCGCTGTCGGCGATCCCGCTGCACGGCGACACCTCCTCGTTCACGGCGATCGGCAACGACTACGGCCCGGCCACCGTGTTCGAGCGGCAGGTGCAGGCGCACGGCCGCCCCGGGGACGTGCTGGTGTGCCTGTCGACCAGCGGGCGCAGCCCCAACGTGGTCGCGGCCGCACGCCGGGCCCGGACGCTCGGGCTCGCGGCCTGGGCGGTCACCGGGCCCGGCCCGAACCCGCTGGCCGCCGCGTGCGACGACGCGATCACCGTGCGGGCCGCCTCGACCTCGACCGTCCAGGAGATCCACCTCGCCGCGATCCACCTGCTGTGCGGGGCGGTCGACGACGCGCTGGGGGTACGGCATGCCTGAGCGGAGCCCGCGCGGCGGCGCAAGGAGCGCCGCCCGCGCCGGCCGGCGCGGGCGGCCGGCCCCCCGGAAGGAGGTGCCATGACGGCGCCACTGGTCGTGGTGGGCGACGTCCTGCTCGACATCGACGTCGTCGGCAGCAGCAGCCGGCTCTGCCCGGACGCGCCCGTCCCCGTCGTCGAGCAGGCCGAGGAGCGGCCCCGCCCCGGCGGCGCGGGCCTCGCGGCGCTGCTCGCCGCGGCGGGCGGCCGCGAGGTGGTGCTCGTCACCGCGCTCGCCGACGACGACCCGGGCCGGCGGCTGCGCGCGATGCTGGAACGGCACGTGGAGGTTGCGGCGCTCCACCTGCACGGCGGGACCCCCTGCAAGCTGCGCATCCGGTCCGGCGGCCAGTCGGTGGCGCGCCTGGACGCCGGAGACGGGCAGGCCCTCGACGGGCCCGTCGGCCCCCGCGTCACCGGGGCGATCGCCGGGGCGGGCGCCGTGCTCGTCTCCGACTACGGCCGCGGCGTCTCCCGGCACAGCGCGGTCCGCTCCCTGCTCGGCGGGCTGCCCCCGAGCGTGCCCGTCGTGTGGGACCCGCACCCGCGCGGCGAGCCGCCGGTGCCCGGCGTCCGGCTGCTCACCCCGAACGAGGAGGAGGCCGCCCGGCTCGCCGCGGCCGACGGCGCCGACATCACCGGGTTCGGCCTGTCGGCCGCCGGGCGGCGCGGCCGGCACCTCGGCCGGTCCTGGGGCATCGAGGGCGTCGCGGTCACGCTCGGCGCCGAGGGCGCGCTGCTGTGCGACGGGTCCGAGGCGCCGTTCCTCGCCCCCGCCCGGCCCGCCCGCGGCGACTCGTGCGGCGCGGGCGACAGCTTCGCCGCCGGGGTCGTCGGCGCGCTCGCCGACGGCGCGGACCTGCCCGCGGCCGTCACCCAGGGCGTCGACCGCGCCTCGGAGTTCGTCCGCGCGGGCGCCGCGGCGGCGGTCGCGGCGCAGCTCGCCGAGACCGGCTCGGCCCGGCTCGTCCCCGAGCGCGGCGAGGACGCCTGGGACGTCGTCGAGCGGACCCGGCGGGCGGGCGGCACGGTCGTGGCGACCGGCGGCTGCTTCGACCTGCTGCACGCCGGCCACGTCAGCCTGCTCCAGCAGGCGCGGCGGCTCGGCGACTGCCTGATCGTCTGCGTCAACTCCGACGCGTCGGTCCGGCGCCGCAAGGGGCCCTCCCGCCCGGTGACGCCCGCCGCCGACCGCGTCCGGGTCCTGGAGGCGCTCAGCGACGTCGACGCCGCGCTGGTGTTCGACGACGACACCCCGGCGCCGCTCCTGGAGCGGCTGCGCCCCGACGTGTGGGTCAAGGGCGCCGACTACGCCGGGACCGCCCTGCCCGAGGCCGAGACGGTCCGGGCCCACGACGGCGAGGTGGTCCTGCTGCCTCTCCTGGAAGGGCGCTCCACCACCCGCCTGCTGTCGACCACGAAGGGAAACGCGTCATGAACGTCCTCATCACCGGCGGCGCCTCCGGACTCGGCGCGGCCGTCGCGCGGAAGGTCGCCGACGACGGCGGTCGCCCCCTCATCCTCGACCGGCACCCCCCGAAGCAGGACTTCGAGCACATGCAGGCCGACCTCGCCGACCGCCGCTGCGCCGAGCGCGCCGTGCACGGCCTCGCGCGCGCCGCCGGCGGGCTCAACGCCGTCGTCACCGCCGCCGGCATCGACGCCTGCGGCGCGCTGTGCGAGGTCCCCGCCGAGGACTGGGAGCGGGTCGTCCAGGTGAACCTGCTCGGCACCGCCGCCGTCGTGCGCGCCGCGCTGCCGTACCTGGAGAACGAGCCGCACGGGCGGGTCGTCACCGTCGCCTCCACCCTGGGGTTCCGCGCCGTGAGCGACGCGACCGCGTACTGCGCGTCGAAGTTCGGCGTCGTCGGCTTCACCCGGGCGCTCGCCGCCGAGACGGCCGGGAAGGTCGCCGTCACCATGGTGGTGCCGGGCGGCATGGACACCGCGTTCTTCGACGACCGCGCCGACCAGTACAAGCCCGGCCCGGACGCGAAGCTGAACCGGCCGGAGAACGTGGCCGCGGCCATCGCGTTCGCGCTCGCCCAGCCGCCCGGCTGCGAGGTCCGCGAGCTGGTCGTGTGCCCCTCGGAAGAGCCCTCGTGGCCGTGACGGCCGCCTCGCCGGCGGGCGGAGCGGCGCGCAGGGCCCTGGTGCTGCGAGCGCTCGGCCTCGGCGACCTGCTGACCGCCGTCCCGGCGTTACGGGCGCTGCGGCGCGGGATGCCCGAGGCGCGGATCACGCTCGCCGCGCCGCCGGTGCTCGCGCCGCTCGCCCGCGCGACCGGCGCGGTCGACGACGTCCTTCCGGCGGACGGACTGGAGGCCCCGCTGCCGCCCGCGGGGCCCGTGAACGTCGCGGTCAACCTGCACGGACGGGGTCCGCAGAGCCACCGGCTCCTCGCGGCCCTGGGACCGGGGCGGCTGCTGGCGTTCGCCTGCCCCGGCGCGCCGCACTCCGGCGGTCCCGCCTGGGACCCCGGCGAGCACGAGGTGGCCCGCTGGTGCCGGCTGGTCGCGGCCTACGGGTTCGACGCCGACCCCGCCGACCTCGGCCTGCCGGCGCCGGCGGCGGCCTCCCCCGCGCCGGGCGCCGTCGTCGTCCATCCCGGTGCGGCGTTCCCGGCGCGCCGGTGGCCGCCCGAGCGGTTCGCGGCCGTCGCGGCGGCCCTGCGGGACGGCGGGGAGCGCGTCGTCGTGACCGGCGGGCCCGGCGAGGCCGGCCTCGCGGGCCGCGTCGTGGAGCTCGCCGGGCTCGGCCGCGCCGCCGACCTGGCCGGCCGCACCGCGCTGCCCGAGCTGGCCGCGCTCGTCGCGCAGGCACGGCTCGTCGTCTGCGGCGACACCGGGGTCGCGCACCTGGCGACCGCCTACCGCACACCGTCGGTGCTGCTGTTCGGACCGACGCCGCCCGACCGGTGGGGGCCTCCCGACCGCGCCGAGCACCGCGTCCTTTGGGCGGGGCGCCGCGGCGACCCGCACGGACGCGAGCCCTGCCCCGGGCTGCTGGAGATCACAGCCGACCAGGCCGTCGAGGCCGCCGGGAGGGCACTCGCCCGCCCGAACCGATGAGGGGGACAAGATGAGACATCCACGCGCCGTCGTCACCGGGGGCTCCGGCTTCCTCGGCTCCCACCTGTGCGAGGCGCTGCTCGCCGAGGGCATCTCGGTGGTGTGCCTGGACAACCTGCTGACCGGCACCTCCCGCAACATCGCGCACCTCGCCGAGCGGCGGGACTTCCGCTTCCTGAAACGCGACCTCACCGAGCCGGTGAACGTCCCCGGCGACGTCGGCTACGTCTTCCACCTGGCGTCCGCGGCGTCCCCCGCCGACTACCTGAAGTACCCGATCCAGACCCTGGAGGTCGGCAGCCAGGGCACCCGCAACGCGCTGGACCTCGCCGAGGCCAAGGGCGCGCGCTTCGTCCTCGCCTCCACGTCCGAGGTGTACGGGGACCCGCTGGTGCACCCGCAGCCCGAGTCGTACTGGGGCAACGTCAACCCGGTCGGCCCGCGCAGCGTGTACGACGAGGCGAAGCGGTTCGGCGAGGCGCTGACGTCGGCGTTCCGGCACTCCCGCGGCCTCGACGCCGCGATCGTGCGGATCTTCAACAGCTACGGCCCCCGGATGCGGCCCGACGACGGCCGCGCGATCCCGACGTTCCTGCGCCAGGCGCTGACCGGGGAGGACCTCACGGTCACCGGCGACGGCTCGCAGACGCGCTCGATCTGCCACGTGGACGACACCGTCCGGGGCATCGTCGCGCTCGCCCTCTCCGACCATCCCGGGCCGGTCAACATCGGCAGCCCCTACGAGATCTCGATGGCCGACCTGGCGCGGCTGGTCATCGACCTGACGGGATCGACGTCCCGCGTCCGGTTCGTCGACCGCCCGCAGGACGACCCGCGCGTCCGGCGCCCCGACACCGCGCTGGCCGAGGAGGTGCTCGGGTGGGCACCGCGGATCTCCATCGAGGAAGGCCTGCGCACCACGATCGAATGGTTCGCCAGGGAACTGGTCGTCGCGCGGCCCGCCTGACCGCCCGGCACAGGCGCGGGGCCGGAACACGTGCACGTGTTCCGGCCCCCCCCCACATAAGAACGTGCGGGGGGGAGCCGGAGTTGTTGTGTATTTCGGGGTGGTTGGGAATATTTTTTTTGAGTAAGTGT
>NZ_JBEZFD010000033.1:0-75189 GCF_040649235.1 Spirillospora sp. NPDC049024
CCCGTGGCGCGGTCTCGGCCGCGCCCCGGACCGGCGCGTCCGGCGGGCGCCGGCGGCGCCGGGGGGTCGCTGTCACGCGCCAACCGTAGTTCAGCCCGGGCCCGTCCCGCGCCCCAACGAAGATCGTCCCTGCCCGGGCGGGAGCGGCCCGGCCCCTGACTTTCGTCAGTAACGGCCCAGATCACCGGCCAGTAGCGTGAGTCCCGTGAACGACTCCGCGGCCCCCGGTCTCCCCGCGCCCGCCCCGTCAGCGCCGTCCGGGCCGTCCGGGCCGTCCGCGCCGGCCCGGCTGCGCGCGCTGGTGCGGCGGCCGTCCCGCGCGGCGCTGGTCAAGGACGTCCTGCTGTACGCGGTCCTGGCGCTGCCGGTCGCGGCCGGCATGGCCTCCCCGCCGCAGCCCGCACGGACGTCGTGGTGGCTGCAGGCGGCCGGGCTCGCCGTGCTCGCCGCCGCGATCGCCGCCGCCCGGGTCCGGCCCGCCCCGGCGGTGCTCACCGTGATCGCGCTGACCCTCGTCCACGGCAACTTCGTGTTCGCCATGCCCGTCCTGTCCTACCTGGCGGGCCTGCGCAGCGCCCGCGCGCAGCCGCTGCTGTGGACCTTCACCGGCGTCCTGGTCGGCGGGGCGCTGCTGTCGGTGCTCCGCGGCATGGACGTCACCGCCTGGTTCCCCCTCACCGTCTGGCTCGTCCTTCTCGGCGTCCTGCCCTGGCTGGTGGGCCGCTACTGGCGCCAGTACCAGGAACTTCTGCACGCCGGGTGGGAGCGCGCCGAGCGCCTGGAGCACCAGCAGCGCATCGTCGCCGAACGCGAACGCCTGCGCGAGCGCGCCCGCATCGCCCAGGACATGCACGACTCCCTCGGCCACGAACTGGCCCTGATCGCCGTGCGCGCCGGCGCGCTGGAGGTTGCGCCCGGCCTGCGGGACCGGCACCGCGCCGCGGCCGCCGAACTGCGCACCGGCGCCGCCGAGGCCACCGACCACCTCCGTGAGATCATCGGCCTCCTCCGCGACGACACCGCCGAACCCCCCGCCGCGCCCGGCACCGGGGGAGCGGGCCCGGACGCCGCGCCGGTGCGGCCCGCGCGCGAGAGCATCCCCGACCTGGTCGACCGCGCCCGCGCCTCCGGCGTCCCCGTCCGCCTCACCGGCGACGCCCCCGCCGGGCTCGCGCCGATGGCCGCGCTCACCGCGCACCGCGTCGTGCAGGAGGCCATCACCAACGCCGCCAAGCACGCCCCGGGCGCCGCCGTCACCGTCGCCCTCGCCGACCCCGGCGGCGAGCCCGGCGGAGTCACCGTCACGGTCGCCAACGACCCCCCGCCCGGCGGGCCGCCGCTGCTGCCGTCCGGCGGGCGCGGCCTGACCGGCCTCACCGAACGCGTCCGCCTGCTGGGCGGGACCCTGCACGCCGCGCCCACCCCCGACGGCGGCTTCCGCGTCACCGCCGACCTGCCCGCCGCCCCGCCCGCCCCGGCACCGGCCGCCCGGACGGCCCCGGCCGGGAAGGCGCCGACCGCGCGGGACGCGCTGCGCACCGCCCTCGGCCTCACCCCCGCCCCAGGCCCCGCCCCGAAGGCGGCCGCGGGGGAGTGGCCCTCGGAATCGGCCCGGCACCTGGCCCGCGAGCGCCGCCAGGTCCGCCGCGGCCTGATCACCGCGATCGCCGCCCCCACCGCCCTCATGGCGCTGCTCGGCGCGATCATGGCCGGCTACCACGTCTTCGCCACCCTCAACTCCGTCCTGCGGCCCGCCGACTACGGCGCGCTGGCCGTCGGCGACCCCCAGCACCGCGTCGAGCAGGCCCTGCCGCCCATGCAGACCCCCGACGCCGGCACCGTCCGCTCCGCCGTCCCCGAACCCGCCCGCGCCCGCTGCCGCTACTACCGGCCCGACGCCAACGTGCTCGGCATCGGCCGCGTCTACCGGCTCTGCTTCGCCGGCGGCCGCCTCATCGCCAAGAACACCTACGACACCCGGCAACTCGGCGCCCGCCGCGGCGACCGCCAGGAGGACCAGTGATCCGCGCCCTGCTCGCCGACGACGAGGCGATGATCCGCGCGGGCGTGCGCGCGATCCTGACCGCCGACCCCGGCATCGAGGTGGTCGCCGAGGCCGCCGACGGCCGCGAGGCCGTCGACCTCACACTGCGGCACCGCCCCGCCGTCACCCTCCTGGACATCCGCATGCCGCGCCTGGACGGCCTGGCCGCCGCCGCCGAACTGCGCCGCCTCGCCCCCGCCACCGGCGTCATCATCCTCACCACCTTCGGCGAGGACGAGTACATCGCCCGCGCCCTGGCCGGCGGCGCCAGCGGCTTCCTGCTCAAGTCCGGCGACCCCCGCGAACTGATCGCCGGGGTCCGCGCCGTCGCCGACGGCGCCGCCTACCTGTCCCCGAAGGTCGCCCACCGCGTCATCACCCAGATCGGCGGCGGCCGCCTGGACGCCCGCGCCCGCGCCCGCCGCCGCGTCGCCGCGCTCACCCCCCGCGAGCACGACGTGCTGGCCCTGCTCGGCGCCGGCCTGTCCAACGCCGAGATCGCCGGGCGCCTCCACGTCGTCGAAGGCACCGTCAAGGCCTACGTCAGCGCGATCCTCACCCGCCTGGACCTGCGCAACCGCGTGCAGGCCGCCGTGCTCGCCCACCAGGCCGGCCTCGTCGACGGCACCGACGACCCCACCTGACCCCGCCCCCCGCGCCGGGTCAGGCGTCGCGGCGGCGCAGCACCACCACCCCGCCGCACAGCGCCGCCGCCGTCCACGCCGCCAGGATCGCCAGCCCCACCGCCTGCGGATACGGGCCGTCCCCGGACATGAAGTACCGGCCGGCGGTGCTGGGCATCGAGTCCGACACCCGCCGCGCGAACCCCGCCTCGTCCCCGGCGCCCAGCAGCATCGGCGCCACCATCAGGAACAGGAACGCCGCCGTCAGCGACGCCGCCGTGCTGCGCAGCATCGCCCCCACCGCCAGCACCAGCACGGCCACCAGCGCCAGGTACACCCCGGACTGCAGCGCGTCGGCCGCGAACTCCCCGGCCCGCAGCCGCCCCCACCGCCCGAGGGCCGGATCGGCGACCGCGGTGCCGGCCGCGTTCAGCACGACCCCGAGCGGGAACGCCACCGCCGCGACCACCGCCGCCTTGGCGCCCAGCATCCGGCCCCGCGGCGGCACCCACTGCAGCGTCGCCCGGATGCTGCCCGTCGCGTACTCACCGGTGACCACCAGGATCGCCAGGGCCAGCACCACGAACTGGACCATGTCCAGCGCGCCGACCGCCACGCCGCTCACCGACACCACGCCCATGTCGTCGCCGGGCAGCGCGTTGGTGTTGTTGGACACCGTCGAGGTCGCCAGCGTGAACGCCATCACCGCCATCAGCGCCACCGCCGACGCCAGCCCCCACCAGGTGGACCGCACCGACCACAGCTTCGTCCACTCCGCGGCGACCGCGCCGCGCCACCCGCCGCCCTCGGCCGCTCGGGCGCCGCCGCCCGCCCGCACTCCCGTGACCGCCATCGCTCAGACCCCCGTCCCCGGCGCCGCGCCGTACTCCACGCTCGCGCCCGTCAACTCCATGTACGCCTCCTCCAGGGACGCCTGCACCGCGCCCAGCTCCAGCACCGGCGCCCCCGCCTCGAACGCGACCAGCCCGACGCGCTCCACGGCCAGCCCCGCCACGCGCAGCTCCTCCTCGCCGACGCGCCGCACCCGCCCGCCCGCGGCCTCCAGCCGCTCCGCCAGCGCCCCCGCGCGGGGGCTGCGGACCCGCACCGCGTTCCCCGACCCCGCCGCGATCACCTCGGCCATCGGCGCGTCCGCCAGCAGCCGGCCCTTCCCGATCACCGCCAGCCGGTCCGCGGTCAGCTGCATCTCGCTCATCAGATGCGAGGACACGAACACCGTCCGGCCCTGCTCCGCCAGCGACCGCATCAGCCGCCGCGCCCACAGCACCCCGTCCGGATCGAGCCCGTTGACCGGCTCGTCGAACATCAGCACCCCCGGATCGCCCAGCAGCGCGCCCGCGATCCCCAGCCGCTGCCGCATCCCCAGCGAGAACGTCCCCGCCCGCCGGCCCGCGACCGCCTCCAGCCCCACCATCGCCAGGACCTCCTCCACCCGGCCCCGCGCGATCCCGTTGCTGCGCGCCATCGCCAGCAGATGCGCCCGCGCCGACCGCCCCGGATGCACCGCACCCGCGTCCAGCAGCGCGCCCACCTCCCGCAGCGGATGCCGCATCTCCCCGTACCGGCGGCCCCCGACCAGCGCCTCGCCCGCGCTCGGACGGTCCAGGCCCACCACCATCCGCATCGTGGTGGACTTCCCGGCGCCGTTGGGGCCCAGGAACCCCGTCACCTTGCCCGCCGCCACCTCCAGCGACAGCCCGTCCACCGCCGTCCTGTCCCCGAACCGCTTCGTCAGGCCCCGCAACACGATCATCAAGGTCCTCCCGTCCAGCCGTCCCGAGCGACGCTAGGCAGCGGGGGAGGAGCCCCGCACCGGGCGGACGCCACCGCCGGCCCCCGACTTTCGTCAGGAACCCGGCACCCCGGACGGCGCACGCGAACGGGCCGCCCCGAACGGCGCCGAAGCACCACCTGGGACGGCCCGTGAAAACCCGGCCCCCGATCGAGCGGCTAGCGGAGGGGACCCCGACGGGGCGGCACGCCGCCCATCACGTCCGGCATCGTCACCGACGCGTCGTCCATCGGCGCGGCCGCGCCCACCATCGGCGACGCCGCGGCCGCGGGCCGCGGCGTCCCGAGCGGCACCCCGAGGCCCGGACCCCGCGGCGCCGCCGGGCCGGCCCCCAGCAGCACCGCGCCCACCGCCACGTCCCGCAGCGCCTCCACCAGCGGACGCAGCGCCAGCACCAGCACCATCGCCGCCGTCGGCGCCACCACGACGCCCACCAGGAACCCCGCCGCGACGTCATGCGGGTAGTGCACGCCCACGAACACCCGCGAGAACGCCATCAGCGCCGCCAGCGGCAGCACCAGCGGCGCCGTCGCCCGCCACGCCACCACGATCGCCGCCGCCGACGCCGCCGCGATCGTCGCGTGGTTGCTCGGGAACGACCAGTCGCCCTGCGCCGGGCACGCCGCGATGTGCACCGCCCCCGCCACCGCGCGGCACGGCCGCTCCTCCTGGATGAAGCTCTTGGACACCTCGCTCACCAGATACGCCGACACCATCGCGAACGGCGCCGCGAGCGCCAGCCCCATCGCCCGCGCGTCCATGCCCCGGGCCCGCACCCAGCCCGCGACGAACAGCACCGCGAACAGCAGCAGCCCAGCGTCGGTGCCCACGTCCGCCGCCGAATGCACCCACGAGGGCGTGCCCTGCGCGAACTCGGTGATCTCCCGGTACAGATCCGCGCTGAAATCCGGCGCTCCCATGCTCTCCCTCACGCTCGCAGCGGCCCGTGCCCGTCATCTGCCAGACCCGTCATCTGTCAGACACCGAAAAGACCGCTGATGTTCACTCCACGGCCATGGAGGGTCAAGCTTTTCACCTTAGGGGGATCACTCGCCGGGCAATGGCCCCACTCGTAGCGCCGGTTCGCGCTCCGGCCCCTCGGCCGTCGCGACTTCGGCGGCCTCCGCGGCCTCGACCGCTTCGGCGGGTCGGGCGGCGCCGCGCCGGCGCCGCCGCGCGAACCGCGCGCCCTCCACCACCGCCGTCACCCCCAGCGCCAGCCCGAGCCCGACCGCCACGCCCTTCAGCGGGTCGTCCTCGAACGCCACCCCGCCCGCATACCCCAGCAGTGCCCCGTACAGGCCCCATGACACCGCCGCCACCGCCGCGAACAGCGAGAACGACCGCAGCCGGAACCCGACCGCGCCCATCGTCACCGTCACCGCGGTCCGCCCGCCCGGCACGTACCGCGCCACCACCAGGATCAGCCCGCCCCGCTCGGCCATCGTCCGCCGCGCCCACCCGAACGCCCCGTGCCGCCGCGTCCCCGGCCGCGCCCCCCGCACCAGCCGCCCGCCCGCCCGGCGCCCCACCAGGTACGACACGTGGTCGCCGGCGAACGCACCCAGCGCGGCCACCGCCACCACCGGCGCCAGCTCCGGCCGCCCCGACGCCGCGTACACCCCTCCGGTGATGAGCATGCTCTCGCTCGGCACCACGGGGAAGAACCCGTCGAGCGCCGCCACCGCGAACAGCGCCAGATAGAACCACGGCGACGTCACCGCGGTGTCGACCACACCCATCAATCCGTCCATGGGCACGACGCTAAGGAAGCGCCACCACCCGGCGGATCCCGCGAAAGGCCCTGTTCACCCCCCACTTTCGGCAGGGGCCGGGCCCGCGCCCTCAGATCCGGGCACGACCGCCGCCTCACCCAGAAGGACCACGCCTCACCACCCGGCCCCGCCCGGCCCGGCGGAAAACGGGTCGCGTTCCCGCCCCCGCCTCCACCACACTTCACACCCTGTGGGACACCTGCACATCTTCGACATGGACGGCACCCTGCTGGCCGGCACCACCGCCAACCTCGAGATCGCCCGCCACCTCGGCACCCTGCCCGAGCTCCGCGACCTCGAGGCCCGCTTCGCCGCCGGCACCCTCGACACCCGCGGCTTCTCCACCGAGATCCACCGCCTGTGGCGCCACCTGACCCCCGCCGTCGTCGCCACCGCCTACCAGGCCGCCACCTGGCTCACCGGCATCACCGACGTCTGCGCCGACATCCGCGCCCGCGGCGAGCACTCCGCCGTCATCACCATGTCGCCCGACTTCTTCGCCCACCACCTCCTCGACCACGGCTTCGACCACGTCGTCGCCTCCCGCTTCCCCCCGATGCCCTTCACCGGCACCCTCGACCCCGCCGGCATCCTCACCCCCGACGACAAGGTCCGCATCACCGACGGCCTCCTCGCCCGCCACCGGCTCACCACCGACCAGTGCACCGCCTACGGCGACTCCATGTCCGACGCGCCCCTGTTCCGCCACCTCGCCAACACCGTCGCCGTCAACGCCGACCACCACCTCGCCGACATCGCCGCCCTCGACTACCGCGGCACCGACCTCCACGCCGCCTACACCCTCGCCCGCACCCTCGGCCCCACCTGACCCCGCACCGCCCCCGACCTGGCGCAACTCCCCGAACCCGGCCGACACGCCGCCACTCGCCGACCCCGCCCCGGCATGGCACGATCACACATGTGACCAGCACACCCGCCGCACCGCACCACCTGCGCGACCTCGCACGCCTGCGCCGCGTCCGCGACCGCATCGACCGCGAGTACGCCCGCCCCCTCGACGTCGAGGCCCTCGCACGCGGCGTGAACATGTCCGCCGGCCACCTCAGCCGCCAGTTCCGCCAGGCCTACGGCGAATCGCCCTACTCCTACCTCATGACCCGCCGCATCGAACGGGCCATGGCCCTCCTGCGCCGCGGCGACCTCACCGTCACCGAAGTCTGCTTCGCCGTCGGCTGCTCCTCACTCGGCACCTTCAGCACCCGCTTTACCGAACTCGTCGGCATGCCGCCCAGCGCCTACCGCCGCCGAGCGGCCGACACCCCGCCTCCGCCCGCCTCCTCCGGCACCGCCGCCGGCGTCCCCTCCTGCCTGGAAAAGCAGGTCACCAGACCGATCAGGAATCGAGAAGCGCCCACCACCCCGCCGCCCCTAGCGTGACCACAGTCCACCCGCCCCCTCCCGCACCGCCGATCGGGTAGACAGAGCCCACTGCCGCGCCCGACACATGGAGACACGATGAGCAAGGCCACGAGCACGGACACCGCCCCGCCCGCGCCGCACGCCGCCGACGTCCACGACCTGATCCGCGTCCACGGAGCACGCGTGAACAACCTCAAGGACGTCGACGTCGCGATCCCCAAACGCCGCCTCACCGTGTTCACCGGCGTCTCCGGCTCCGGCAAGAGCTCACTGGTCTTCGGCACCATCGCCGCCGAGTCCCAACGCATGATCAACGAGACCTACAGCGCCTTCGTCCAGGGCTTCATGCCCACCCTCGCCCGCCCCGACGTCGACGTCCTCGAAGGCCTCACCACCGCGATCATCGTCGACCAGCAGCGCATGGGCGGCGACGCCCGCTCCACCGTCGGCACCGCCACCGACGCCAACGCCATGCTGCGCATCCTGTTCAGCCGCCTCGGCCGGCCCCACATCGGCTCACCCCAGGCGTTCTCCTTCAACGTCGCCTCCATCAGCGGAGCAGGCGCCGTCACCACCGAACGCGCCGGCAAGACCGTCAAGGAACAACGCAGCTTCAGCGTCACCGGCGGCATGTGCCCCCACTGCGAAGGCACCGGCACCGCCAACGACTTCGACCTCACCGCCCTCTACGACGACACCCTCTCCCTCAACGAGGGCGCCCTCACCATCCCCGGCTACACCATGGACGGCTGGTACGGCCGCATCTTCCGCGGCTGCGGCTACTTCGACCCCGACAAGCCCATCCGCAAGTACACCGACGCCGAACTCAACGCCCTCCTCTACAAGGAGCCCACCAGGATCAAGGTCGAAGGCGTCAACGTCACCTACGAAGGACTCATCCCGAAGATCCAGAAGTCCTTCCTCAGCAAGGACCGCGCCTCCATGCAGCCCCACATCCGCGCCTTCGTGGACCGCGCCGTCACCACCACCCCCTGCCCCCACTGCGACGGCACCCGCCTCAGCGACACCGCCCGCTCATCGAAGATCGACGGCATCAGCATCGCCGACGCCTGCGCCATGCAGATCAGCGACCTCGCCGCATGGGTACGCGACCTCGACGCCCCCTCCGTCGCCCCCCTCCTCAAAGCCCTCGGCGACACCCTCGACTCCTTCGTCGAGATCGGCCTCGGCTACCTCTCCCTCGACCGCCCCTCCGGCACCCTGTCCGGCGGCGAGGCCCAGCGCACCAAGATGATCCGCCACCTCGGATCCTCGCTCACCGACGTCACCTACGTCTTCGACGAACCCACCATGGGCCTGCACCCCCACGACGTCCAACGCATGAACGACCTCCTGCTCCGCCTCCGCGACAAGGGCAACACCGTCCTCGTCGTCGAACACGAACCCGAGACCATCGCCATCGCCGACCACATCGTCGACCTCGGCCCCCGCGCCGGCACCGCCGGCGGCACCATCTGCTACGAGGGCACCGTCGACGGCCTGCGCACCAGCGGCACCATCACCGGCCGCCACTTCGACGACAAGACCCCCCTCAAGGACACCCTCCGCACCCCCACCGGCACACTCGAGATCCGCGGCGCCGACACCCACGACCTCCGCGACGTCGACGTCGACATCCCCCTCGGAATCCTCGTCGCCGTCACCGGCGTCGCCGGCTCCGGCAAGAGCTCCCTCATCCACGAATCCATCCCCAAGGGCGCCGGCGTCGTCTCCATCGACCAGACCCCCATCCGCGGCTCACGACGCAGCAACCCCGCCACCTACACCGGACTCCTCGACCCCATCCGCAAGGCCTTCGCCAAGGCCAACGGCGTCAAACCCGGACTGTTCAGCGCCAACTCCGAAGGCGCATGCCCCAACTGCAACGGCGCGGGCGTCATCTACACCGACCTCGCCATGATGGCCGGCGTCGCCACCACCTGCGAGGAATGCGAAGGCAAACGCTTCCAGGCCGACGTCCTCACCTACACCCTCGGCGGCAAGAACATCAGCGACGTCCTCGCCATGCCCGTCGACCACGCCGAGCAGTTCTTCGCCGAAGGCGACGCCCGCACCCCCGCCGCCCACCGCATCCTCCACCGCCTCGCCGACGTCGGCCTCGGCTACCTCACCCTCGGCCAACCCCTCACCACCCTGTCCGGCGGCGAACGCCAGCGCCTCAAACTCGCCACCCACATGGCCGAGGACGGCGGCGTCTACGTCCTCGACGAACCCACCGCCGGCCTCCACCTCGCCGACGTCGAGCACCTGCTCGCCCTCCTCGACCGCCTCGTCGACGCCGGCAAGTCCGTCATCGTCATCGAGCACCACCAGGCCGTCATGGCCCACGCCGACTGGATCATCGACCTCGGCCCCGGCGCCGGCCACGACGGCGGACGCGTCGTCTTCGAAGGCACCCCAGCGCGACTCGCCGCCGAACGCTCCACCCTCACCGGCGAACACCTCGCCGCCTACCTCGCCACCTGACCGGCCCACGGACCCACGGCCGCGCAGGAACACAGCCCCCTGCGCGGCCGCCCCTCACCGCGGCCCCGCGCTCGCGTCAACCACGCCGCCGGCCCTCCACCGGACCCAGCAGCGGATGCACCCGCATCGCCGCCTCCAGCTCACCCGGAAGCTCATCGCGGTACCGGCCCAGCGTCGACAGATCCGCATGCCCCAGCACCCGCCGCACCGCGTCCATGTCCGTCGCCGCCGCCAGCAGATGCGTCGCCGTCGTATGCCGCAGCCCATGCGGCGTCACACTCCGCCGCCGCCCCGGCTCCACCCGCTCCAGCACCCGGTCGATCACTCCCTGCACATCGCCCCGCGCCAACCGCCGCCCCCGCCACGACAACAGCAGCGCCTTCGGCTCCCGCCCCCGGTCCAGCACCACCCGCCCCTCCGCCAGATACGCGTCCAGCACCTCCGCCACCGGACGGGGGAGCGGCACGTCCCGCGTCCGCCCGCCCTTCCCGAAGATCCGCCAATACCGCGTCCCCCCGTTGACGAAGAAGTCCTCCACATTCGCCGCCGTCAACTCCGACACCCGCGGCCCCACCGCCGCCAGCAGCAGCACGATCAGACCGTCGCGCAACTCCGTCCGCTGATCCGCACGCCGCCGCACCGCCCCCGACCCCGCACCCGACCCCGCACCCGACCCCGCACCCGGCGCCTCGGCCAACCCCCGCGCCGCACCCAGCAGCCCCTCAGCCTGCTCCACCGTCAACGCACGCCGCTCGGCCCGCAGCCCGCCCCGCTCCTTCGGCCGCACCGTCACCGCCTGCATCGGATTCAGCTGCACCCACCCCGCCACCACCGCATGCCGGAAGAACGCCGACACCGAACGCCGGAACCGCGCCTGCGACGCCGCACTCTGCGACGGCGCACCCCCGGCGCCAGCGGGCCGCGCCCCCCGGCGCCGCCGCTCATCAGGCTTGCGCGCGAACCTGAGCAGAACCTCATCGACGTCCTCGCCCGTCAGATCGTCCAGCACCCGGTCCTCACCCGCCAGCACCGCGAACGTCACCACGTCCCGCACGTACACCTCGGCCGACGACGGCGCCAGCGCACCCGTCGACGCCTTCGCACGCACCATCTCCGCATAGCGGTCCACACACTCGGCCACGGACAGACGCTGAACATCGGCAGGACGCACCCGCCGGACGCTACCGCCCGCCACCGACACAACCCCGTAAGATCGACAACATGGGGGAGAGGGCACTGTTCGACCAGGTCGGCGAGATCGTCCGAGGCTCCACACCGCCCGCCCTCGGCCACCCCCACGTCCAGGTACGCCACAACGGCGTCAAGGCCTGGTTCGGCGACCCCGCGCCCCAGCGCGAGCACTACGAGGCCCAGATCATCCCCGCCGCCCTCGCCCCCGGCGCCCGCGACCACGCCGTCGAGATCGGCTTCCACGCCGAACACCGCGACGAACCCGACAACCAGGACGCCCTCACCCGCCTCCTCACCACCGAACCCGCATGGCGCGCCGAACTCGGCGACGAACCCCGCACCGGCGCCTTCCTCGGCCGCGACACCTGGCGCCGCATCTCCGAGACCTGGCCCGACGCCGACCTCACCGGCCCCGACATCCCCTTCGAGATCGGCGTCCGCCTCGTCGACTACATCCGCGCCCTGGAACCGCACCGCCGGCGGGTATGACCCCGCACACGCGTTCACCGGACACGCGTTCACCGGACACGGGGGAGGGGCCGTGCTCATCGGCACTTCGGGATGGCAGTACACCGACTGGCGCGACGTCCTGTACCCGCCCGGCCTCGCGCAGCGGCACTGGCTGCGGCACTACGCCGACACCTTCGCCACCGTCGAGAACAACAACGCCTTCTACCGCCTGCCCACCCGCGAGACGTTCGAGCTGTGGCGCGACCACACGCCGCCCGGCTTCGTCATGGCGGTCAAGGCCAGCCGCTACCTCACCCACATGAAACGCCTCAAGGACCCGGCGGAGCCCGTCGCGCGCCTCATGAACGCCGCCCGCGGACTGGGGGACAGGCTCGGTCCCGTCCTGCTCCAGCTCCCGCCCACACTGCAGGCCGAGACCGACCGCCTCGCCGAGTGCCTGCGCCGCTTCCCGGACGGTGTCCGCGTCGCCGTCGAACCGCGCCACCCCTCATGGTGGACCGACGAGACCCGCCACGTCCTGGAGGACAAGAGCGCGGCCCTGTGCTGGGCCGACAGCCTCGGCGAGCCGCAGACGCCGCTGTGGCGTACGGCCGACTGGCGCTACATGCGCTTCCACGAGGGCCCCGCCGAACCCTGGCCGGAGTACGACGACGAGACCCTCCAGCGCTGGGCGGACGAGCTCGGTGGGGAAGGGGACGCCTACGTCTACTTCAACAACGACCCGGGCGGCGCCGCCGTCCGCAACGCCCTGCGCTTCGCCGAACTCACCGGCAGGTCGTGACTGCCCGGTGGCAGATCCGCCGGATGCGGTGCCCCAGCGGAACGCTCCTGACCAACTCCCCGACCCGGGCCATCGGTGGCGGCCGCACCGCGTCCTGGCGGACCGTTTTCTTCAGGCATCTGAGGCAGGACGCGCGTCAGCGGACGAACCCTCGCCGACGTCCGGCGCGCGGGCGTGCGAACGGACGCGTTCGCCGGGGCCGGTGGCGGCTCGTCGACGGCGGCGGCCGGCGGGGGACAGGAAGCCGGCCCACAGCGGACGGGCGCCCCTACGGAGCAGGGCGAGCCCGCCGATGGCGAGGAGTGCCGAGAACACCCATTCGCGGCTGCCCGCCATGAGGTAGACGTGCCCCGCGCGGCCGATGTCCCTGGCCCTCGCCGGGGTACCGGCGCGCACCCCGGGACCGTTCCCGTAGAGGTAGACGTCGTGCCGATCGATCGTCCCGTCGTCGGACCGGAAGCGGCCACGCCAGGTGCAGGCGGTGTGTCCGGGATGGGTGATGCAGTTCCGGTCCTGCGCGACGAACGTCCCGTGGACGCCCACGTCGGCCTGCGCCGCCCGGACCACCTGGGGGAGTCCGGGAAGCACCAGGGCCAGGAGTAAGACGCCGGCGATGCAGAGCATGACGTCGAAAGCGGACGGGCGCGGCCTCATACGCCGACCGGCCGCTCTCTCAGCTCGGGTGCGGCCGCGCAGGTGCAGACCATTTCGGAGCGCTCTTCCGGACGCGGACGCCGGTGAAGCAGCAGGGCCACGATCATGGGGGCGGTGACGACCGCGTTGTAGAAGAGGTGGAGCTCGACCCGGGGGACGAGCAACTGGATGATGCTGGTCGGGGCCGCTCGACCGCCCAGGTTGGAGCCGCTGATGGCCTGGATCAGCAGGATCAGGTGCTCGACGTGGTGCCAGGCTTGGATCGCCAGCGCGAGCGTCCACCAGTTCCGGGAGCGGCCGGTGAATCCCGGACGCAGGATGATGAGGCCGACCAGCATCACCAGTGCGTACCCGTAGTGGAGCCACTCTGACTGGATCAACCACGGGAACGGCATCCCCAGAATGCCTCGGGCTTTGGGCACCGGCCAGCCCAGGACCCATATCTGGACCGCCTGCACCACATGCTCGCCCCAGTGCGCCACCACGATCACCATGAAGATCATGACCGCGGCCTTGTGGCCCCGGGTGTTGAGCGTGGCGAGCCGGCCGGTCTGCACGCTACTGCCTCCCATGGCTGATTCCTCTCAGGTCGCTGAGGTGGCCGCTGTCGGAGCGGTGGACAGACCAGTGGTCCCTCCGAACGTACGAGCACGGGAGCGGAGAAGCATCTTCGAGAATGCGCGATTGCGGGACTGAGCCGCCCGGTGCCCCCTTGACGATCACTGCGCCGGACACGAGGGCGGCGTGCCCCGGCTCCCACGAGCCGGGGCACGCCACGCGACCAGGACCCCGAAGACCATAAAGTCGGTGCCCATCCCCTTGAACGAGTCGTCGCCGATCCGCTGTGGGTGCCGTTGTCCCGGCAGCTCCGGTTCCGCAGGGCCCGTGCCGAGCTGCGCCGCGTCGTCGACCGGCTGATGGCCGACCGTCGCGCCGGCTGGTCCGCGGAGGCGGACGAAGCGCTGTCCCGGCTGATCGCCGCCGTGCCTGACTCCAGGACCGCCGGGCCCCGGCGCGGGCTGCGCGCCGGGGGAGGGCCGTCAGCTCCCGGTCGCGTCCACCCTCGCCGTTTGCGGGTCGAACAGGGCCATCAACAGCGGTGGGTCGATGACGCGCATCGGTCGCAGCTCCACGTCGACCGAGACGACGTCCGTGTCCGTGCCGACGGTGATCGGCCCCCGCGACCCGACCCACGGGGCGGGAGCGGTCAACGTGGGATAGGGGATCACCACGTCGTGGTGCGGCGATGCCGAGTACACCAGGAGGTGCCAGGTTCCCTGGGGAACGTTGGCGAGTTCGTACCTGCCGGGCTCCTCCAGGACCGAGCATCGGGTCGGCGCTCCCTGCGGGATCGCTTCGGGGAAGAGGCCGAGGAAGACCGGGCCGGTGTCGTCCCCGTTCGGCAGGGAGACCCGCCCTTCGATCGTCACCGGGCGGGAGCCCCTGCCGTCCCTGCGCGGGTCGACGGGGATGAGCGGCCGGTACCCGCCGCTCTGCCGGTAGAGGGTGGGCGGGACCCCGACGCTGTTCTTGAAACGCGTGCTGAAGGTGCCCACGCTCGTGTAGCCGACCCGGTTGCTGATCTCCGCGACGGTCAGCGAGGTCGAGAGCAGCAGGCGCTTGGCCTCCTGCAGCCGCACCGCGGACAGGAAGCGCCCCGGGGAGATGCCGGTGACCTGCCGGAAGACCCGCGAGAAATGGAACTTGCTGAACAGTGCGGTTCGGGCCATGTCGTCCATGGTGAGCTGCTCGCCGAAGTTCTCGTACATGGCGCGGACGACGCGCTCTACAGCCTGGTCGGAACCAAATTCCATCGGAGCAACCCTTCACCCTGGGCGAACAGAATTCCCTCGCGGCGAATCACTCGTTCCAGCGCTGCCGGCCTCTTCGACTCGGTCGCGATAACGCTAAAGGGACGATCCGATGGGGTCAACGCTAACGGCCTGGACAATAACGTCCGTGATATGGCCACACCAAAATAGAACCGTGACCGAAACCCACTTCAAAGAGTAGCGAAAGTTATTCATTGCGTTATTCTTCAAGGCTATTGGCGCACACTAGACGTGATTCACCTGAAAATGCCCGAGGGAACGGCAACGGCAATGGAAAAGCCCGCTTAGCGGTGGTCGAGCGCCTCCGCGAACCGCTCCCAGGCGGCCGCGGCCTCGCGGGCAAGGCCGGCGAGGGCCTCCGCGCAGCGGGTCGGCACGGTGTCGGCCAGCCCGGTCCACCCGCCCGCGCGCGCGAACTGAGCGTTCAGCATCCGCAGCAGTTCACGGCCGTGCGCCGGGTGGCTCAGGGACGGATCCTTCATCAGCCGGCGCATGACCTCCGGGCGGTCGGCGCACGCGAGGCCGTATTCGGCCGCCGTGCGCCAGACTTTGGCGGTGCGGGAGTCGGGCGGCCGCAGAGACGCCTGGTGGTCGGGGACCTCGGGCACCGCCGGAGCCTGCGGCAGGGACACGCCCTCGCGATTACCTGGCGGTGCGCCAGAATTGGCGGCAACGGCGTCTCCACCTCGGCGAGCCGGAGAACGTAATCCCCGTCCTCACCTTCGAGCCGGGCGGAGTCCGCCGGCAGCAGCGACCGGATCGCGATGACTTGGACGCTTTCCCCCGGCCCGCGGCGCCAGTCCCGGCTTCGGCGCTCCCGGAAGGGGACAACGTGGAACGGCGCTGCCCTCCATCTTTCCTCCACCTCGGCCGAAATGGCTGCGAAACATGGTGCCAGGCGACAGAGCAAACGCGGAGTTGACCGCGCCTCCCATTGTCCCTCGGCGGTCTCCACGCTCAATACAAACCGACGAACTGGTTTTCTTCAAGGCTTGACTTCAAGCTCTCTCCATTCAACGCAGCACCGGTTCGTCTCCGGTGAAGCCCGTGAGAACGATCCGTGGACCATTCACCTGGTGCTGTCGCGCAGGGCGCCGCCCGCCGGGCGGCCGTCGAACTCGCCCACGCGGTCGAGCCCGGCCGCACCCGGCCCCTGCCCCGAGTGCCGAGCCGCCCGCCGCCGGCGCCCCTGCCGGAACGGCGTCCGCGACACCGCCCCGGCAGTTCCATGCGACGACCGCCCGCAGGGCGACCGACCGGTCTCAGCCGGCCGCCGCACCGGGACGGGCATCGATCACCGCGACGGCCGTGGGCAGGCGGTGGACGGCGTCCACGGCGAAACCCGCCTTGGCCAGCAGGTCGCCGAACTCCCGGGCGGTGCGCTCCACACCGCCCACGACGGTCATCATGTAGAGGTCCATGAGCGCCGCGAAACGCGCGTCCTGCCCCGTGGCCCCCTCCTCGACGATGCGCTCGACGATCAGGAGCCGGGCGCCCGGAGGCATCGCCCGCCGGCAGACGCGCAGGAGCTCGACACAGCGCTCGTCGTCCCAGTCGTGCAGGATCTGGCGCAGCACGTAAAGGTCGCCGTCTGCGGGCACGGCCTCGAAGAAGTCGCCGGTGACCGCGGTGCACCGGTCCGCCAGGCCCTCCCGCCGCATCCGCGCACGAGCGTTCGCCGCGGTCCCCGCGCCGTCCAGGAGGACCCCCTCGGCGCGGGGGTTGGCCTGCAGCAGCCGGGCCAGCAGCGCGCCGTCGCCGCCCCCGACGTCCACCATGCGGCGGTACCGGGAGAAGTCGACCGCCGACAGCAGCTGCTCGATCTCCAGTTCCTGATCGTGGGTCTGCGAGCGGTCGAAAAGCCCGCGCAGCCGCCCGTCGCGGCCAAGGCGCTCGAAGAAGCCCTCACCGAACAGCTCGTCGAACGCCGTCCTGCCGGTCCGAACGGTGCCGAGCATGCCCGTCCATGCGGTGCCGACCTCACCGGCGGCGAGCAGGGCCGTCGGAAGCGCCGAACCAGCGGCACCGGTGCGCAGCGCCGCACCGACCGCGGTCAGCCCGTAGGAACCATCGGAGCCGGCCGAGTACACCCCGAACGCCGCCAGGCATCGCATGAGCTGCGTCAAACGGCGCGGGTCGGCACCGGCGCGGTCGGCCAGCTCCCGCACCGGCAGCGGACCGCCTGCGAGCAGATCCGACAGGCCGAGTTCGGCCGCGGCGCAGACGGCACGGGACAGCAACTGCCCGAAGATCATCTGCCGTACCAGCACCGCTCCCGGCGTCTCACCCGCCACGCTCACCTGCCCCCCACCGACCCGTCCGAGCGCGCCGGCAGGGCCCGCGGCCGGACCAGACCGTCCGCGGCCGCCGAGCGGGCCCGCGCAGGAAACCGCGCCCGGTACTTCTCGAACCACCGCCGCTCGGCACGCAGGAACAGCGAGTCGTGCGGCGCCATATGCCGGACGGCGTACAGCGCGATCGGCGACCGGGACACCCGGAAGGCGGGATTGTGCACGGCCCGCTCGGCACAGGCCGGATGGAACTGGCCGATCATGAGACCCGCGTCGACCGCCAAGTCCTTGAGCGCGCCGTAACTCTCGTCGATCCGCCGCCAGCCCTCCTCGGCGGCGTCCGGGAGGACCACCAGCAGGCTCTGCAGCGAGACGCCCGACCGCCGCGGCCGTTCGGTCGCCGCCTCGAAATCGCGCAGTTCGGCGACGACCAGACGCCGAAGCCCGCCGACGTCGCACGCGTCGACCCCGTAGTGGAAACTGAAACGGATCGCCTCGGCGTTGAGAGCCGCGGGCACGAAGGGGCAGACCAGCCCCTGCCGGCCGAGGTGCTCGGACGGGGCGCCGACGTAGTCGCGAAGCCAGCCGAGCACGGTCTCCATGTCGTCGTCGAAGCGGCCGTCACGCGGACGCCCGGAGGCCACCCTGATCTCGGCCGTCATCGGGGCTCGGACCGGTAGCGGACGGGAAGCTCGGCCGGCCCGCGGAAGTGCATGCCCGGCCGCCATCTCAGCTCGCCCGGGTCGACGGCGAGCTCCAACTCGGCGTAGCGGTCGAGCAGACGGCCGATCGCGACCTCCCCCTCCAACCTCGCCAGGGCCGACCCGATACAGGTGTGGATCCCGTGCCCGAACGCCAGATGCCTCACGCCCGTCCGGCGGATGTCGAAACGCTCGCCGTCGGGCACCCGGTCCGGGTCATGCCCGGCCGACCCCAACCCCAGGAACACCACACCGCCCGCGGGGATGGACACCCCACGCACCTCGATGTCCTCCGTGGCGAACCGCATGCTCGCGTTCATCGCGGGACCGTCGAACCGCAGCACCTCCTCGATCGCCGCCGGCAACCGCTCCGGCTCGGCCCGCAGGAGAGCCAGCTGATCCGGATGCCGGACCAGGTGGTAGACGGCCGCGGCGATCAGGCTGATCGTCGTCTCCTGCCCGCCGAGGAGCAGCAGGAACGCCATCGCGGTCAACTCGTCGTCGGAGAGCCCGTCCCCCTCGTCGCGGACGACGATGAGATCGGAGAGCAGGTCCTCGCCCGGCCGCACCCGCTTGTCCGCGATCAACTCCCGGGTGTAACCCTTGAGCGCCTCGGTGGCCGCCTCGAACTCCACGCTGCCGGTCGACTGCTCGTCCGAACCGAGAACCGACCACCGCCGGAACGACTCCCAGTCGCGCTTCGGCACGCCCAGCAACTCGTAGATCATGCTGATCGGCAGCAGACCCAGCGTGTCGATCAGATCCGTCTCGCCCTCGGGGCCCATCTCGTCCAGCAACCCGTCGGTGATCTCCTCGACGCGCGGCCGCAGGGCCTGGACGCGGTGGGCGGTGAACGCCTTCGCGGCGAGCCGTCGCAGCCGGGTGTGCCCGGGCGGGTCGCTCTGCAGCATGTTGTTGGTGAGCACGTCCCGGATGGCCGGGCTCGGCAGCGCCTCCGGGGGGAGGAACCGCCGCAGATCCTTGGCCAGCCGAGGATCGTTCAACCACGCGCGGACGTCGTCATACCGGGTGATCAACCAGGCCGGCATGCCCTGCGGCAGCGTGAACCTGTGGACCGGGCTGTGCTCACGCAACCACGCATACGTCGGATAGGGATCGCGGACGAAGTCGGGGCCGAACAGTTCCGGCTGGTCACAAAATTCCGGGGACTCATGAATCGACATGCCATTCCCTCTCTGCCCGGCGCATGGCCGATGCCGACCGCGAGAAGCCCCGGCGCAGCGTCCCTCCGAAGCCTCCACGACATATACTCATGCGCAGGTCGGGGCGGCCCAGCAGCGGACCGCACAACCCGGCGAGAAACAGGCGGACGCTTCGGCGTCCAGGCGAAATGCCCTCAGCAGCCACCGTGCTCTCACCGCGCCGCGAAAAACACGGTCACCGCATAAGACCGCGAACCGGATCCGAAGGAGCGGACCGGAAGAGTACTTCTCTTTCCCCCGGTACGCATGCCCATGGCGCGCATGTATGACCCCGGATATTAGGCGCGGCCGACATCACCGGCATCTTCGATCGTGCTGTGCACAGCAGGAGAGCAATCTCGAAGTTGCCGTTCTTCGGAGCTGTGTCAACGATTGCCAGGGGCCGGGGGATGGCCTCCACAGCACAAAGAGAGGGGTATTCGTGGAGAACGTGTTCGCGTTGGTGGCGAAACGACAGAAGGACCTCGACAGGCACCCGCTGTTCACTTGGATGAACTCCGATGAAACCCGGGTGCCGGATCCGCTGCTGATCATGCCGGCAATGGCGACGTTCTCCATGGGCTTCCGCGACGTGAACAAGTGGGTGTTCCGGTACCCGGAGGCGGCCGACGACCTCGAACGCGGCATCAACGTCCACACCTTCGAGGACCAGACCCACTCACGGCTGTTCCTCGAAGACTGGAAACGGCTCGGACTGAACGAGCGCCTGGGCTGGAAGGCCAGCGACACCCTCTGGTGGCTGTTCCAGGCCGAGGTCAACGAAATCGCCCGCGACCACGGCGTCTACTTCCTGTCGATGGCCGTCGCGGACGACAAGGACCCGCTCCTGCGCTTCGCGCAGTCGGAGATGATGGAGGCGCTCGGAGCGGTCTTCTTCAAGCACGCCTCCAAGATCGCGATCCGGTTCACCGAGCAGACCGGAACCGAGCTCCCCTACATGGGGCCCTTCCACCTGGCCCTCGAAACAGGCCACATGGACTGCGAGGAGATCTTCCAGGAACAGCACCTCGACGAACCACGACGCCGACGCGCCCTGGAACTGGCCGACACGATCTACCGCATCTTCTCCGAGCAACTCGACATGTGGCTCATCTACGCCCAGAAGTACATCGACACCGGCAACCCGCCCCGCCCGCCCGCCCAACCACCGATCGACAGCGGCGCCGGCGCCGTACCCGGTCCGCGCCCCACCGCCGACGGCCCCGTCCACCACAGCCAGGAACCCCTCCAGAGACTGCTGACCGAACGACGGAAACGAAGCGAGGCGCACCCCTTCTACTCCTGGCTGGAGAACCGGGGCGACCGGGTCACCGCAATCCAGGCCCTCCAGCGCTTCATCCCCATGTGGACCATGGACATCATGGGGTACCGCGATCTCAACAGGTACGCCATGCGCTACGCCGAACCGTCGGGCGACCTCCACCGCGCGGTCAACTCCTGGGTCGACGACCTCACCACCCACAACACCCTCTTCCTCAACGACTGGAAACAACTCGGACTCGACGAGATCCTCGGATGGAACGGCAGCGACACCCTCGAGTTCTGCTACCTGGACCCACAGACCGACGTGCACCGCCGCAACATCGTCAAGTTCACCGAGCTCGCCGTCGGCAACGACGACCCGCTGCTGCGACTGTGGCTCATGCACGCGCTGGAGACCAGCGGCGAGCCCTTCTTCCGCCGCACCAAGGCGCTCGCGGACGAGGCCGAGGCCACCACCGACGTCCGCCTGGACTATCTCGGCGACCGCCACGAGATCGCCCACCAGACTCCGGCGCCCTCCGCGGCGCCCGCCGCCCACTTCAAGGACCGGCCTCTGGAACCGGCCGCCCGCGAGGCGGCGGCCCACATGATCGAGACCGTCTACGACGCCGCCGACGAGCAGCTCGAGATCTCGCTCGACGTCGCTCTGTCGAACAAGTTCGGCATCGCGTGAACGGCACGGTCCACCCGAACGCGAGGAGCGTGACACCGTGAAGGACGTCCTGGCGTACGTCGAGCGGCGCGTCGCGGCCCTGGAGGACCACCCGCTGTTCACCTGGCTGGCCTCCGACGAGTTGCCGCCGAAGGAACGCCTGATGATCCTGCCGAGCGTGGCAACGGTCGCGATGGGCTTCCGCGACGTCAACAAATGGGTCCTGCGCTACCCCCATGCGGCCGACGACCTCGAACGCGGCATCAACGTCCACACCTTCGAGGACCAGACCCACTCACGGCTGTTCCTCGAAGACTGGAAACGGCTGGGGCTCGACCGCAGGCTGGGATGGGACGCCTCCGACACCCTGTGGTGGCTCTTCCAGGCAGATGCCAACGAGGTGATCCGCGGCCACTGCATGTACTTCCAGTCGATCGCCGCCGCCGACCGCGGGGACCCGCTGCTGCGATTCGCGCACGCCGAGGTCGGCGAGCTGTGCGCGCGCGAACTGTTCTTCAAGCACATCTCCGCAGTCGCAGCGCGACTGGCGGACCGGACAGGCCTCGCCATGCTCTACTTCGGCGCGCACCACATCGAGGCCGAGGGAGAAGGCGCCGAAGAGGTCTTCGAGTCGCTCACACTGGACCCGGAGCACCGCCGGCGCGCCCACGAACTGGTCGACGTCATGATCGACGTGTTCCGGGAGATCCTCGACGCGATCCACGAATACGCGCTGAAGCACGCGGCGACGGGCACCCCGCCCCGCCCCGCCACCGCCCGGGCGGCCGGACCGGCAGGGCTCATCGCGGCCTCCGACGCGCCGGTCCACCCCACCCAGGCGCCGGTGCTGCGGGTCCTGCGGGAGTGCCGGACCCGCTGCGTCAGGCACCCGTTCCACACATGGCTCGGTCACCACGGCCCGCGGATCTCCGCGACGCAGGTCCTCCAGCGGTTCGTCCCGATGTGGGCCATGGACGTCATGGGTTACCGCGATTTCCACCGCTACGCCGTCGGCTACCCCGAGCCGGCCTCCGAACTGGAGCGCGCCGTGAACGTCTGGGGCGAAGAGCTGACCGCTCGCAACGCGCTCTTCGTCGACGACTGGAAGCAGCTCGACCTCGACGAGTTGCTCGGCTGGAACGCCAGCGAAACCCTGGAGTTCTACTACCTGAGCCGGACGATGGACGCGCACCGCCACAACCGCGTCGCGATGACCGAGTTCGCCACCCGGCACCGCGACCCGATGCTGAACCTGTGGCTCGTCAGCGCGATGTCGGAGGCCTCCGACATCCTGCTCGACAGCACCGCGCCCCTGGCGCAGAAGGCCGAGGGGAGCACCGGGCTGCGCCTGGACTACCTGGCCGGACGCCGGCGGGTCGCGGCGCCGTCCTTCATGGACCGGCCGATCACGCCCGAGCAGCGCGACATCGCCGTCGAGATGATCGAAACCGCCTTCGGCTTCATGGATCGCCGGCTCGACATGTCACTCGACGTCGCGCTCTCCAACGACTTCCAGATCCCCTGACCGGGTCCCTCCCAACGGCCCCCACCGGGCGGAGCAGCACGGAAGCCCACCGGCGTCCGGCAGGGGACACGCCGCACACAGCGGGGACCGAGTCATCCGCCGAAGCGGGCGTGTAGGGCGGCATAGGCCGCCCTACACGCGCGGTCGTCGCGGTACCACGGACGGGCGACGGCGAGATCCGCGGGGGAGGGGCGACCCGCCACGCCCGTCATACGGTTCTGGCGGAGACACGCGTATCGCGCAACGGGTATCGGCGTTCCTTACGGCCGCGCTCGCTCTTGCCTGACGAACACGATCTCGCGCAGCCTGCCGCGCGTTCGGAGAGTGAAGCGGAGCCCGACGCGGTGGCCGATGACGACGTCCGACTTCAGGGGCCGATGACCGCGTGGAGCCGACCGACGAAAGATCTCAAACCCGACAGAAGCTGGATTCTGTCTGATTTAGTCATAAAAGGGGTCAGAGCACGCGCGGAGGAGTGGCGTACCGCCGGAGGCGCCGACCGACCACACTGGTCCGGTGAACGACCTCACCATGACACCGCGGCTCGCCCCGCCGACCACGGCGGTGCGCGACTCGTTCCTGGCCGGGGAGAGGGCCGACCACCTCGCCACCGGCGACCCGGCGGACTGGCTCGACGAGGCCCACCATGACTTCGAGGCCTTCGTGGCGCGCCGGCGCGGCGTCCAGGAACGCTGGGGCGTCCCGTCGACGACGTTCTGGTACGTCTCGGGCGAGCACTACATCGGCACGCTCATCCTGCGGCACCGGCTGACGCCGGAACTGGCCGAGGCCGGAGGACACATCGGCTACCACGTCGTCCTCCCGTGGCGGCGCCAAGGCCACGCCACGCGGATGCTCGCGGCGGGCCTCGCCGAAAGCCGCCGGCTCGGCCTGGAACGCGTCCTGCTGACATGCGCCGCCGACAACGAACCGTCCCGGCGGGTCATCCTCGCCAACGGCGGCGTCCACGACGGCCGCGCCCGCGGCGAGGACCGCTACTGGATCGACCTCTGACGGACGACCGCACCCCGCCCCGACCGGTTCGCCCCGGGCGGGGGCGGGCAAGGGGGCCATATGACCTAGACCACGCGAGGACGACGCCGGGGGTGAGACGCCCATGACCGCCGACCAGGCGACCGGACTGCCCGAGTATCCGGTCAGCGACCCCGCGCTGCTGAAGCTGTCGCCCGCGGAACTGCGGGATCTGCAGAGCGAGCGGCTGAGGGCCATGCTCCACCACGTCCACCGGAACGCGCCCTTCTGGCGGCGCAGACTGGACGCGGCGGGCATCGGCCCGGACGACATCACCGGCGTGCGCGATGTCGCCCGGCTGCCCACCTGCACCAAGGCCGACCTGCTCGCCGACCAGGAGCGCGACCCGCCGTTCGGCGGATACACCTGCACGCCGCCCGCCCAGTGGCTGAAGGTGTTCACCACCTCGGGAACCGCCGGCAAGCCGCTGCGCCGGGTCTTCTCCCGCAGGGACTGGCGGCAGATCCTGGACTGGGTCGCCCGGCAGCCGCCGCTCACCGGGCCGGGCGAGATCGTCGTGCTGACGACCCCGGTGGACGCCATGATGGGCGCGACCGTCCTCACCGACGCGGTGCAGCGCCGCGGCGGCCTGGTGTTCCAGGCCGGTACGCGGCCGGACCCGCAGAAGGTGGAGGCGATCGCCGAACTGCGGCCCGCGGTCGTCGCGGGGTCCCCGTCCTACCTGCTGCATTTGGCCGACGTCGCCGAGGGCGCGGGGGTCGACCTGAGCCGGTGCGGCGTCCGGACCGTCTTCGCGTGGGGGGAGCCGGGGTGCGCGGTCGAGGCGACCAGCCGCCGGTTGCTGGAGCGGTTCGGTGCGGGGAACCTCGTCGACGCTCTCGGGATGACCGAGTTGATGCCGTTGGGCGGCAACTGCCCGTACTCCGTCGACCTGCACTTGTCGGATGACTTCGTGCTCGTCGAATGCCTGCGTCCGGATCGCGACGAACCGGTCCCGCCCGGTCAGCTGGGCGAGTTGACGTACACCAACCTGGTCGGCGACACCCAGCCGCTTCTTCGGTACCGCAGCGGTGATCTGGGGGTGCTGTCCGACGGTTCGGCGTGCGCGTGCGGATCGGTGGGGACGCGCATCGTGGGCTCGATCCAGGGCCGGGCCGACGACATGATCTGGTATCGCGGCGCCAACATCTTTCCTTCGGCCGTGGAGGCTGTGGTGCGCGGCATGCGCGACCTCGGTGACGAGTACCGTCTCGTCCGGTCGCGCGATGCGGACACGCTGACGGTGCAGGTCGAGGCGCGTGCACGGCTCGACGGTCCGGCGCGCGCCGCGCTGGGCGACGCGGTCGCCGAGGCGCTGCGGGGCGCGATCCGCGAGCGCGTCCCGGTGCAGGTGCTGGATCCCGGCTCGCTGCCGCGCGCCGATGGTCTGCGCAAGGCGCGGCGCGTCGTCGACCGTGGATGAAGGCGGCGGATTCCGTCCTGTACGCCCTCTCTCAGGCCCGCTGATGGATGGTCGATAATGAACATTATGTTAAGTAGAGCGCGGCGAGGGCCCTCTCTCGGTGCTCGGGCGTCGCGGGTGATCGATCTGGCTTGATCTGTGGGCGAGGGCCGTGAAGGCTTGGCTCGGTCGGTTGTCTGGGTCATCGGCGGGAGTGGTGTGCATGGTGCCGGACCGGTTCGTTCGTGCGCTGGACGTCTTCGAGGGCGTGCTGGCCGGAGTGCCCGCGGATCGGTGGCTTTCTCCCTCGCCGTGCGAGGGCTGGGCCGCGGTCGATGTGGCCGGGCATGTCACGGCCGGGTTGCTGGTGGTCGAGATGCGGGCCGCCGGGCGCGAGCTGCCCGAGGACGATCCGGACTGGCGCGAGGTCGCCGGCGCGGACCCGCTGGGCTCCTGGCGGCGGGTGCGGTCCCGGATGATGGCCGAGCTCTCCCCCGAGGCTCTGGCGCGGCCGGTGCAGCTGGCTCTCGGGCTGGAGATGACGCTGCGCGATTGGCTGGAGGGGTATCCGCTGGAGCTGCTCGTGCACTCCTGGGATCTGGCCCAGGCCACCGGGCAGTCGGTCGTCTTCGATGCCGATCTGGTCGGTCCCGCGCTGGCGACGGCGGAGCAGATGGCGCCGGGTGGCCGTGAGGCGGGCATGCTGGGGCCGGAGGTCGCCGTTCCGGACGGCGCCGACGACCAGGCGCGTCTGCTGGCGCTCTTCGGCCGCTCCCCCGCGGACGCGTGAGCCGAACGAACTCTGTTACGGAGAGTGACGAACCGGTGGGCCTCTCCCCCGGTTGATTTCTGATGCGCGGGTGGCGGCCAGGCCGTCGTAGGCATCGGCGACGATGAGTTCGTGCCGCGGTGTCGACACCGGCGCGCGCGAGGGCGCCGGTCTGGTGGTCGAGGTGTGCCGGGGCGGCTACGGCGACGTGGCAGTGTCGGCGGGTGCGGTTTCGCGTGTTCGGCGGTGTGCGCTCAGCACGGAGTCGAGCAGGCCGGGGAACAGTGCGTCGAGGTCCTCTCGGCGCAGCCTTACCAGCCGGGATCGGCCCTGCACCTTCGTCCATGTCACGCCGGCCTCGCGCAGCACCCGGTAGTGGTGCGACAGCGTCGTCTGATGCACGTCGATCTCGGCGCCGATCGCGTTGCAGAAGGCCTCGCCCATCCGGTCGAGGCGCAGGACGAGGTCCAGCCGCACCGGATCGGCCAGCGCTCGCAGAACGTCCACCAGCCGGATGGCCTCGGTCGCCGGCTGTGACACCTCGCGCATCGCCGCCCCCTGTGTTCCGCGTACTCGGCACGCTACCAACTCATTGATACATGGACAACCATCCATGTATTGCCTAGGGTTTCGCTCGGTACTCCCTGGGATCCCTCTGGAAAGGCGGCGTCGCCCGGTGTTGAAACGACTCCTCCCGCTGGCTCTGGCGACCTTCGCCGTCGGCACCGACAGCTACGTCATCGCCGGCCTGCTCCCGGCCATCGCCGCGGACCTGCGGGTCTCCACTCCCGCCGCCGGGCAGCTGGTGACGGTGTTCGCCCTGGTGATGGCCGTGTCGGCGCCCGTCATGGGCGCGCTCACCAGTGGACTGGCCAGGCGGTCCGCGCTGCTGATCGCGTTGGGCGTGTTCGTGGTCGGCAACGCCGCCACCGCCCTCGGGACCGGCTACGGGGCGGTGATGGCCGCTCGCGTCGTCACCGCGGTCGGGGCCGGGATGATCAATTCCGTCGCCTCCAGCACCGCGGGGGCCGTCGCGCCGCCGGAACGCCGAGGCAGGGCCCTGGCCTTCGTGTTGGGAGGCCTCACGTTCGCGACGGCGTTGGGCCTCCCCCTCGGCACGCTGATCGGCCGTACCGACTGGCGCATCACGCTGTGGGCCGTCGCCGGGATCGGCCTTGCCGCGCTTCTGGGAATCGCCGCCGGCCTGCCCGAGGTGAGGCTTCCGGCCGCCACGCTGGGCGACCGGCTGCGTCCGCTCAGGCAGGGCAGGGTTCTCGCGCTGCTGGCGGTCACCACGCTGGTGTTCCTCGGCGCCTACACCCTTTACACCTACATCGGCCCGGCGCTGGAGGATGCCACTGGCGGCTCCGAATCGCTGCTCTCCGTCGTCCTGCTGGCCTGGGGAGTCGGCGTCCTGGCCGGGAACATCGTCGCCGGGCGGCTGGTCGACCGGTGCGATCCCGCGCGGGTGCTGACCGGGCCTCTCGTCATCGCCGCCATCGCCCTTGGCCTCACTTCGGTGGCGACCGCCACGCTCGTGTCCACTCTGGCATGGGCCGCGATCTGGGGCGCGGCGCTGGGCGTCGTCGTGGTGCCGCAGCAGCACCGGCTCATCGCCCTCAGTCCGGCCGCGGCACCGGTTCTGCTCGGCCTCAATTCCTCGGCCATCTATGTCGGGATCGCCCTCGGCGGCGGTTTGGGCGGGCTGGTCCAGAAGTGGTTCGCCATGGCGCCCGCCGCGCTGGGACTGCCGGCGGCCGGTGTCACGACCCTGGCGCTGCTCTACCACTTGGCGGTCGTACGCCTTCGCGCGTCCGCAGCGCCCCGGCCGACGCGCTCCACCGCGGAGAAGGCCCAGGCGTGACGCCCTGCGTTGGGGCCGAGCCTCGGGACGGCGGGGCGCCTTCAGATTGTGGTCATCAGGGTCTCCTCCCGAATGAGGAGAGCGGTTAGGGTGCGGGTATGCGCCGACGACATTGATCTTCACCTGAGGCGGGGCTCGCGCGGAGGCTGTACGCCTACGCGTTCCTCGAGGACTTCGTTCTTCTTTACCCGGTGTACGCGGTGCTGTTCGCCGATGCCGGGCTCTCCCCCGCCGCCGTTTCGTCGTTGTTCGTGATCTGGTCGGTCACGACGTTCGCGCTGGAGTTGCCGTCCGGTGTGTGGGCGGACGTGTTCTCGCGGCGGTTGCTGCTGGTGGCCTCTCCCCTGCTCGCGGGTGCGGGCTTCGGTCTGTGGGCGTTCTTTCCTTCGTATCCGGTGTTCGCGGCGGGGTTCGTGTTGTGGGGCGCCGGTTCGGCTCTGCGTTCGGGGACGATGCAGGCGCTGGTGTACGAGGAGCTGGAGCGGGTGGGGGCGCCGGGCGCGTACGCGCGGTTGATGGGGCGTTCTGAGGCGGTGTCGCTGCTGGCCGTGGTCGCGGCGTCGGCGGTGGCGTCGCCGGTGCTGGCGGCGTGGGGGTTTCGGGCGCTGGGTGCGGCGAGTGTGGCGGCTTGCGTGGGGTGTGCGGTGGCGGGGTGGTTCCTGCCGGAGTCCGGGGGCGGTGGTGAGGGGGCGGAGCCGTCGCTGGGGTCGGTGGTGCGTCAGGGGTGGGCGCAGGTGCGGGGTGAGCCGGCGGTGCGGCGGGCGCTGGTGCTGGTGGTGGTGCTGGAGGGTGTGACGGCGCTGGATGAGTACGTGCCGCTGCTGGTGGCGTCGACGGGGGTGGCGGTGTCGGCGGTGCCGTTGCTGGTGCTGGTGGTGACGGTCGGTGACGCGGTGGGCGGCTGGTCGGCGGGGCGGGGTGTGCGGTGGCTGGCGCCGGTGCTGGGGGCGGGTGCGGTGTGCCTGGCGGTGGGGTGCTGGGGTGGCCGGCCGGGTGGGCTGGTGCTGGTGGCGGCGGCGTTCGGGGTGTTCCGGTGGGCGATGGCGGCGGCGGACGCGCGGTTGCAGGAGCGGGTGGGTGACGGGGCGCGGGCGACGGTGACGTCGGTGGCGGGTTTCGGGGCGGAGGTGGTGGCGGTTCTGGTGTACGCGGGGTATGCGCTGGGGTCGCGGTGGGCCGGGGCGGGGGTGCTGATGGGTGCGGCCGCGGTGCCGTATGCGGTGGTGGCGGTAGTGCTGGGGTTGGCGGCGCGGCGGGGCCGTGTACATCCGGAGGCGTAGGCGGCGGGTGGTCGGTACGCGAAAGGCGCATTGCGGTTGAACGCTCTCGCCGGATTCGCGGGGGGCGGGTGCGGGCCGAGGATCGTGGGGTCGTTGCGGATCGATTCTTGGGGTGCTGATGGGTGCGGGGTCGTTGGATCTGGCGCGGCTGCAGTTCGCGTTGACGGCCGGTACGCATTTCCTGTTCGTGGCGCTGACGCTGGGGTTGGCGACGCTGGTGGCGTTGACGCAGACGCGGGCGACGGTGTCGGGCAGTGCGGTGCATGCGCGGATGGTGCGTTTCTGGGGGCAGCTGTACGTCATCAACTATGCGGTGGGGATCGTCACCGGGTTGGTGATGGAGTTCCAGTTCGGGTTGAACTGGTCGGGGCTGTCGCGGGTGACGGGGAGTGTGTTCGGGGCGCCGCTGGCGCTGGAGACGATCGTGGCGTTCTTCGTGGAGTCGACGTTCCTGGGGTTGTGGATCTTCGGGTGGGATCGGCTGAACCGGTGGGTGCACCTGTCGCTGATCTGGGTGGTGACGCTGACGGCGTACCTGTCGGCGTACTTCGTGCTGGTGGCGAACGGGTGGCTGCAGCGTCCGGTGGGCTACGTGATGGTGGACGGTGTGGCGCGCCTGGACGACGCGGGGGCGCTGCTGGCGAACCCGACGGCGGTGCTGGCGTTCTTCCACGTGCTGTTCGGGGGGCTGCTGACGGCGGGGTTCTTCATGGCGGGGGTGAGCGGGTTCCATCTGCTGCGGCGGACGGCGGAGGTGGAGTTCTTCCGCCGGTCGATGCGGATCGGGCTGCTGACGGTGCTGGTGTCGGTGATGCCGGTGGTGGTGTTCGGGGGGACGCAGTTCCGGTACGCGCAGCCGACGAAGCTGGGCGGTCGCAAGGCGGCGGCCGCGGTGGCGGACTTCACGGCGCGGTTCGGTCCGGACGACTACCGGCCGCCGGTGCTGTCGGGGGTCGGTGAGGCGCTGATGATGACGATGTGGATGCTGATGCTGCTGATCGCGGTGGTGGCGTTGGTGAAGTTCCCGTTCGGGCGGTGGCTGGTGCGGGGGCGGGTGTTCCACGTGCTGATGATCGCCGCGGTGCCGCTGCCGTATGTGGCGATGATCGCGGGGTGGGTGTTCCGCGAGGTGGGGCGGCAGCCGTGGATGGTGTACGGGGTGCTGAAGACGCGGGACGCGGTGTCGCCGGGCGTGGGGTCGGCGTCGGTCGCGGTGTCGTTCGCGGTGTTCTCGGTGTTGTTCGCGGGTTTGTTCGGGGTGAACGCGTGGCTGCTGGCGCGGTTCGCGCGGCGGGGGCCGGAGGGGGCGGGGCTGGGTGCCTCTCCCCCGGTCGAGCCGGTCGCGCCGGCGATGAGCCCGACGTTCTGACAGGAGCCTGGTGATGGATTCTCTCGCGGTGGTGTTGCTGGCGGTGTTCTCGGCCGGGTACCTGGTGCTGGCGGGTGCCGATGTCGGGGTGGGGATGCTGCTGCCGTGGCTGGGGCGGGACGAGCGGGAGCGGCGGTTGGTGATCGCGTCGTTCGCGCCGTTGTTCCTGGGCAACGAGGTGTGGCTGGTCGCGGCGGCGGGTCTGGTGGCGGGTGCGTTCCCGGGGCTGGAGCACGGGTTGGTGGCGGAGTTGTATCCGCTGTTCTCGGTGCTGCTGGTCGGCTGGGTCGTGCGGGACATGGGGTTGTGGCTGCGGGGCCGGGTGGATTCTGCGGCGTGGCGCGGCCTGTGGGACGGTGCGGTCGTGGCGGGGAGTTGGGCGCTGGCGCTGGCGTGGGGGTCGGTGCTGGGGTCGGTGCTGGCCGGTGGCGGGCTGGGTGTGGGGAGCGTGCTGGGGTTGCCGCTTGCGGTGCTGTTCGCCTGGCACGGTGCGGGGTTCGCGCGGTGGCGGCTGCCGGCGGGGCTGGCGGAGCGGGCTGGGCGGGTCCCGTCGCGGTACGGGTTGTCGGCGCTGGTGATGGCGGGGGCGCCGGTGGTGGCCGGGGTGCAGGTGGAGTGGTCGGAGGTCGTGGCCGAGGGTGCGGGGCTGGCGATGACGGCGGTGGTGACGGCGGTGGTGCTGCCGCTGCTGGTGGCGTCGCAGGCGCTGGTGTGGTGGACGTTCCGGGGGCGGGTGCGGTCGCCCTCGTACCTGTGAGGCGGCCGTGGTGAAGGGTGTGGAGCGGCGTCTGCTGCGGTCGGTTCCTCGGCGGGCGGTGGTGCTGCTGGGGGTGCTGGCGGCGGGGCAGGGCGTCCTGCTGGTGGTGCAGGCGGAGTTGCTGGTGCGGGCGGTGGCGGGTCTGGACGCGGGGCCGCTGCCGTGGTTGGCGGGGGCGGTGGCCGGGCGGGCGGTGCTGGCGTGGGCGTCGGCGCTGGTGGCGGGCGGGGCGGCGGGGCGGGTGAAGCGCGGTCTGCGGGCGGCGCTGCTGGGGCGGGCGGCGGACGGTGCGGGGGCGCGGGTGACGTTGCTGACCCGGGGCTTGGACGCGGTCGATCCGTTCTTCACCGGTTATGTGCCGCAGCTGGTGGCGGCGTGCGCGGTGCCGGTGGTGGTGCTGGTGCGGCTGGCGGCGGCGGACTGGGCGTCGGCGCTGGTGGTGGCGGTGACGGTTCCGCTGGTGCCGGTGTTCGGTGCGCTGGTGGGGATGCGGACGGCGGCGCTGACGGGGCGGCAGTGGGGGCTGCTGCACCGGCTGGGCGGGCATTTCCGGGACGTGGTGGCGGGGCTGGGGACGTTGCGGGCGTTCGGTCGGACCGGTCATCAGTCGGTGGTGGTGCGGGAGCTGGCGGGCGAGCATCGGCGGGCGAGCGTGCGGGCGCTGCGGGTGGCGTTCCTGTCGTCGCTGGTGCTGGAGCTGGTGTGCGCGTTGTCGGTGGCGCTGGTGGCGGTGCCGGTGGGGTTGCGGCTGCTGGGCGGGGAGATGGCGCTGGCGACGGGGCTGCTGGTGCTGGTGCTGACGCCGGAGGTGTATCTGCCGTTGCGGGCGCTGGGGCAGCGTTTCCACGCGAGTGCGGAGGGGGTCGCGGCGGCGCGGGAGGCGTTCGCGGTGCTGGACGCGCCGGGGGGTGTGCGGCGCGGTGGCGGGGCGGTGCCGGGCGGGCGGGCGCCGGAGATCGTGCTGGAGGAGGTGACCGTCCGGTATCCGGGGGCGGGCGGGGCGGCGCTGGACCGGGTGTCGCTGCGGGTGGGGCCGGGTGAGCGGGTGGCGGTGACGGGGCCGTCGGGGGCGGGCAAGTCGACGCTGCTGCTGGTGCTGGCCGGGCTGGTGTCCCCCGACTCGGGTCGGGTGCTGGTGGACGGGGTGGATCTGGCGGAGTTGGACGTGGAGGCGTGGCGGGCGTGTGTGGGGTGGGTGCCGCAGCGTCCGCATCTGTTCGCGGCGTCGGTGGCCGACAACATCCGGTTGGGTGATCCGGGGGCCGGGATGGGGCGGGTCGAGGAGGCGGCGCGGGCGGCGGCGGTGGATTTCGTGGGGGGTCTGCCGGAGGGGTTCGCGACGGTGCTGGGTGAGGGCGGTGCGGGGTTGTCGGCCGGGCAGCGGCAGCGGCTGGCGATCGCGCGGGCGTACTTGTCGGGGGGTCCGGTGATGCTGCTGGACGAGCCGACGGCGCGGCTGGATCTGCACAGTGAGCGGGTGCTGGTGGACGCGGCGGTGCGGTTGCTGGCGGGGCGGACGGCGGTGGTGGTGGCGCATCGTCCGGCGTTGCTGGGGGCGGTGGACCGGGTGGTGCGGTTGGAGGGCGGCCGGGTCTGCGGGGCGTCGGGCGCGGGTGCCGGGGAGGCGGCGGCGTGAGGGGCGCGTCGGGGGTGTGGGGCGCGGTGCGTCCGCACGCGGTGCGGCTGGTGGCCGCGGGTGCGGCGGGCGCGGCGGCGGAGCTGTGCGGGCTGGGGTTGATCGCGGCGGCGGCGTGGCTGATCGCGCGGGCGTCGCAGCGGCCGGAGCTGGCGGCATTGTCGTTGGCGATCGCGGCGGTGCGGGGGTTCGCGCTGGCGAAGGGGTCGCTGCGGTATGTGGAGCGGCTCGCGGGGCATGACGCGGCGCTGCGGGCGCTGGCGGAGTTGCGGGGGCGGGTGTTCGACGCGTTGGCGGCGGCGCGGCCGGGGGCGCGGCGGGTGCGGGACGGTGAGGCGCTGACGCGGATGGTGTCGGATGTGGACGCCGTCCAGGACCTGCTGCTGCGGTGCGTGCTGCCGGCGGCGGCGTCGGTGGTGTGCGGGGCCGCGGGGGTGGCGGTGTGCGCGCTGGTGGATGTGGCGGCGGCGGTGGTGCTGGCCGGGGGTCTGCTGGTGGCGGGCGTGCTGGTGCCGGTGGCGGCGGCGGTGGCGGGGGGTCGTGCGGCGGCGCGGATGGCGGCCGGGCGCGAGGTGCTGGCGGTGCGGGCGCTGGACGTGCTGGAGGGTGCGCGGGATCTGGCGGTGTTCGGTGCGTCCGGCCGGTTCGCGGAGCGGGCGGAGGATGCGGCGCGGCGGCTGGAGCGGGCGGAGCGGTCGGCGGTGCGGGTGTCGGCGGCGGTGGCGGCGGCCGGTTTCGCGGTGCAGGGCGTGGCGGTCGCCGCGGTGGCGTGGGCGGGGCTGCGGGCGGGCGTGGACGAGGTGGGCGCGGCGGTGCTGGCGCTCACGGCGCTGGTGGCGGTGGAGTCGGTGCTGCCGCTGGCGGGTGCGGCGCAGCGGTTGCGGGAGGTGCTGCCGGCGGTGCGGCGGGTGGGGGCGGTGCTGGCCGCTCCCCCGGCGCCGTGCCCGGCGCGTCCGGCGGTGGTGCCGCGGGGGCCGCTGGAGGTGGAGCTGCTGGGCGTGCGGGTCGCCTACGGGGAGGGTGTGGCGCTGGACGGGGTGGATCTGCGGGTGGAGCGGGGGCGGCGGGTCGCGGTGGTGGGGGCGAGCGGCGCGGGCAAGAGCACCCTGCTGGCGGCGGTGGCCGGTGAGGTGCCGCTGGTGTCGGGTGCGGTGGTGCTGGGCGGGCGGGAGCTCGGCCGGTACGCGCCGGACGAGGTGCGGGGCGCGGTGCGGGGGCTGGCTCAGGACGCGCACGTGTTCGGCGCGACGGTGCGGGCGAACGTGCTGCTGGCGCGGCCGGACGCCGGTGAGGCGGAGTTGTGGGCGGCGGCGGAGCGCGCGCGGTTCGCCGAGGTCGTGCGGGCGCTGCCGGACGGCTGGGACACCGTGGTGGGGGCGGGTGGGCGGGGCCTGTCGGGCGGGCAGCGGCAGCGGCTGCTGCTGGCGCGGGCGCTGCTGGCCGACCCGCCGGTGCTGGTGCTGGACGAGCCGGCCGAGGGGCTGGACCCGGCGATGGCGGACGCGGTGGTGCGGGAGCTGCTCGAGGCGCCCGGGGGCGGGACGCTGCTGCTGGTGACGCATCGGCTGGCGGCGCTGGGCGCGGCCGACGAGGTGGTGGTGCTGGACCGGGGCCGGGTGGTGCAGCGGGGCCGGCATGAGGAGTTGGCGGCGGTGCCGGGTGCCTACCGCGGCCTGTGGGAGGCCGAGCTGCTCGCCGATCGCGCGGTGGCGTGCTGACCCGCGGGCGGCCGGGGTCAGGGCGGCGGGGTCAGGGCGGCGGGGTCAGGGCGGCGGGGTCAGGGCGCCGGGGGCGGGGGTTCGGCCGGGTCGGTTCTGGTGCGGCGGAGGGCGCGTGCGAGCGCGGCGACGGCGTCGGGGATGGCCGAGGCGGGGACGGCCGCGTATCCGAGGACGAGGCCGGGCGGGTGGGGCCGTTGCGCGTGCCATGACAGCGGGTGGGCCTTGACGCCGAGTTCCAGTGCCGCCGCGGCGAGGTCGGCGTCGTGGAGGGCGCCGGGGGGCTCGCCGGGGAAGGTGATGGTCAGGTGCAGTCCGGCGGCGGCGCCGTGCACGGCCGCGGTGGGCAGGTGCGCGGCGATGGCCTCGATCATGGTGTCGCGGCGGCGGCGGTGGCGGCGCCGCAGCAGCCGCAGGGTCCGCTCCATCTCCCCCGAGTCCATGAGTTCGGCGAGGACGAGCTGCGGCAGCGCGGCGTTGCCGAGGTCGGCGAAGCGTTTCTCGGCGACGACGGCGTCCAGGTGGGAGGGCGGCGGGAGGAGCCATCCGATCCGCAGCGCGGGCGCGAGGAGTTTGGAGACGCTGCCGACGTAGAAGACGCGGTCGGTGAGCATGGAGCGCAGGGCGGGGACGGGCGGCCGGTCGTAGCGGTGCTCGGCGTCGTAGTCGTCCTCGATGACCAGGCCGCCGTCGGCGGCCCAGCGCATGAGGTCGCGGCGGCGGTCCGCGCCGAGGACGGCGCCGGTGGGGAACTGGTGGGCCGGGGTGAGCAGGACGGCGGGGGCGCCGGTGGCGCGCAGGCGGTCGACGCGGATCCCGGCGGTGTCGACGGGGACGGGCGGGGTGCCGGTCCCCCAGTGCGCCAGGTGCTGGCGGACGCCGAGGGAGCCGGGGTCCTCGACGGCGATGCGGTCGATGCCCTCGCGGGTCAGGACGCGGGCGGCGAGGCCGAGGGCCTGGGTGGTGCCGGCCACGATGACGATGCCGTCGGGGTCGGCGCGGATGCCGCGGTTGCGGGCGAGCCAGGCGGCGACGGCGGTGCGCAGCGCGGGGGCGCCGCGGGGGTCGCCGTAGCCGAGGGCGGCGGCGGGCAGGTCGCGCAGGACGGTGCGTTCGGCGCGGTGCCAGGCGGCGCGGGGGAACGCGGCCAGGTCCGGCAGGCCGGGTGACAGGTCGGTGCGGGCGGGCAGGGCGCGCAGGACGTCGAACAGGTCGGGGCCCGGCCGTCTCGGGAAGGGCGTGCCCGCGGGCGTCCGCGGCGCGGAGGCGGAGGGGGTGCCCGCCGGCCCGGTCGGGGGGCGGGCGGCGAGGGGGGCCGCGACGACGACCGTGCCGGCGCGGCCGCGTCCGGCGACACGGCCCTCGTCGGCGAGGCGCTGGTAGGCCTCGGTGACCACGCCGCGGGAGACGCGCAGCTCGGCGGCCAGGACGCGGGTGGCGGGCAGGCGGGCCCCCACGGGCAGGCGGCCGTCGGCGACGGCGTCGCGCAGCCGCCCGGCGAGCCAGTCCGCCAGTCCGCCGGGCGGGGCGTCGGCGGTGTCGAGCTGCAGGAAGTCCGATCCCCCCGAGTCCGATCCCCGCGCGTCTCCCCCCGACCCCGGTCCCCGCGTTATGGACCGGTCGTGTTCGCCGCCTTTGGACCTGTGCATCAGGCCATTGTGCGGCCACGGTGGACGCATGGAAACCACGACGACGACCGGGTCAGGCCGGTATGTGCACGGGTACTCCGGGCGGGAGGCGCGGCGGCTCGGCGACCAGGCCGACGCCCTGGCGGCGCTGCTGCACGACGGGACCTCCTACCCGGCGGGCAGCCGGGTGCTGGAGGCCGGCTGCGGTGTCGGCGCGCAGACGGTGCACCTGGTGTCGCGCTCCCCCGGCGTCCGCCTGACCGCCGTGGACCTGTCGGGCGCCTCCCTGGACCAGGCCCGCGCCCGCGTCGCCGCGTCCTGCCCCGAGGCGGCGGTGGAGTGGCGGCGCGCCGACCTGCGGGACCTGCCGTTCCCCGACGCGGCGTTCGACCACGTGTTCGTGTGCTTCGTGCTGGAGCACCTGCCCGACCCGCGCGCGGCGCTGTCCGGGCTGCGGCGGGTGCTGCGGCCCGGCGGGACCCTCACCGCGATCGAGGGCGACCACGGGTCGGCGTTCTTCCATCCCGACAGCGCCCATGCCCGCGCCGCGATCGCCCACCAGGTCGTCCTGCAGGCCGCGGCGGGCGGCGACGCCCTGCTCGGCCGCAGGCTGGGGCCGCTGCTGGCCGAGGCCGGGTACGCGCGGGTCGGCGTCGTGCCCCGCACCGTCTACGCCGACGGGGCCCGGCCCGACCTGGCGCGCGCCTTCACCCGCGACACCTTCACCGCGATGGTCGAGTCCGTCCGCGACGAGGCCGTCGCGGCGGGGCTGGCCACCCCGGCCGACTTCGACCGCGGGGTGGCCGACCTGCACCGCGCCGCGGGCCCCGGCGGCACGTTCCACTACACGTTCTTCAAGGCCACCGCCGTCAACCCGCAGTGACCGTCCCGGCCGGGCGGACCGCCCGCGGGGCCGGTGGGGGGCTCGGCCCTCGGCACGAGCCCCCACCGGGGTCCTGGCCGCTCCCGCCCGCGGCCGCCGCGCCTCGCGCGGCCCTCCCCGCCGCGGGCCGGCCGCCGCTCAGTTCCTCTCCGTGCGCCCGCGGGGATAGCGGCGGGTGCGCCGGTAGCTCACCAGCTCACCCTCCGCGTCGACCTCGGTGTCGTAGACCGCGAGGATGTCGGCGGAGTCGGGGATGCGGTGCGTCTCCACGACCTCCACCGTGACGCGCCAGCCCTCCTCGGTGCGCTCCATCCCCACGACGCTCTCGGCGCTGCGGCCGGTCATCGCGGTGACGTGCTCCACCGCCATCCGGGCCGCCTTGGACGCGGACAACATCACCGGCCTCCCTAACCGCCCGGCTGGTAGCCGCGGGCGCGGCCCTCGTTCAAGCGGCGGATCAGCTCTTCCTCGCGCGCGGCGGCCTCCTCCTCGGTGATCTCGCCTGCCGCGGACTCGTCGGCGACCTGCTGCATCTCCGCGGCGATCCGCCCCGGGTCGTACAGCTGCGCCTCGGCCTGCTCGGTCAGGGTCTCGGCCAGCCACATCACGCCCTTCACGGGCGCCAGCGGCAGCGTGACCAGACCGGTGAAGAATCCCATCGTCCTTTACGCCTCCGGAACGAAGTCGTAGGGCGGCAGCGGCCCGATCAGCCGCAGCCGGATGCGGTCGCCGTGGGTCTGCCCCAGCTTCTCCACGGCCTCCTCGAACGCGGCGCGGCGGTCGGCGCGGACCAGGAACGAGGCGTCCAGGACGTCCTCCTCCCGCGCCGGGGTCTTGCGCGAGAACGCCTCCGCCGCCGAGGTGGCGCCGTCCAGCAGGACCTGCTCGTCGTTCTCGCGGAGCCGCTGCATCGCCTGCGCGATCAGCTCGCCGAGCCGGACCCGGTCGTAGTAGACCGCGTCGGCGGCGTCGGCCGGCACCTCCCGCAGGCGCTGCGACAGCTCGGCGACCTCCGGGTCGTTCTGCATGATCTCCCGGAGCACGGCGTCCTCGACGTAGGTGGCCTTCAGGCGCAGCTCGACGCGGCCCTCCAGCTGGTCCAGGACCTGCCCGAGGCGCTCGGAGTTGTCGGCCAGCAGCTCCTTCTCGACCGCGCCGCGGTCGGCCAGCGCCGCCCCGAACCGGAACGGCAGCACCACGGTCCCGGCGTCGACCAGGGCGTTCAGCACCCGCTGGTGCGCCACCAGGTCGGCGCGCTCGCCCAGCGGCCGGTCGGCCGGCAGGTCGCTGACGAGCGCGGCGCACACGCCGCCGTCCTCGACCAGCGACACCGGCCGGTCGTCCAGCCCGGCCAGGTCGGGCGGCAGTGCCGCGCCCGACCGGGTCACCCCGTACACGTACTGCGGGATGCGGTCCCCGGCCTCGGAGCCGCCAGGGGCTTGCGGCGTGCTCATTCTTCCTCGTCCTCCTTCTTGCGCGATGAACGGCGCCGCGCGGGCTCCTTGTCCTCGGAGTCGTCGGAGTCGCCGCCGAAGGTCTCCCTCAGCCGGTCCTGCGCCCCTTCCAGCGCGCCGCGGGTCTTCTTCTTGGCGCCCGACTCCTGCATGCCGCCGACGAACTCCGGCAGGCCCTGCGAGGTGCCGTCGTGGGCGATGTCCAGGCGGTTCACCGCCTCGGCGAACCGCAGATAGGTGTCGACGCTGGCGACGACGATCCGGACGTCGATCGTGAGGATCTCGATTCCGACCAGCGAGACCCGCGCATACAAGTCGATGACCAGACCCTTCTCCAGGATCAGGTCGACGACGTCGGCAAGGCCGCTGCCGGAGCCGCCGCGCTGCACGACATTGCTGCCCGAAGTCTGCTGGGCGACCGGCCCAGTCATGTGATCGCTCCTTCTCGGGTGTCACCCGTTAGGGGGTTGAGCATGCACCCCGGTGTACCCGCCTCGGCCTCGCTAAACGGACAATTTGGTTCCGGTCATCGGTTGGTCAAGGCCGCGGAGGGCGCCGAAACGACGGCCGGGTCCCCTCCGGGGCGCGCGAAAGCCCCCGCGGAAGGGTCTTCCGCGGGGGCTTTCGCGTCTTCGGGCGGCCTACCGGCCGGCCGGCGGCCGGTCAGCGTTTGCGGGCGGTGATGCGCCCCACGACGATCCCGGCGACGGCGGCCCCGGCCACCGGCACCGCCCGCAGGAACCGGCCGAGCGTGACGAGCTTGGCCAGCCCCGCCACGCGGCCGGGCAGCGCCGCCACCTGGCCGCCGGCCCGCGCGACACCCGTCCCGGCGGTCTTCGCCGCTCCCTGCGCGGTGTCCTTCGCGCCCTGCGCGGTGCCCTTGGCGCCGTTCTTCGCGCTGTTCTTCGCGCCCTGGGCGGTGCCCTTGGCTCCCGTGGCGGCGGCCTCGGCCGTGCCCGCCGCCCTGCTGGCGTTCTTGCTCACTGGTCCGGACCCGTCGCCCGGAACCGAGGGGGTGTCCATCTTCCGTCCTTCCATCAGGGGGAATCTCCTTTGCGCGCCGGAGTGCGGCCGGCGCGCGGCGCCCGCCGCACCTCACCGGCGCGGAAACGGGCATTCGGCCTGTACGCGGCGTACCCCACCGGGGCACCGCAAACATGCCGGTCACCCGGCGGGCACGCGCCGCCCGGGGGCGCGGACCCCGGGCTCCGGCGATTGGAACCGCCGGTCCGGGTATGCGTAGGCCATGCCACCCGATGAGCCGGCGGGCGCGCCCGCCCCGCCGCCGCGCCCCGGCCCCGCCCGGCGCGCGGCCGAGCCGCTGGCCTGGTGGACGGCGCTGCTGGCGGTGTACCTGGCGCTGGTGTCCACCATTTCCCCCCACCGAGATCGCCGTCGGGGCGCTCGCGGCGGCCGCGTGCGCCGCCGCCGCGGTCGCCGCGCGCCGCGACATGCTCTCCGCGGGCGCCGACCGCCCGTCCGGGGCCGCCCGCGGCCCTGCGGACGGCCGTGTCACGCCCGCCCTGCTAATGCCGCCCCTCGCGCGGCTGCCCGCCCAGGTCGTCTCCGACACCGCCCGCGTCACCCTGCGCGGCGCGTCCGGCGGGCGCTGGACGCCGCTGGCCGTGGCGCCCGGCCCGGCCGCCCGCGGCGCCGCGACCCTGCTGGTGTCGGCCTCCCCCGGCAGCTACGTCGGCGGCGTCGACCCCGACCGCGGGCTGCTGCGGGTGCACCGCCTGGCCGGCCCGACCCCGTTCGAGCGGAGCCTGCGCCGCGCCGGGCTCGTCGACGACCCCGACCCCGGCGGCGCCGGGGCCGCCTCGCCGCGCGGCGACGGGCCGGACGAGGCGGGACCGCGCGAGGGAGGACCGTCATGAAAGCCGACGTCGCCGGCACCGCGGTGCCCGCCCTGGCCGTCATGGCCGGCGCGCTGCTGCCGGCGCTGCTGGCCACGCTGCGCGGACGGCCCGCCGGGCGCCTGGCCGGGCTGATCGCCACCGGGCCGCTGACGACCCTCGCGCTGGTGCTGCTGGCCGCCGCCTACGGCCGGCCCGCCTACCTCGACGTCGCCCTGGTGCTGGCGCTGCTGTCGTTCGCCGGGTCGCTGGTGTTCGCCCGCTTCCTGAGCCGGACCCTGTGAGAGGAGGCCCCCGATGAGTCTCGACCCGCTCGCCGACGTGCTGACCTGGGCCGGAGCCGCCGTCGCCGTCGCCGCCGGGCTGCGGCTGCCCCTCACCCGCGGGGCCGCCGCGCGCCTGCACGCCGCCGCGCCCGTGACCGTCCTGGCCGCGCCGCTGCTCATCGCGGGGCTGGCGCTGCGGCCCTGGTCGTCGTGGCACGACGTCGCCAAGCTCGCCGTCATCGCCGTCCTGCTCGCCGCGACCGGCCCCGCCACGGTCGCCACCGCCGGGCAGGCCGTCGAGCGCGCCGCCGGCCGATCGGAGTGAGCCCGCCGTGACACCCGCGACCCCGCCCCCGCCCGTGGCGGCCCATGCCGCGGTGGCGCTGGACGCGCTGTCCGGGCCGCTCGCCGACGCCCTCATCGCCGCCGCCCTCGCCCTGGCCGCGCTCATGGCCACCGCCGTCGTGCTGACCCGCGACACCGTCCGGCAGGCGATCGTGCTGTCGGGCTACGGGATGGTCCTCGGCCTGCTGTTCCTCATCCTCCAGGCGCCCGACGTCGCGATGTCCCAGATCGGCGTCGGGACCGTCCTGGTGCCGCTGCTGGTGGTGCTGGCCCTGCACGCCACCCGCCGCCACCGCGACACCGGCGACGAACCGCCCACCGGCGGCACCGGACCCGGAAAGGACGGCGACGGAAAGGACGGTAAAGGACAGGGCGGCAAAGGACAGGGCGGCAAAGGACAGGGCGGCAAAGGACAGGGCGAGAGCGGCGGAAAAGGCGCGGGCGGCGCCGGGCGGGAGGCGCGCCGGTGAGGCCCCGCGTCCGCGTCCCCCTGTTCGCCGCCGGAGCCGCCGGGACCGCCGCCCTGTTCACCGCCGGCGCGCTCGGCCTGCCCGGCTTCGGCGGCCCCGTGCACCCCTACGCCGACCGCGCCGTCCACCAGGCCGTGCGGCAGGGCACCTCCAACACCGTCTCCTCCGTCAACTTCGACCAGCGCGCCTTCGACACCCTCGGCGAGGAGCTCATCCTGCTGTCGGCCGCGGTCGCCGCCGTGGCGCTGCTGCGCGTCGTGCGCACCGAGGAGGAGCGCGACGGCGCCTCCGTGCGGCACGGGCCCGCCGAGGTCTCCGACGCGCTGCGCGTCGTCGGATCCCTCCTGCTGCCCTTCACCCTGCTCATCGGCGTCTACATCGTCGCGCACGGCGCCCAGTCCCCCGGCGGCGGGTTCCAGGGCGGCGTCATCCTCGGCACCGCCGTCCACCTGCTCTACCTGGCCGGCGACTACCCCGCCCTGCAGCGGCTGCGGCCCATCCCGGTGTTCGAGTCCGCCGAGGCCGTCGCCGCCGCCGCGTTCGCCCTGCTGGCCCTGGCCGCCGCCGGAGCCCCGCCCGCCGACCGGATCCCCGCCCTCAACACCGCCGTCGGGACCGAGGTCGGCTGCGCCATGGTCCTGCTGCTCGGCAAGTTCTTCGAACAGGCCCTCCTGGTCCGCGAGCACCGCGCGGCCGGCGACCCGCGGGAGACCTCGTGAGCACCCTGCCCTACCTCACCGCCGGGTGGATCATCCTCGCCGGCCTCTACGGCATCGTCACCAGCCGCGACCTCGTGCACGCCGTGGTGTGCCTGTCGGTCACCCAGTCCGGCACCTACGTGCTGCTGCTGGCCGTCGGCTACCGGTCCGGCGCCACCGCCCCGGTGTTCTCCGACCGCCCGCCGCCCCCCGCCGGCGGGCCCGTCACCGACCCCGTCGTGCAGGCCATGACCCTCACCGACATCGTCGTCGGCGCCACCGTCACCGCCCTGCTGCTCGCCCTGGCCGTCCAGGTCGCCAAACGGCGCGGCACCCTGGACCCCCGCGCCCTGCGCTCCCTCGAAACGTGATCCTCCAGGCCACCGTCGCGCTGCCCGTCCTGGTCGCGGCCCTGCTCGCCGCCACCGGACGGTGGCTGCCGCGCCTGGCCGTCGACACCGCCGCCCTGGCCACCGCCGCCGCCGTCACCGCCCTGACCGCGCTCACCCTCGCCCGCGCCCCCCACCACCCGCAGGTCACCTGGCTCGGCGGCTGGGGCCCGACCACCGGCGTCGGCATCCCCCTGGCCGCCGACCCCCTCGCCGCCGCGCTCGCCTGCACCGCCGCCGCCCTCACCCTGGCCGCGCTGGCGTTCTCCTGGCGGTACTTCACCGAGATCCAGGCGATCTTCCACGCGCTCATCCTGCTGTTCCTGGCCTCCATGTGCGCGTTCGTCTACACCGGCGACCTGTTCGACGCGTTCGTGTTCTTCGAGCTGATGAGCGTCGTGGCGTTCGCGCTCACCGGCTACCGCTCGGAGGAGCCCTCCACCGTCCACGGCGCCCTCAACTTCGGCGTCGTCCAGTCCCTCGGCGCCTACCTCACCCTCGCCGGCATCGCCCTGGTCTACGGCCGCACCGGGCAGCTCGGCCTGGCCGCCATCGGAGAGAGCCTCGCCGCCGCCGGCGGCGACCGCGGCCGCCCGGGCGCCCTGGTCACCGCCGCGTTCGTGCTCATCTGCACCGGCTACCTCGTCAAGGCCGCCGCCGTGCCCTTCCACTTCTGGCTCGCCGACGCCCACGCCGTCGCCCCCACCCCCGTCTGCGTCCTGTTCTCCGGAATCATGGTCGAACTCGGCGTGTACGGGGTCGCGCGGACCTACTGGGCGGTGTTCGCCGGCCTGGTCCCGCTGCGCGCCGTCGCCGTCCTCGGCGCCGCGGCCGCGCTGCTGGGCGCCGTCATGTGCGTCCTGCAGCACCACATCAAGCGGCTGCTGGCCTACTCCACCATCAGCCACGCCGGGCTGCTGCTGGTCGGCGTCGCCGCCGGCACCCCCGGTGCGCTGGCGGGCACCGCCTACTACCTGGCCGGGCACGCCGGGGTGAAGGGCGCGCTGTTCCTGGCCGCCGGGGCGCTGCTGAACCGGCACCAGAGCGTCGACGCCCGCGAGCTGCGCGGCCGCGGACGCGGCATGCGCGTCACCGGCGCCGCCTTCCTCGTCGGCGCGCTGTGCCTGGCCGGGCTGCCCCCGTCCGGGCTGTTCGCCGGGCACTCGGTCACCGAGCACGCCGCCCTGGAGCGCGGCTGGTGGTGGTTCACGCCCCTGTCCATCGCCGCCTCCGCCCTCACCGCCGGCGCCGTCCTGCGGGTCTGGCTCGTGGTGTGGCGCGGCAGGCCGCTGCCCAGCGACCCCGGCGAACCCGACGCCCGGGACGGCTCCGCGGAACAGGACGAACCCACCGGCCAGAGCGAGCGCGAGGGGCCCGAGACGCCCGTCACCCTCGGCTCCATCCCCTGGGTCATGCTCGCCCCCGCCATCGCGTTGCTGGCCGGCGGGCTGCTGACCGGGCTGGTGCCCGGCGGTCCCGTCGCCGGCGCCGCCGAGGTGTTCGCCGACCGCGGCGCCTACGCCGGGCTCGTCCTGGACGGCCGGCTCACCCACCCGCACGGCCCGCCCGCCGAGCCCTGGACCGCCCCCGGCCTCGCCGGGGCGGCCGTCACCCTGCTGCTCGCCGCGGCCGTCGCCGCCGCCGGGGTCCGCCGCACCGCCCGGACCCGCGCGCCGGCCGCCGCGCGCGCCGCCCCGGGACGCGCCGCCGGTGCCGCCACGCGCCGCCTGCACGCGCTGCACTCGGGCGACGTCGGCGACTACGCCGCCTGGCTCACCGCGGGCGTCGCCGTCCTGGCCCTGCTCACCGCGCGCTTCTGACACCCGCCCCACGAACCCCTGGGCCGGGGCCCGGCGGCGGGGTCAGATGCTCCAGAGGCGGCGCTTGCGGTAGCGGGGCTCCCACATCACCCGGTTCAGCTCCCGCAGCGGCTTGGGCAGCGACGTCAGGAACCGGCTGCGCTCCACCGGCCCGATCCCGTCCACCACCCACGGGACGAACATCGGCGTGCCCGCCTCGCAGCGCCCCCGGGACTCGGCGGCGAGCTCCTGCCACTCCGCCTCGGCCAGCACCGACTCCGCCAGCGGCAGCGCGCTGGTCTCCTCGTGCCGCAGGTGCCGCTCCAGCGCCTCGCGCAGCTCGCGCACCGCGGCGCGCAGGTCGCCGCCCTCCCCCGCCGCGCCCATCGCCGCGTCGACCCGGGCGACCAGCGGGGCCAGGCGGGCGTGGTCGGCGCGCATCTCCTCCAGCACCGCCCGCTCCGCCCGGCGGGCGACCACGCGCTCCACCCGCGGCCACAGCCACCGGTCCTGCAGCTCCTGGTGCAGCCGGATCTGCTCCTTGAGGTTCTCCCAGCCCGCGCGCACGTGGGCCGCCCGTCCCTTGCCCGCCGCCGCGGCCGCCGCGAGCCGGTCCAGATCCCGGCGGAACGCGTGGTGGGAGGCGTACAGGAGGGTGTGGCAGGTCGTGTCGCGCGGCTGAATCGCGAAGGTCTCCATACCTATAGGAGGCCCCCTGCGGGCCCCGATGTGACGTTCCGGACTTCACGAGAGACGCACCTCACACCCCGCGCCGCGCCGGACGCCGGCCCGCGGTCCGGTCGCCCCTGCCCAGACCGGACGCGCCGGGTCCGTCGCACCGGGTCATGCCCCGCCGGAGTCGAGCAGGTCCAGGGCCGCGCGGGTGAACGCGCGGACCCGCGCCGTCTCGGCGCCGGCGCGCCACGCCAGCCCCCACTCCAGCGGCGGCGCCCCGTCGAGCGGCACGTAGGCGACGTCGGGCCGCGCGTGGTAGCGGCGGGTGTGGGCGCCCACGCACAGCACCCCCTCGCCCGCGCCGACGAGCGTGAGCAGCTCCGCCGTCGTCGCGCCGGGCGGCGCGTCCAGCACGCCCGCCCGGGCCAGGTCGGCCCGCGGCACCGCGGCGCGCCGCGCGAACGGGTGCCCGGACGGGACGGCCAGCATCCGCGCCTCCCGCAGCAGCACCGGCCCGGCCACCACGCCCGGGCCCTCCAGCGGGAACTCCGCCAGGCACACCTCGGCCTCGCCGTCGCGAAGCCACGCCGCGGCCTGCCCCGGCCGCGCCTCCCGCAGCACCACCCGGCAGCCCGGTTCGCGCGAGCGCAGCAGCTCGGCCGCGCCGGCCAGCAGCTGCCCCGCCGCGGCGTCGGTGAACGCGGCCGTCAGCGTCCCGGTGACCCCGCGGCCCTCCTCGACGGCCCGCCGCACCGCGGCGCCGATCCGCTCCCACGCCGGGCCGATCTCCCCGGCCAGCCGCCGGCCCGCCGGGGTCGGCTCCACCCGCCGGGACGTCCGGTCGAACAGCCGCGTCCCGACACGGCGCTCCAGCCCCCGGATCGTCTGGCTGACCCGCGCCGTGGACACCCCGAGCCGCTCGGCCGTCCGGCCGAAGTGCAGCTCCTCCGACAGCACCAGCAGCGCCTCGATCTCGTGCCGCTCCAGCACCGCCGCACCCCCGATCGTTAAGTGTGGTTTCACGATGGTTGCACGATGCGGCGTTGATCGCCACGGCGGCCGCCGGAAGGCTGGACGCGCCACCACCACCCGACCCGCATGGGAGGAACCGTGTACGTCACCCGTTCGCACGCCCTGACCGCCGACGCCGGAGCCGCCGACCTGCGCGACCGCCTCGAGGTCACCGACGCGCTGTACCGGTTCGGGCTCGGCCAGGACCTCAGGGACCGCGCGCTGTTCGCCTCCGCGTTCGCCCCCGACGCCGTGCTGGACTTCCGCCCGGCCGCCTCCGCGTGGGGCGCCGAGCCGCCGCCGATGGCCGGGCGCGACACGATCGTCGACACGATCCTCGGCATGTTCGAGGGGCGCGTCGCCACCACCCACCAGGTCACCAACCCCCGCGTCGAGCTCGACGGCGACGCCGCCCGGCTGACCGCGCTGGTGGAGGCCCAGCACCTGCTCGTCGCCGACCGCTCCGTGCACGCCCTGCTGAAGAACCTCTACGACGTCGACCTGGTCCGCGCCGGCGACGGGCCCGGCTGGGTGATGCGCCGCGTCGTCATCGACAACGTCTGGCTCACCGGCGACCCCGTCGCGATCTTCGGCTGACCCGCCTCACCCGCCCGCGGCGCCGCCCCCCGCAGTGCCGCCCCCCGCAGTGCCGCCCCCCTCGGCGTCGACGGCGGCGGCGATGCCGTCCAGGACCAGGGCCAGGCCGCCCTCGAACGACTCCCGCGCCGCCCGCTCCAGGTACGGGACGTCCTCGTCCACGGCGAGGCCGCCCTCGGCGTCCAGCCACGCCACCAGCGGGAAGCGCTCGGTGAACCCGGGCGCCAGGTCCTCCAGGGCCCCGGCGCGGCCGTACCACCACCGCTCCTCCGACACCCCCGTGTCGCGCACCGCCTGCCGCGACTCGGCGAGGGTCTGCGCCGCGCCGCGCACCACGCTCGACAGCGCCGACACCGCGCGCCGCACCCGCCGCGCCGGCAGCCCGGTGCGGGCCAGCACGCCCAGCAGCGCCTCCAGCGCCCGGTACTCGTTCGGTCCGAGCACCGGGCGCGCCTGCGACACCTGGAGCATCCACGGGTGCCGCAGGTAGAACTCCCAGGAGTCCTCCGCCCAGCGCACCAGCGCCGCCCGCCAGCCGTCCGAGGCGTCGTAGCCGCCCGGCAGCCCGGCCAGCGCGCGGTCGTACATCAGGTCCACCAGCTCGGCCTTGCCCGGCACGTAGGTGTACAGGGCCATCGCCGTGCGGCCCAGGCGCTCGCCGACCGCGCGCATCGACAGCGCCGCCATCCCCTCGGCGTCGGCGACGGCGATCGCGGCGTCCACGATCACCTCCACGCTCAGCCCCGGCCGCGGCCCCGGCCCCCTCCGGGACGGCTCCGCGCCGCGCCACAGCAGGTCCATCGAGCGGCGCGGGTCGCCCTGCCCGGCGAAGACGACCAACGTGCATCTCCTTATGCCATAAACTGATCCGGATCCAGGATCTCTTTACGCTCTAAGATATCAAGCGAGTGAGGAAGCCCCCATGCCGCTCCAGCCGACGACCGCGCAGCCCGAGCCGCACGCCGGCGCGCTCCGGGCCGCCGACGCCCACGACGTCATCGAGGTCCGCGGCGCACGGGAGAACAACCTCGCCGACGTCAGCCTCGACATCCCCAAGCGCCGCCTGACCGTGTTCACCGGCGTGTCCGGGTCGGGCAAGTCGTCCCTGGTGTTCGGCACCATCGCCGCCGAGTCGCGGCGGCTGATCAACGAGACCTACACCGCGTTCGTGCAGGGGTTCATGCCGAGCGTCGGCCGCCCCGACGTGGACGCGCTGCGCAACCTCAGCGCCGCGATCGTCGTCGACCAGGAGCGGATGGGCGCCAACTCCCGCTCCACCGTCGGGACCGCCACCGACGCCCACACCATGCTGCGGATCGTCTTCAGCCGGCTCGGCGAACCGCACGCCGGCACCTCCTCGGCGTTCAGCTTCAACAACGCCGAGGGCATGTGCCCCGACTGCGAGGGGCTCGGCCGCGCCTCCCGCGTCGACCTGGACCGGCTCGTCGACCGCGACCTGTCCCTCAACGAAGGCGCCATCACCGTCCCGAACTTCGGCGTCGGGTCCTGGTACTGGAAGGTGATCGCCGACTCGGGGCTGTTCGACCCGGACGCCAAGCTGCGCGACTACACCCCAGCCCAGTGGGACGACCTGCTCCACAAGGCGCCCACGAAGATCAAGAGCAGCGGCGTCAACACCACCTACGAGGGCCTGCTGGTCAAGGTCAAGCGGCTCTACCTGGACAAGGACACCGAGTCCCTGCAGCCCCACATCCGCGCGTTCGTCGAGCGCGCCGTCGCCTTCAGCGCGTGCGCCGCCTGCGGCGGAACCCGCCTCAACCCCGCCGCCCTCGCCAGCCGCATCGACGGGCTCAACATCGCCGACTGCGCCGCCATGCAGATCAGCGACCTGGCCGACTTCGTCCGCGGGATCGGCGCGCCGTCGGTCGCGCCGGTGCTGGCCACCCTGCAGGGCACCCTGGACTCCCTGGTCGAGATCGGCCTCGGCTACCTCAGCCTGGACCGCGAGTCCACCACCCTGTCCGGCGGCGAGGCCCAGCGCGTCAAGATGGTCCGCCACCTCGGCTCCAGCCTCAGCGACATCACCTACGTCTTCGACGAGCCCACCGCGGGCCTGCACCCCCACGACATCGCCCGCATGAACGACCTGCTGCTGCGCCTGCGCGACAAGGGCAACACCGTCCTGGTCGTCGAGCACAAGCCCGAGACCATCGCGATCGCCGACCACGTCGTCGACCTCGGCCCCGGCGCCGGCGCCGACGGCGGCCGCGTCTGCTACACCGGCGACCTGGCCGGGCTCCGCGCCTCCGACACCCTCACCGGACGCCACCTGGACCACCGCGCCCGGCTGCGCGACAAGGTCCGCCAGCCCTCGGGGCACCTGGCCGTCAAGGGCGCGGACCTGCACAACCTCAAGAACGTCGACACCGAGATCCCCCTCGGCGTCCTCACCGTCGTCACCGGCGTCGCCGGATCCGGCAAGAGCTCCCTCATCCACGGGTCCCTGCCCGGCCGCGACGGCGTCGTCGTGGTCGACCAGTCCCCCATCCGCGGGTCCCGCCGCAGCAACCCCGCCACCTACACCGGGCTGCTGGACCACGTCCGCACCGCGTTCGCCAAGGCCAACGGCGTCAAGCCCGCCCTGTTCAGCGCCAACTCCGAAGGCGCCTGCCCCGCCTGCAAGGGCATCGGGCTGGTCTACACCGACCTGGCGATGATGGCCGGCGTCGCCTCGGTGTGCGAGGAGTGCGAGGGGCGCCGCTACACCGCCGAGGTCCTCACCTACACCCTGCGGGGCAAGGACATCAGCCAGGTCCTGGCCATGCGCGTCGCCGAGGCCCGCGAGTTCTTCACCGCCGGGCAGGCCCGCGCCGTCCTGGACCGCCTCGCCGACGTCGGCCTCGGCTACCTCGGGCTCGGGCAGCCCCTCACCACCCTGTCCGGCGGGGAGCGCCAGCGCCTCAAGCTCGCCATCCACATGGCCGAGAAGGCCGCCACCTACGTCCTGGACGAGCCCACCACCGGCCTGCACCTCGCCGACGTCGACCAGCTCCTGGCCCTGCTGGACCGCCTCGTCGACGCCGGCAACACCGTCATCGTCATCGAGCACCACCAGGCCGTCATGGCCCACGCCGACTGGATCATCGACCTCGGCCCCGGCGCCGGCCACGACGGCGGACGCGTCGTGTTCACCGGCACGCCCGCCGACCTGGTCGCCGGCGCCGACACCCTCACGGCCCGCCACCTGCGCGAGTACCTCCAGGGCGCCTGACCCCGCGCGGCCCGCCGGACGCCCCGGCGGGCCGCCCGGCGGGGCGGGTCAGCGCGGCGCCGCCCGGCCCAGCACCTCCAGGTAGTGCGGGTTGGACATCACGCCCAGGACGTTGCCGAACGGGTCGACCACCGACGCGGTCGCGAACCCCGTCCCCTCGCCCCGCTCGGTGATCTTCTCGTGCTCCCGCGCGCCCATCGCCAGCAGCCGCTCCACCGCCGCCTCCAGCTCGTCCACCTGCCAGTACATGACCGCCCCGCCCGGGCCCGCCGCCGGCCCTCCCGGACGGAACCGGGCGTCGACCAGCCCCAGCTCGTGCTCGTAGTCGCCCACCCGGAACTCGTAGTAGGCGGTGCCGCCGTCCGGGCCCGCGACCCGGAAGTACGGCGCGATCCCCAGCAGCTCGGCGTACCAGTCCTTGGCCGCCTCCATGTCGTCCGCCCAGTAGCTGATGGTGGCGAATCCGCGCAGCATGTCGTGCCTCCGATCACCGGGGACCGGACGGTCCGGCCCCGACGCCTCCGACGCTAGAGGGCCATTAGGTCACCCAACGTCCTATAGGCGCGGCAGGATGGAGGACATGCGCGATCCCTCCGGGCGGCTGCTCCAGCTGCTGTCCCTCTTGCAGACCCCCCGCGAATGGTCGGGCACCGAACTGGCCGAGCGCCTCGGCGTCACCGCCCGCACCATCCGCCGCGACGTCGACCGCCTGCGCGAACTCGGCTACCCCGTCCACGCCACCCACGGCAGCACCGGCGGCTACCGGCTCACCGCCGGCGCCGCGATGCCCCCGCTGCTGCTGGACGACGACGAGGCGACCGCCATCGCGATCGGCCTGCGGACCGCCGCCGCGGGCGCCGTCACCGGCATCGAGGACACCTCGCTGCGCGCCCTGGCCAAGCTCGAGCAGGTCCTGCCCCACCGCCTGCGGCACCGCGTCGCCGCCCTCACCGAGGCCGCCGTGCCCCTCCCCCCGCAGGACGGCGCCCCGCCCGCCGCCGACCCCGCCGTCCTGGCCCTGCTCGCCGCCGCCTGCCTCACCCGCGAGAAGACCCGCTTCACCTACACCGCCGCCGACGGCCGCAGCACCCGCCGCCTGGCCCAGCCGCACCGCCTGGTCACCGCGAGCCGCCGCTGGTACCTGGTCGCCCACGACGAGGACCGCGCCGCCTGGCGCACCTTCCGCGCCGACCGCATCACCGACCCGCACCGCACCGGCATGCGCGGCCCCGAACGCGACCTGCCCGGCGGCGCCGACGCCGCCTCCTGGGCCATGGACGCCCTGGCCGGCGGATCGGGGACGATCCGCGCCCGGCTGCTCCTGCACGCCCCCATCGAGCAGGCCGCCGAGCACGTCACCGCCTGGCAGGGCGTCCTGGAACCCGCCGACGACCGCACCTGCCTGCTGCACACCCGCTCGGACTCGATGCGCTTCCTCGCCTACCGCGTGACCCTGCTGCCCCTCGACTACACCCTGCTGGACCCGCCCGAACTCGCCGACCACCTGGCCGCCATCGCCGCCCGAGCCACCCGCGCCATCCGCTCCTTCACCCCACCCGCGCCCCCTGACGGGGGTTGACGAGCGTCGGAACGAAAATCCGCGCTAACGGACCGGGGAGAAAAGCGATCGCTTCCCCGAAGCCGGCGTGGAACGGTTGCCCCGTGCCTCAACCGATCTTGCGCACCGAGCGCCTGCTGCTGGTACCGCTGGCCGATCGGCATCTCGACCTGGAGGTCCACCTCGACTCCGACCTCGAGGTGCTGCGTTATCTCGACGCGAGGACGCCGACCAGGGACGAGGTGGTCGCAACTCATCAGCGGCGGATGGCCATGGCAGGCAAGGTGGACGGGCTGGGCCTCTGGACGGCCCACCTCTCCGATGGAGGGCGGGAAGGTGAGTTCGTCGGGCTCATGATGCTGCCGCCTGCGCATGGTCCCGATCAGCCCGACGATCCCACCGTCTGCGATCTGGGGTACCGGCTCGTCCGCCGGTACTGGCGGCAGGGCCTGGCCGGTGAAGCGTCCCGCGCCCTTCTGCGGCACGCCTTCGACACGATCGGGCAGAGCCGTGTGATCGCGCAGACCATGGCCGCCAACGCCGGATCCATAGGAGTGATGCGGGCCATCGGCATGCGGTACGTGCGCACGTACCACCCGCAGTTCGACGAGCCGCTACCGGACGCGCACCTCGGCGAGGTCGAGTACGAGATGACCCGCACCATGTGGGAGGAGATGCGCTGAGGCGGCGGCGCCCGGCCTCGGTTCCCGCTCCGTCACGAAACGAAGACCCCGCGCCCTCAGCACCGCGTCCCGGTGACGCCCGCCACCGGCTGCCAACGCCTGACCGCAGCGGACAGCCCCAGCCCCATGCGCGGTCCGCAGAGGAGGAACGTCTAGTCGTCGCCTCAGTGTCCGTCGCGGACCACCGCCAACCCGCCGACCCGGGTCGTGATGCCCGCCGGCCCGCGTCGGGCCGAAGCGAGCACGCTGGCCGGTCGACCGAGGGTGTCACCCTGCTCCACCTCGATCGCGACCGTCTGCGCCCCTGTCGTGTCGAGCAGGTGGGCGGCCAGGCAGCCGGTGCTGTTGGCGTTGGCGACGTCCTCGTCGACACCGATCGCCGGCGCGAACATCCGCGCCGCGCCCGGTCGGTCGCCCACCGGCGGTACGTACACGAAGCAGCCGAGCAGCCCGTACCGGCGGCACTCCGCTGCCAGCCTGCCGAGGTGTGGGCGGACTCCGAGCAGCGCCGACCGGTCGCGGACCGGTACCAGCATGCGTGGGGCGCCGGGCGCGGCGATCCGTGGCGCGTCGGTCGGATGCGGATCGTCCGCGGTGAGCCCGAGCGCGGCGACGATCGCGGCGCGCTCGTCCGGCGCCGGGTGACGCAGCGCGACGAGGCCCTGGTCGAACCACACTTCGATGCCGGCGGGGCGGCGGATCGCGACGGTGTCGAACGTGCGCCCGCCGGTGTGCTGGCGGTCGTTCAGTTCGCCCAGCGCGGTGCGGCTCAACCGGACGGCCTGCGCGGCAACGGTGCCGTGGCCGCAGCCGGACAGTTCGGCGGTGGCGGTGAAGAACCGGACCGGTCGGCCACCGTCCGGCGTCCGCCCCGGGCCGAGGAACGCCGCGTGCGAGGTGCCGGCCGCAGCAGCGACCGCACGCCGGTCCGCGTCCGTCGCCGCCGGGTCGTCGTCGGTGACGGCCGTGGGGCTGCCGCCCCGGGCGTCGCGCCGCACGCACGCATCGACCACCGTGACATCCGGCCAGGACATCTGCCCACCTCTGACGCTCAACTGATGCTCAACGAACCGGCAACCGCAAGCGGCGCCCGCCGATGGCCCCGCTTGGCCGCGACGGTCGGCCGAACGCGTCCCGGAGCGTACCGGCCCGCCCAAGCCGGTGCCGTCCTGCGCCGGAGAGTGGGTGATGACCGCACCGCCGGTGGCGTAGCCCATCGGTGATCCACGACATCGACACCGACGGGTGCTCAGCGATGGCTGGTCCCGTCGGTCAGTCGATGCCTTCGATGATGCGGAAGTCGCGCTCGACGCTGTCGGAGAGGACCACCAGCGCCTTCTGGTAGGCCTCGCTCTCGTATGCCGCGACGGCCTGTTCGAAGCCGTCGAACTCGATCAGAATGACGCGTTGCGTGTTTCCGGCTTCGTGGGCGACGACTCGGCTGCCACGGGACAGGAGCCGCCCGCCGCCGGCTCGGACGGCCGGACCGGCCAGCTTGTCGTAGGCAGCCAGCTTCTCGGGGTCGGAAATGGCGCGGTAGACACTGACCCAGTAGCCCTTGGCCATGGAGACCTCCTGCGTTCGGCCGGACATGTCCGACTTCGAATTGACGCTCAGATTGCTCGATCCCGGCGACGGAGCACGGGGCGTTTGCCAGGACGTGCCGATACGGCCTGGTTCGGCTCTGCCACCCGCGGCTGCCGGTTCTCGTCCCGGACGAAGCCTTCCTCAGTGCTTCGGAAATCGAATCGACGGGTACACGATAGTGTGTCGGATAACGAAGCAGCAAGAGGGGACGGTACGAGGGATGGCGGCACCCAGGCCGGGACGCGCGGTCCGAGGGTCGAGCACCGGCCGGCCGCTGATGGCCGCCCTCGACCTGTTCGGCCGCAGGTGGAACCTGCGGATCGTATGGGAACTGCAACACGGGCCGGTCGGGTTCCGTGCGTTGCAGGAGCGCTGCGACAACATGTCCTCCAGCGTGCTGCGGCAGCGGCTGACCGAGCTGCTCGACGCCTCCCTCGTCGAGCAGCTTCCGGACACCACCTACGCCCTCACCGAGCTGGGCCACGGCGCCCGCCGCGCGCTGCGCCCGCTCGTCCGGTGGTCCGCGGAGTGGGCCGCGACCCTCTCCGCCGCCGATTCCGAAGACGCCCGTTAGCGCTTCTGATGTCGAATCACTAGCGTCATTCGGCCCGCGAGGGCCGTACCGCCGAAGGGGTCCGTCAGTACACGCCGAGAAACCAACGGATATCCCTGACCTGCACTGACGTGGCGAGTGCGGTCAGCGGTGCCGGCGGGCGGGGTCTTGCTTGGCGAGGGCGGCGCCGACCGCTTCGGCCGTGACGTTGGTGTAGATCGCCAGGGAACGGATGTTGGCGTGGCCGCTGAGGCCCATCCAGTTCCGCCAACGCCGCGTGCGGCTCGGCTCGCGCCCGCGCCGGTAGCCATGTTCACCCCGACGCCGGCGGCCACCGCAGCGGCACCCGACAGCAACGGCGCATACACCACCGCGACCGCCAGATCGATCAGAGCCCGCCCCGCATCACGCGACCATCGGCAGAAAGGTGTAGAGCACATGCTCAGACATCTGGCGTGACCTTAGGGAAGTAGATCGTTCTGCCCGCGGTGGTGACATATCCATTCGACGCAAACACCGGCTTCGAGTGAATGATTGTTTTTCCGAAGCACACCGACCATGAATTCCTGGCCACTCCCGATGGGCTGCACTTCCACCTCCCCAACGGGCCGACCGTCTGATAATCCCAGAGTTCTGCGTACGCTGCTGTGGTGACGGCGCCCCCGCCGTTGTTGCGCACGATCACTGCAGTCTGGACGCCGGTCCTGCTCGCCGACCTAACCGCACAGAGCTGTGCCTTGATATTCCACACCGCGGTGTTGATGGTGTCGGTGCACTTCCATGTGCTACTACTCGAGGTGATCGGGTTGGTGTTGCCGTAAGCACGCCAGGTCCCGGCTGCTGGGGCGGTGTCGGCGGAGGCGGTCCCGACGCTTGCCGCACCCACCCCGAGAACTGACGTGGCGGCTACGGCGAATACTGCGGACACTCGTAGAATTCGCATGTCGATCCTTTCTGGTTTCTCTATTTCCGTCGACTCAGCGGGTGTCGCTGATGTCGACGCCCACGGCGGCGACCGACGTGCCGAGCATGGTGCGCCTGTAGAGCACGCTGCGCCCGTGCCGAGTCGCGGTGACCAGGCCGTTGCGGCGCAATATGGACAGATGCGTGCTGATTCCGCCGGGACTGATCCCGAGCATCTGGGCGAGTTGACTGGTCGAGCGAGGGATGGTCAGGTCACGCAGGATGCTCGCCCGGGTGGCTCCGATGAGCGCGGCCAATGCATCCTCGCTGCGGTTCGTCGACCCGATGTCGCCCCAGGTCCGGCCGATTTCGCGCACCGGGTAGTGCAGTTGGACGTTGCCGGGTGAGCGGTTGACAACGACCAGCCGTGGCCAGACGAACACCGACGGCACCAGGGTGATCGACGCCCGGGCCAGGCCGGTGCAGGCGTGGTGGGCCTTCGTGATGGTGAGTCGTGTGCCGTCGACGCGGATCTCGGGGTGCAGATCGGTGAACATCCCGTTGAGGCCGTCCCGCGTGGCGCGCTCAGCGCGCTGGCCGACCTCGGCATCGAGCGCCGCGCGTAAGTGCGGACGGATCGGGGCCAGCACATGTTCGGCGTAGTTGTGAAGCGCCCGCACAAGCTGAGCCCGGCCGCTCTCGCCGCTAAGTGGAGCCGGCACCGGTGCGGGCGCCCATACCTGCGACAGTTCGGCTTCGTACCGGGCTAAGGACAGCGCCTCGACGCCGGCAAGCTGGTCGTCCAGCGAGACGCTGGGGTCCAAGTCGGCCGGGTACAGGAAGTCGGGGACGAATCTGCCGTCCGGGACCGCCAGCCGCAGCAGCCGCAGATCCTCCGCCGCCACCTGGCCGGGCACGTGCCGCAGCAACGGCCGCAGAAGTGGTACGGATCCGGGACTCCCGAGCGCCCGCAGGCTGCACGCCAACTCCCCGAGCGGGGAGTACCCCATTCTGGTGGCCCAGAGCGCATCGACGCCCAACTCGAACTCGATCACATGCTTTGCCCCCTCAAGCCGCCCGCAGCCCCCTGCGAACACGAGGCCAGTATGCAGAACCCGAAGCCCGGGACCTAAGGATTCACGCACCGCGGAAACCTCACCAGCGCCAGACCCACGAGCCAGGCGCCGCTGCCACCGCGCTGACCCGCCGTCAACCCGATCGAGGATCCTGTGCGGGCGCTGACGTCCAGGACGGCGGCGATCTCCGCCACAGCGCCGCCCAGCGTGAGGTACTTGATCAGCTCCTCTCGTCCGATGTCCGGGAACGAGCGCAACTGCTCGCCTGCCCATCGGACAGGAACCGGGTCGACACCGCGCCGGCGTCGTCACCCCCGGCAGCAGCACTCTCACCGCGCCGCCAGGTCACCCCTTCGGTGAAGACGCTCTTGGCGCCGTCCCGGTGTTCCACACCCGTGCTCTGGCGGTCGGGTGAGCTGGGCGGGCGGTGTCAGGGGTCGCCGGGGGTGGTGTCGAGGGTGGTGTCGCCGAGGGACTCCAGGAGGGTGCGGAGGGCGCCGGCCAGGTGGGCGCGGTCGGCCGGAGACAGCGCCGCCAGCAGGCGCTCCTCGTTGGCGGCGTGCAGGCCGACCACCTCGTCCACGATCTCCAGGCCGTGTGGCGTCAGGCGGATCCGCACCGACCGGCGGTCACCGGTGTCGCGCACCCGCTCCACCAGGCCCCTGGCCTCCATCCGGTCGATCCGGTTGGTGATCGCCCCCGAGGTGACCATCGCCGCCCGCAGCAGCGCCCCCGCCGTCAGCTCGTAGGGGGCGCCGTGCCGGCGCAGCGTCGCCAGCACGTCGAACTCCCAGCTCTCCAGCCCGTGCGCGGCGAAGAACTCCTTCAGCTCCCGGCCGAGGAGCGACTGCGCCCGCGAGATCCGCCCGATCACGCCCATCGCCGACACGTCCAGGTCGGGACGCTCGCGGCCCCACTGCGCCAGGATCGCGTCCACCGCGTCCGCCATGTCCCGCCCTCCCGCCACAATCTCAACGTTGAGATTATCAATCGGGCGCGGCCGAGGCTGGGACATGGCGGGCGTCCGCACCCGCTCCAGCACGCCCCCGAACCCCAGAGCCGGGGCGAGCCCGTTTGACGTCCGCAGTAGATAACCGCTATCTATTGGCTAGCCGTTAGGGGGATGCATGCAGGACGCAGTGCTGGCGATGCTCGCGAAGGAGCCGTCGCACGGCTACCGCCTGCGCGAGCGGCTGCGGCGCGATCTCGGGCCGCTGGGACGGTCGATGAACGCGGGCCAGATCTACGTGACCCTGGCCCGGCTGGAGCGGGCGGGACTGGTCGCCTGCGAGCGGGCGGACGGGCTGCCGGACCGGCCCGACCGCAAGGTGTACGCGCTGACCCCGGCCGGACAGCAGCGGGTGGCCGCGTGGCTCGCCGAGGTCGACTGGCCGAAGCCGGATCTGGCGGAGTTCCACCTCAAGCTCGCCGCGGCGGCCGCCGCCCGGCTCGCCGATCCGGTGGAGCTGGTGGACGCGCAGCGCCGTGAGCTGATGCGCCGCTTGGGCGAGGCGCAGCGCGCGTCGCTGGCCGAGGAGGACGGCTCCACCGCCGGCCTGCTGCTGGAAGGAGTCGCGCTGCGGCTCCAGGCGGACCTGCGCTGGTTGGAGGCCTGCGAGCGGGTCTGGTCGCGGCGCGGAGATGAAACCGAGGGCGTATGAACGAGTTCGGCGGTGTGCTGCAGGTCCGCGACCTCACCAAGGAGCACGGCCAGGGGCAGGGCCTGGTCCGCGCGGTCGACGGAATAGACCTCGACGTACCGGCGGGGCAGACGCTGGCGGTGACGGGGCCCAGCGGCTGCGGGAAGTCCACCCTGCTGCACCTGCTCGGCGGCCTCGAGCGGCCGACCTCCGGCCAGGTGTGGCTGGCCGGACGGCGCATCGACACCGTGGACGAACGCGGCCTGGCCCGGCTGCGGCGCCGGTCGGTCGGGTTCGTCTTCCAGGCCTTCCACCTGATCGAGGAGCTGTCGGCGGCGGAGAACGTGGAGCTGCCGGCACTCCTGGCCGGACGCTCGGCGCGCGCGGCCAGGCGCCGCGCGGCCGTCCTGCTGGAGCGGTTCGGGCTCGCCGACCGCGCCCGGCACCTGCCCTGGCAGCTGTCGGGAGGACAGCGCCAGCGGGTGGCCATCGCCCGCGCCATGGCCAACGAGCCCCGGGTCCTGCTGGCCGACGAGCCGACCGGGAACCTGGACACCGCGGCGACGCGCGACGTGCTGAGGATCTTCGCGGACCTGCGCGCCGCGGGGCAGACCCTCGTGATCGTCACGCATGACGAGCGCGTCGCGGCCACCGCGGACCGGCTGGTCTCGATGCGCGACGGGACGTTCATCGACGACACCCGGCTGGCGGGCGGCACCGGACGCCTCGACGGCCTGATCGGACTCGACGGCTGAACGCCGCAGTCCGCTTCACGCGGCGGTGGTCGCAGGTGAGGTGGCGCGGCTGGGACGACGGTCCTGCGCGGGGCCCGGTCGGTCGCGTGGCACTGGAGGGTGGGAGCCAACACACGCCCTCCATTTTCAACTTATAGCGGAGCAGGGGGCTTGCGGCAAGACCCCGGTCGTGCCGCAGAATCGTCGGCCGAGGCCGGTACCTGCGTAAACGGCGAAGCGACCCGTGCGCGTCGACGTGCGGGCAGGGGTGCCTTCGCGCGCCGCCGGCGAGGCCCGCACCGCATCCGCGGGGAGTCGGCGCGCGCGGGAGAGCCGAGCCGGCGGGACGGCCGAGAACCGCTCTGGTGAATGGGGATTCATGATCGACGTGATCGTGGTCGGCGGCGGGCCGACCGGCTTGATGCTCGCCTCCGAGCTGCGCCTGCACGGGGTGCGCGTGCTCGTCCTGGAGAAGGACGAGGAGCCGCCACCGTTCGTGCGCGCGCTCGGCCTGCATGTGCGCAGCATCGAGGTGCTGGACCAGCGCGGCCTGCTGGAGCGGTTCCTCGCGCACGGCCGCAAGCACCCGCTGGGCGGCTTCTTCGCCGGCATCAGGAAGCCCGCGCCCGAGGGGCTCGACACCGCGCACGCCTACGTCCTCGGCATCCCGCAGCCCGTCACCGACCGGCTGCTGGCCGAGCGCGCCGCCGAGCTCGGCGCCGAGGTGCGGCGCGGCCGCGAGGTGGTCGGCGTGAGCCAGGACGAGCACGCGGTGACCGCCGAGCTGGCCGACGGGACGCGGCTGCGCTCGCGCTACCTCGTCGGCTGCGACGGCGGCCGCAGCACGGTCCGCAGGCTGCTCGGCGTCGGCTTCCCCGGCGAGCCCTCCCGGGTCGAGACGCTTCTGGGCGAGATGGAGGTGACCGCGCCGCCCGAGACGCTGGCCTCCGTGATGGCCGAGGTCCAGAAGACCCAGAGGCGGTTCGGCCTCATGCCCGTCGGGGACGGGGTCCACCGGGTCGTCGTGCCCGCCGAGGGGGTGGCCGAGGACCGCTCGGCACCGCCGACGCTCGAGGACTTCAAGCGGCAGCTGCGGGCGGTCGGCGGCACCGACTTCGGCGTCCACTCCCCGCGCTGGCTGTCCCGTTTCGGCGACGCCACCCGGCTGGCCGAGCGCTACCGGGTCGGCCGGGTGCTGCTGGCAGGGGACGCGGCGCACGTCCACCCGCCGGTGGGCGGGCAGGGCCTCAACCTCGGCATCCAGGACGCGTTCAACCTCGGCTGGAAACTCGCCGCCGAGGTCGGCGGCCGGGCGCCGGAGGGGCTGCTGGACAGCTACCAAACCGAGCGTCACCCCGTGGCCGCCGACGTGCTGGACAACACCCGCGCGCAGATGGAGCTGCTGTCCACCGAGCCGGGCCCTCGCGCCGTGCGCGGGCTGCTGTCGCAGCTGATGGACTTCGACGAGGTGAACCGGTACCTCACCGAGAAGATCATCGCGATCGGGATCCGCTACGACCTCGGCGACGGGCATCCGCTCGTCGGCCGCCGGCTGCGGGACGTCGAGCTGAAGCAGGGCCGCCTCTACGAGCTGACGCACGGCGGCCGCGGGCTGCTGCTCGACCAGACCGGCCGGCTCTCGGTGGCGGGCTGGGCGGACCGGGTGGACCACGTCGTCGACACCGGGGAGGACCTCGGGGTCCCCGCGGCGCTGCTGCGGCCGGACGGCCACGTGGCGTGGGTCGGCGACGACCAGACGGAACTGCTCGACCGCCTGCCCAGGTGGTTCGGCGCTCCCGCGGACTGAGCGCGCGCAGGGCGCGGCGCCGTCTCGGATTTCGCGCACGCGCCCTGGGCCGGCCACCCCTGCCCGCGTCCACGCGGCCTGCCCGGTCGCGGCTCCAGGTGCCGCCGGTCCCGGGACGCTCAGGCGTCGACGGCCGGTTTGAGCACTTCCCGGCACCACTGGCGGAAGCCGGTGGGCGTCGTGGCCTGCGGGGTGCGCGGCTGCGCGTTGTAGATGCCCCGGTCGACGGCGTCCGCCATGGCCACGGCGCCCTGCGCCCATGCCTCGCTCATCCCGTGCTGCACGAGGGTCGCCTTGTGGGCTTCGCCGGAGATCCGCTGGTAGCGGACGGGCCGCTCCAGCACCTCGGACATGATCTGCGCCATGTCGTTGTGGGACAGGTCCTCCGGGCCGAGGAGCGGGACGTCCTCCTGCCCGGTCCACGAGGCGTCGAGGAGCAGCCCGGCAGCGGCGGCCGCGATGTCCCGCGTGGCGCAGGTCGGGATCTTGCGGTCGCCGGAGAGCGAGGAGAAGAACACGCCCTGGCTCTTCAGGGACTCGACCTGCCAGAGCATGTTCTCCATGAATCCCGGCGGGCACAGGGAGCGGTAGTGCACGCCCGTGCTCTCGATCAGGTCGTCCATGGCGAACACCGCTGAGATCTGACCGGCGTTCCGGGCCGTTCCCCGGCCCAGGCTCGAAAGGCCGATCACTCGCTCGACGCCTTGGCTGACGACCGCCTCGCACAGCGGCTCGACGAAGTCGAGCATGTGTCTCGGGAGGCTCTGGGCGCGGGGGTTCGGGGGCACGATCCACAGGACGCAGTCCGCGCCCGCGAACGCCTTGGTGACGACGCCGACGTCGTCCGTCGCGCCCTGGACGACCTCGACGCGTTCGCGCATCCGCGCGGGCAGGCGCGAGGGGTCGCGGGCGATCACCCGGACGGGGCGGTCGCCGTCGTCGAGGACGCCTTCGAGGACCTGGCGGCCGATCTGGCCGGTGGGAGTGGTGATGACGAGCACGGGACCTCCAGTACCGCACCGAAGTTAACCGGAACCGGAATCCCGGTTCCTGTTTGCGCCTGCACAGTACCGGAATTACGCTTCCGCTTGTCAAGCCATGACCGAGAACCCACGGCCCCTGCGCGCCGACGCACGCCGCAACCGCGAGCGGATCATGAGATCCGCCGGCGAGCTGTTCGCTCGCCTGGGCCACCGTGCCCAGATGGAGGACATCGCCGCGCACTGCGGCCTCGGGATGGGCACCCTCTACCGCCACTTCCCCAACAAGAAGGCGCTGCTGACGGCCATCGTCCAGGAGCGCTTCCACGGCATGGCCGGCCTGGCCCGCGCGGCGGAGGAGATCGACGACCCGGCCGAGGCCCTGGAGGCGGTCCTGCGCGGCTACCTGGAGGCCGCGAACGGCGACGCGGGCTTCCAGCTGGCGCTCATGGGCTCCGACGAGCCGCAGTGGGAGGACGTCCTGCGGCAGAAGGCCGAGTTCGCCGAGGCCGTCGCCCGCATCATCGACCACGCGGTCGCGTCCGGGCGGGTCCGGAGGGACCTCACCTTCGGCGACTTCACGATGCTCGCCAACGGCGTGATCGCCACCATGTACTTCAAGCCCGGCGGCCACGCCGACTGGCGCCGCCACCTGCAGATCGTGCTCGACGGCATCCGCGCCGGCGCCCCCCGCTGACGCCGGCCGCTCTAGCCCCTGTCCACGTCGCGGGGCGGGGCGGGCGTCAGGTGGTGAGGTCGGCCTCCGGGTCCGGCACCGCCACGGCCCAGGTCGCCTACCGGGGCGCCGCAGGCGTCTTCGTCCACCTGCCGGTGGCCGCGGAAGAGGACCGCCGGCTCTTCGCGGACAACATCCTGACCGCCGTCCGCGCCGCCCGGCCGGACCGCGTCGTGTTCTCCACCAGCGGCTTCCCTCTCGACCCCGCCATCGGCGGTGCCGCCGCGGCCCTGGCCGCCGGCCTGGCCGACAGCGGCGTGTCCCACGCGGCGGTCGCGCCCGAGCTGTACCTGGAGAAGCTGCTCATGCCCTTTGTCCTCGACTCGATCCGCGAGCGCGGCGTGCTGACCTACCCGACATCCGTCGGCGCGTTCCACCGACCCTGATCAGACCTCTTTCGAGGGCCCGCCGCCGGACGGTGCGCCGCTGCCGTCCGCGGCGGGCGGGGCGGGCTGCGGTACGGGGCGGGCGTGCTCGGCACGGATGGCGCGTTCGAGGTGCGCGGTGGCGGCCTCGCGGGCGGCGTCGCGTTCCGCGGTCAGCGCGTCGATCCGCGCCTGCAACCGGGTGGTCTGGACGAGCAGGTTCTCGCGGGCGGTGTCGCGTTCTCCGATCGCGCGCTCGACGGCCTCATCGGCCCGCGTGTCGGCGGCCTGGGCAGCCTGTTCAGCGACGGTGAGAGCGGCTCGCAGCCGGGCGAGTTCGCTGTGCGCCGTTTCCAACTGCTCAGTGGTCGCACCGAGGGCGCCCTGGGCCTCTGTGAGCCGACCGCTTGCCTGGTCGAGCCGGGTGCGCAGGTCCTGCTCACGCGCGCGAGCCTGGTCGGCGGCACTCTGCGCCTGGTCCTGGACGTGTTCCAGGCGGCGGCCGACCCGGTCGAGCTCGCCCCGGGCCTGGGCGAGGTCGTGTTCGGTGGATCGCAGGCGTTCGTGGACGTCCCCGAGCTGGTCCTGCAGCGTGCGGGCGGTCTCCTCGGCGGCCTGCCGGGCCGTGGTCTCGGCCTGGGCGGTGGCGCGCGCGGCGCGGGCGACCTCGTCGGCGGCCTCGGCGCGCTCCTCGGCGCGCCGGCGGGCGTCGTCGGCGGCCGCGGCCGCGGCGCGGGCGGCGTCGTGGCCCTGCTCGGCACGGCGGCGGGCCTCGTCGGCGGCGCGGGCGCGCTCCTCGGCCCCGGCCGCCTGCTGCTCCAGCGCGGTGTTGCGGTCGACGACGGTGGCGACGATCTCCTCGATGCGCTCGGCGGCCTGCGTCTCCCGGGCGGCGCGGGCGCGGGCGTCGGCGGCCATGCCGGTGAGCACCGCGCGCAGTGCGGCCAGGGGCTCCTTGACCGCGGCGGCGGACGGGCTGCGGCCCGCGGCGTGCGCCTCGGCCTGGCAGTCCTTGACCGTCCGGCCGTCGGCATCGCGTTCGGTCGGGCAGTACTCCGGCCGCCGGCCGCGGGTCTTGGGCGGCCGCGGCAGCGGGGTGTCGCAGTGCTTGCACCGGCCCCACGGCGCGTCCGGATCCGCGCCGGCCGGAAGCCGCCGCCCGGAGGGGGCCTCCGGGTCGCCCCCCGGCTGCCCCACCGGTGCACCGCCACCGAGTCCCTCGTCCGGCGTTCGCGCGCCTTCTGATTCAGCAGTCGCCACCGTCTCGTCCTCCCGTGTCGGCGCTTCCCGTCACCTGGCCGTCTCAACACGGCGCTCGCCGGGCGGGTCCCTCCGCAGACGCGCCGGAACCGGCACCCGCGAGGACCCGCGCGTCGATCATGCCACAAACCTTGAAATGAGAAATAGAAAACCGCCGATACATTTCTCGGAGAAGAAATCAGACCAGCGCATAATCCGGGTTATGCGCTACGCTGTCAGCGTGATCAACGAGGACGCTCAAGACCTGCTCGAAGGTGTGGTGCTGCCGTCCACCGGGCCGGCGCCCGCGGACGCCTCGGTGCGGGAAGCGCGTCCCCTCCCCGAATCAGGAGAGGCGGAGGGCGCCGCTCCCCCACCCGCTTCCGCAGGCCGATCTGCGGCAGGGGTGGTGAGAGCGGAGGCCGGAACGTTGGCGCGTCCGGCCACCCCGCTGGCCGCTGACGCGCTGGCCAAGCTGGACGCCGACCTGGGGCAGGTGCAGGTCGCCCGGATCGGCGGCCGGCGGATCCACCGGCGACGCATCGAGCTGCTGGCAGAGGCGTGCACGCCGCAGACGTTCGCGCTGGTCCTGGACTGGCTGAGCAGCACTCGCCGCGGCTCGGCCGCCACCAAGCGCACCTACGCCGACGACCTGCGCCGGGTCTGGGCGCCGCTGGCCCGCGAGCTCGGCCACGACGCGTTCTTCATCGGCTGCCTCACCCGCGAGCACGTGCGGATGTGGCGGCTGCGCCAAGAGGCCGCCGGTGTCGCGGCGCGCAGCATCGGCCGCTACGTCGCCTGCCTGTCCTCCCTGCACTCCTACGCCGCCGGGCGGATGGACCCGCCGCCCGCCAACCCGGTCACCCAGGACGACCGGCCCCGCGTCACCGCCGAGCGCACCGCGGGATCCACCCCGGTGCTGGAGGTCGACCAGGTCCGCGCGGTGGCCGCGTGCGCGACCGGCGACCTGGACCTGCTGGTGGTGATGCTGCTGTACAGCCTGGCCGGACGGGTCACCGAGCTGTGCGCCGCCGACGTGACCGACCTCGTCCGCGACGGCGACCGCAGCGCCCTGTCCGTCATCCGCAAGGGAGGCAAGCGGCGGACGATGCCGCTCCCGCGGCGCTGTGCCGACCTGCTGCACCGGCACATCGGCGCACGGACCCGCGGTCCGCTCCTGCTGGACGCCAAGGGAGACCGGCTGGACCGGCACGACATCGACCGCATCACCACCCGGCTCGGCCGCGCCGCCGGCGTGCTGCCCGGCCGGGACCTCACCCCGCACGTGTGGCGGGCCTCGCGCATCACCCACATGCTCGACGCCGGAGTCCCGCTCGCCGAGGTGCAGGAGTTCGCCGACCACGTCGACCCCGCCACCACCGTCGGCTACTGGGAGCGCCGCACCAAGCACCTGCGCGCGACCGCGCACGCCGACCAGGCCGCCGGCCTCTTCGACGACCTCCTCGGCCACTGACCGTCCAGGCCAGGTGCAGAAAGAGGACGCCAGTCGGTGCCACCACTACTCGGCCACGCCGATGTCTTGCCGCAGATGGCAGGGCGCTTCACGCACCGTCCGGCGACCGTTGCCGCAGGGGGCGATCAGCGACGCCACGGAGACGTCATCGGAGGAGGCTCCGGCCTGAGTCGGGCGGAACGGCGGCGACGGCCGCCGCATGGTTTTCGAGGATCTGCAGCAGGTGAGGCAGGGGGACGAGTTCGCGTTCGCGCCGCACGAACGGGCCGATGGCCTCCCAAGTGCGGGCGACTCTGTCGTTGAGCGTCATCAAGTAGCGGTCATCGATGATGCCCAGCCGTTCGAGGACCACGAAGTTGTGCAGGAAGAAGGCGACGTCATAGACGGCCTCTTGGGCTTCCGCCGGCAGGCCGGAGATCCCCTGTTCGGGGTCGTGTTCGATCCCGAGACGCTGAACGACGTATCTGTGGTGTTGATGGAACGCCGGTGACCGGAAGTCGTCGAGCAGCGCCAGGTACGCCGGAAGGTAGTTGGCGCGCCTCATGGACGACACCTGCTGGAAGGCGAAGTAGACCGAGCTCAGCAGCGCCATAGCGGACAGGACGATCGCGACACTGTTGAGAACCACCGTTCCACCCTTCGCCTGCGACCCCGTACACCTATAGACAGACCCGTGCGCGCCCCGGTTCCTGGCCCCTTGAAGCCGCGCCGCTCCTCTGGCGGCATCTCCATCCGGAGGCGGTAACGAACGGGTATGCGCTGAGGCAGAGACTTCATGGAGCCGCCCACAACACTGGCTGCGCGGGAACCATCACCTCTATGGTCAGGTCGGACGTCTCCGAGGAATGGAGCGCGCATGGTCAGTGACGACGGCGGTGTGGCTCCCGATCCCATGACGCGAGCACGCGAGAAGGCGGCGGCCTCCATGAGCGTCGCCGCCAGCGCCTGGGTGGACGCTCTGGACGACGACCAGTTGTCCTTCGCGGTCCTGCCTTCCCCGCTCGACTCGACCGCGGAGACAGAGCGGCTGCGGTGGTTCTTCACCCCGACCGATCACGGCGGACTCGCCGTCCGTGACCAGAATGCCCACCAGCAGAGCTTGGCCATGCGGTTGGTCGCCACCGGACTGTCGGCTGAAGGCTTCGCCGCCGTCGCCACGGTGATGGGCCTGGAGAACATCCTGGACCAGGTCGAGGGGTGGGGGTCCCGCTGGGGACGCCGGCGCGGACGCGACCCCGGGCTGTACTGGCTCAGGCTCTTCGGCCGTCCGGGGGACGAAGTCTGGGGCTGGCGGTTCGGCGGCCACCACATTTCGCTGAACTATCTGATCATCGCCGACCGGCTCGTTGCCACGACTCCCTGTTTCATCGGGGCCGACCCTGCCAGGACCGAGTTCCTGGGAAGCACCCTTCGGCCCCTACAAGGGGCCGAAGAGGCAGGACGCGAACTGCTCTCGACCTTCCGCGCGCCCCAGCTTCGGCAAGCGCTGCTCCACACCTCCGCGATGTCCAACATCGTTTCCGGCAACAGGCCGCGAGTCCGCCACGGCGACACGATGATGCACCTTCAAGACCTGTGGCGCGGACGATTCTCCGACCCCGAGCTGGACGCACTCGTCAACGACATCGACCGCCGGGCGGAAGCGAACAGCGGATACACCGAGGCCGACCACGCGCAGGTCGCGATCACCATTCCGCCCAAGGGGATCAGCGCTCAGGATCTGGACGAAGAACAACGCCACCTGCTGCGGCGGCTTCTCACCCGCTACACCGGCAGGGCTCCACAGGACCTCGCCGCGGCACACCGCGCCCATCATGCCCGGGACTCCGTGCTCGACGAGGTCCATTTCGGTTGGGCCGGCGGCACTGACGAGGGTGAACCGCACTACTACCGAGTCCAGGGCCCGAACATCCTCATCGAGTACAACAACACTCAGCGGGACGGCAACCACGCCCACTCGGTGTGGCGCGACCTGCATTCGGACTTCGGGCTGCGTGAACTGGCCGAGCACCGAGCACGCCCCCTGCCCTACTGACGTATCGCGGGAACCGGCCTCATCCACCCGACCGGCACGAAGCATGCCGTACCCTGCCCGGCCACCGTTCTGGCTGCAGGAGTGGTGGCCGGCGTGGAGGCTAGCTCGTGAGGTCGGGTGCGGCGTCGGGCGCTGTCGGTTCGTAGCAGTCGTAGTTGCGCTGGGCGACGATTCGACCATCCTCGATCCGTAGGAAGGCGGCGATGCGCGCCCGCAGGACGTGTCCGGCGGGATAAGGGCCGTACGGGGCCGCGAGCCTGCCCCACCACTCCACCTCGAGCGCCACCTGGTCGCCGGCGGCGATGGCGTTGCGGACCTCGAACCGCTGCTCCGCCATGGCGTCTTGGCCGCGTTCGGCGGCCTCTCGCATCGCGGCGAGATCGCGTACCGCCCCGTCGGGGAAGAGCAGGTTGGGCATTTCCTCGTGGACCATCTCCGGCGCGAGGAACCGGGTGATCTCCTCGGCGGACGCTCCGTCGGACACCGCCCGGTGATAGCGGACGGCGAGGTCGATGTTCCGGGATTCCCGGTCACGGTCGTGCGACATGAACACAACCGTAGTTGCACAACTGTGGTTGTCAAGTGCAGGCTGGGTTCATGGAGTCATCATCAGCCGCTCCGGACGGCGGGTCGGTTGCCGTGCGCCCGGAGGATCTCGATCTAGGCAGCCTCGCCTTGTTCGTCGGCCTGGCGGCAGCCGAGGAGGTGCGCCGGGACATCGAGCGGGAGGGCTTCGCCGGGTTGCGGTTCTCGCACGGCTATGTCTTCCAGCATCTCGTCGACGCCGAACCGACCATCGGCGAGCTGGCCGCCCGGCTGGAGATGACGCAGCAGGGCGCCTCGAAGGCGGTCGCCGAGTTGGAACGCCTCGGGTACGTCGAGCGAGTGCCCGACCCGGCGGACGCGCGGATCCGGCGGGTCCGCCTCAACGCGAGGGGACGGGCGGCCGTCGAAGCCGCACGGCGCGGCAGGGCCGCCCAGCAGGAACGGATGGCGCGCCGCTGCGGGCGCGAACGGCTCGACACCGCGCACGCCGTCCTGGTCGAACTGCTCGACGCGCTCGGGGGCGCCGACGGCGTACGCCGTCGCGATGTCCGTTTCCCCTCCTGACGCCCGCTGACGCTGAACTCGTTGCCTCCGACGGCCAGGACCGTCCACGGCGCCGCTCTCCGGCCTGAGTGCACGATTCAGCGGTGACCAAGGCTCCGCCTGGCTCTTGGTGTGTCGTGCGGCGAGGGTGTTATGGCGAACAGGCGTCTAGGGCTCGGGTCAGGGCGTTGAGGGCTGCCGGGTAGGCGTGTTGGCTCGGGGTTCCGAAGCCGATGATGATGCCCTGGGGGTGGTCTCCGGGGGTGTGCCAGCGGTCGCCTAGTCGTCCCACGGCCAACTCCTGGGCCGCCGCGGCTTCGAGCACGTCCTGCTCGGTGGGGCCGTCGGCGGGCAGGCTGATCAGGACGTGCAGGCCGGCGGCCACCCCGTGGACGGAGAAGGCAGGGGAACGCCGCCGGGAGTCTAGCCTGGTCAGCAGGAGGTCGCGGCGGCGTCTGTAGCGCAGCCGGCTGGCGCGGACATGCCGGTCGTAGGCGTGGCTCGTGATGAAGTCCGCCAAGGTCAGCTGGCCGATGCTCTCGGTGTGGCGGTCGTCGTGGCGCTTGGCCTCGACCAGTGGTTCGAGGAGGTGGCGGGGGGACACGATCCAGCCCAGCCGCAGCGCGGGCCCGAGGGTCTTGGAGACGGTGCCGACATAGGCGACATGGTCGGGTGCGGTGCCCTGGACCGCGCCGATGGGCTGGCGGTCGTAGCGGAACTCGCCGTCGTAGTCGTTCTCGATGACGAGGCGGTCGGTGGAGCGCGCCCAGTCGACGAGGGCCCGGCGGCGTTCCGGGGCGAGCGTCCCTCCGGTCGGGTACTGGTGGGCGGGGGTCAGTTCCACGGCGTCCACCACCGGAAAGCCGGGGGTGCCGAGCAGGTCTGTCCGGGCCCCCTTCCCGTCCACCGGAAGCGGGACGACGGACGGGCCGTTGCGGCGGATCACATCGCGGTGGAAGGTGACGCCGGGATCCTCGGCGGCGATGGCGGCCGCGCCGAGCACGCGGCTGAGCAGGGCCAGGGCCTGGACGTATCCGCCGGTGATGACGATCAGGTCGGGTGACGCCAGGACGCCGCGGGTGCGTCCGAGGTACTCGGCGAGGGCGGTGCGCAGTTCGATCCGGCCGCGCGGGTCGCCGTACGAGTAGGCGTCCCCCGCCGCGTCGCCCAGGGCGCGGCGGGCGGACCGCAGCCAGGCCGCGGTCGGGAACGCGGAGGCGTCCGGACGGCCGGGGCGCAGGTCGTGCCTGAGCCGAGGGGGCACCGGCCCGGGTGCTCCGCCCGAGTCCTCGGCGGCACCGCGGGGAAGGCGGGCCACGACCGTGCCCGAGCCCTGGCGGGCGGCCAGGTAGCCCTCCGCGACGAGCTGGTCGTAGGCCGCCTTGACGGTGCCGCGGGACAGGCCCAGTTCGGCGGCGAGCCTGCGGGTGGCGGGCAGCCGCGCCTCGGGCGCGAGCCGTCCGGCTCGGATGGCGGCCCGGAGGGCCTGCTCCAGGCCGGCCCGGCGCCCGGCCGCCGGGTCGAGCTCCAGATGGAGATCGACCCCGGAAATGGGCCAAGATCCTGACACGAAAGCGGATCTTACCGTCGCTCCATTTCCGCCGTAGCGTCGCCGACGTGATCATCGAGGCGCTCGGACGGTGGGCCGGCGGGACGGACCGCACGCCCCGCCGCATGGTGTGGCTGCTGGCCGCGGCGTACGGCCTGACCATCGCCAACCTGTACTACTGCCAGCCGCTGCTGCCGCAGATGGCGGACTCCTACGCGGCGTCCTCCTCGGTGGGGTACCTGACCACCGCCGGGCAGCTCGGCTACGCGCTGGCGCTGCCGCTGGTCGTGCCGCTCGGGGACATCGTCCGCAGGCGTCCGCTGGTCTGCGTGCTGCTCCTGGTCGACGCGGCGGCCCTGGTGGCGACCGCCACGGCTCCCACCGCCGGTGCGCTGCTCGCCGCGGGGGCGGTGATCGGCCTGGCGAGCGCGAGCGTGGTCAACATCCTCGTCCCCTACGCGGCCACGACCGCCGCCGACCACGAACGCGGCCGGGTGGTCGCGACGATGCTGAGCGGCGGGCTGGTGGGCATCCTGCTGTCGCGCACGGTCGCCGGACTCACCGCCGAGTTGTTCGGCTGGCGCGTCCTGTACCTGGCGTCCGCCGCGGTGACGCTGCTGCTCGCCGCCGCGCTGGCACGTGCCATGGCGCCGTCGGCGGCGGAGGTGCCGATCGGCTACGCCGCGCAACTGCGGGCGACGGTCCGCCTGGCGGCGAGCGAGCCGGTGCTGAGACGGCGGTCGCTGATCGGCGCGGGCGTGTTCGGATCCTTCGGGGTCTTCTGGACGACCGTGGCGTTCATGCTGGCGGAACCGCCCTACCGGTACGGCGAAGCGGAGATCGGCCTGTTCACGCTGGTCGGCGCCGCGGGCGCCCTCGCGGCGAAGGTCGCCGGACGGGTCGCGGACCGGGGGCGGCAGCGCCCGTGGACCGGTGCGCTGCTCCTCCTGGGGGTGGCCTCGTTCGGGGCGGTGGCGCTCGGGGGCCGCAGCCTGCCGTGGCTCATCGCCGGGCTCCTGGCGATGGACGTCGCGGTCCACGCCACCCACCTGCTGAACATGAGCGTGGTCTACGGCCTCGTCGACGGCGCCCGCTCGCGGATCGCCTCGGTCTACATGACCTTCTACACGCTCGGGGGCGTGGCGGGCACCGCCGCGGGCGCGGCCGCCTACCGGTTCGGCGGCTGGACGGCGGTGTCGGCGACCGGCGCGGCGTTCATGGCCGCCGGAGTCGCCGCGTGGGCGCGCGAAGGCCGCGGAGGTCCCGCCGAAGGCTGAGACGTCCGCGGCCCGCGGGCACGGCGCCCGTGCTCGGTCAGGAACGACCGGGGTCCGGGGCGCCGAACCAGGTGCTGAGCGCCTGTTGCAGCGCGGGCGCGGCGGTGCCGGCGGATTCGTCGAGGGACGCGGCCCAGGCGATGCGGGCGTCCGGGCGGATCAGCAAAACGTCCGCCGGCCGCTGGTCGGTCTTGGCGGTGCGGACGTCGACGCGGTGCCGCCAGTCCCGGGCCGCCTCGCGCAGGTCAGTCCGGTCGGCGAGGTCGAGCAGGACGGGCCGCGCGGTGCGCATCAGGTCGGCGACGCTGGTGACGCCCTGGTCGGTGTGGAGGGTGAGGTCAGGGGCGAAGGCGCCGGCCAGCGGATGGTCGGCGCCCGGCATCGGGTAGCGGATGTCGGCGCCGGACAGAAGCGCACTCATGCGGCGCAGCGGCTGCTCGTCGGTGAGCAGTTCCTGGAACAGCTCCCGGAGCGCTTCGGCGGCGGGGTCGTGACCGCGCCGCAGCGCCACCTGGGCGCGGGCGTGCAGCATGGTGCGGGCGCCGGCGAAGTGGCGTTCGCGGTGGTAGGAGTCCAGCAGGCCGGCCGGCGCCCGGCCGTGGACGGCGGCGGCCAGTTTCCAGGCCAGGTCGACAGCGTCCATCATGCCGGCGTTGATCGCCACGCCGGTGGCGGGGAACAGGTGCGCCGCGTCCCCGGCCAGCATGATCCGCCCGCGGCGGTAGTGCTCGGCCTGCCTGGCCTGGAAGGTGAACCGCGACAGCCGGAGCGCCTCCCCCACCGGCAGGTCCGCGCCGAGCACGCGGCGGATGCTGCCCTGGAGCTCGGCCACCGTCATCGGTGCGTCGTCGTCGTACTCGGTCGCCTCGTCCTCGGTGGTGAAGACGGAGACGGTCTCGGCGCCGGGGGACGAGCCGAGCCCGAACAGGCCGCGGTCGGTCCGGGTGAACCCCGGGTGGATCGCGCCGAAGCCGGGGACGTCGAGGCCGCCGTCGTCGAGCACGGTCACCGTGTCGGGCAGGGTGATCTGGGCCAGCCGGTTGACCTCCGGATAGGCGGTGCCGGGGAAGCCGACGCCGACCAGGTCGCGGACGCGGCTGCGCGCGCCGTCGCACCCCACCAGGTAGCGGGCGCTCACCCGGTAGGGCCCGTCCGGGCCGTGCACCTCCGCCGTGACCGCGGCATCGTCCTGGCTCAACCCGACCACCGGGTGTCCGCGACGGATCTCGGTCCCGAGTTCGCCGGCGCGCTCCTCGAGCAGCCGCTCCAACCGCTGCTGCGGCAGCGGCAGGGCGTGCATCGGGTTGTCCGGCAGGCAGGTGAAGTCGACATGCACCCCGCCGAACGGGAACCGGGGGGCCGGAACGGGGTCGGTGCAGGCCGCTTCGAAGCGTTCCAGCAGGCCCCGGTAGCGAAGCAGCTCCAGGATCTGCCCGCCCAGTCCCCCGGCCTTCGGAACGTCGCGGCGTTGCGGCCGGCGCTCCAGCACCAGCGGCCGTGCACCGGCCGACCGCAGCTCGACGGCCAGCATCAGGCCGACCGGGCCGGCGCCCACAATGATCACATCGGCGTCCATGCACTCTCCTCAGGTGAACGGCACGTGCCGTGCCGACGGCACGCTGCCGTTTCGGATATGAATCGCGGTCACGACGCGGACCGCGCTTGAAGCCGGGCCGGTGGATCGGCTACGGCAGGAGCACGAGAGGGCTCCGGGACGGGTTGGCCGGAAGGCGTCCGGGAACGGGACCGGCGGGGGTCGCTACGCCTGCGATGCCGCGGCCCGCCGTTCGGTGAGCGCGGTCTCGCCGGCGGCGTTCTCGGCGCGGCGGAAGGTGCGGCGGTAGGTGTCGGGCGGGACGCCGACCGTGCGGTTGAAGTGCCGGCGCAGCGTCGTGCCGGTGCCCATGCCGGTGGCCGCCGCGATCGCCTCGATGCTCTCGCCGGTGGTCTCCAGCAGTTCCTGGGCGCGGCGGATCCGCTGGGTCAGCAGCCACTGCAAGGGGGTGGTGCCGGTCACCGACCTGAACTGGCGGCCCAGGTTGCGCGAGCTCATGGACGCCCGGCGGGCCAGGTCCTCCACGGTCAGCGGCTGGTCCAGCCGTTCGATCGCCCAGGGCAGCAGGTCGGCGAGCGGGTGGTCCTCCTGGGCGGGCATCGGGGAGGCGATGAACTGGGACTGGCCGCCCGCCCGGTGCGGCGGCACGACCAGGCGGCGCGCGACCGCGTTCGCGACCACCGAACCCCGGTCGAGGCGGACGAGGTGCAGGCACAGGTCCATCGCGGCGGCCTTGCCGGCCGAGGTGAGCACGGTGCCGTTGTCCACGTAGAGGACGTCCGGATCGACCTCGACCCGGGGGTGGCGCTCGGCCAGGACCCCGGTGTGCGCCCAGTGCGTGGTCGCGCGGCGCCCGTCCAGCAGGCCGGCGGCGGCGAGCACGAACGCGCCCGTGCAGAGGGAGGCCACGCGCGCACCGGCCTGATGGGCGGCGCGCACCGCGTCGACGAGGTCGCGGGGCGGCTCGGCGTCGACGTCGGCCCACCCCGGGACGATCACGGTGTCGGCGCTCGCCAGCCGGTCGAGCCCGTGGTCGGGCTCCAGCCGGAAGCCGCCCGCCTCGACGGGGCCCGGCCCGCAGCGCAGGAGGCGGTACCAGGGCCCGGTCACGCCGGCCGGCGCGGTGCCGAACACCTCGAAGGCCACCGCCAGCTCGAAGTGCAGCATCCCGTCGGTGACGGCGACCGCGACAGTCCTCATGTCCGAAATTGTATGAGGCATGGCGTTCCAGACGCTCGTGCGGGACGGCCGCCGCCGCCATGATCCATCCAGTGGTTCGGACGAGGACAACGGGAGAGACGATGGGTTCGGGTCAGGCGGTCGTGGTGTTCGGCGCGTACGGGCACACCGGGCGGTTCGTGGTGGCGGAGCTGCGGGACCGCGGGTTCGTCCCGGTCCTGTCCGGCCGCGACGCCGGGAAGCTGGAAGCACTGGCGGAGTCCTTTCCGGGGCTGGAGGTGCGGCCCGCGTCGGCCGGCGATCCGGCGTCGCTGGACCGCGCGCTGGCCGGCGCGGCGGCGGTGGTCAACTGCGCGGGGCCCTTCGCCGCGACGGCCGCCCCGGTGATCGAGGCGGCGCTGCGCGCCGGCGTCCCGTACGTGGACGTCGCGGCCGAGATCGAGGCGAACGCCGACACGTTCGCGCACTTCGCCGAGCGCGCCCGCGACGCCGGGGCCGTGGTCGTGCCCGCGATGGCGTTCTTCGGCGGCCTCGGCGACCTGCTGGCGACCGCGGCGATGGGCGACTGGACGGCCGCCGACGAGGTGCACGTCGCCTACGGGTTGAGCAGTTGGCGGCCCACCACGGGGACCCGCGCCTCGGGCGCGGTCTCCCACGAGCGGCGGGACGGCCGCAGGGTCCGCTTCACCGGCGGGAAGCTGGAGTACCACCACGATGCCCTCCCGTCCGAGAAGTGGGCCTTTCCCGAGCCGATGGGCGTGCGGCCCGTCATCGGGGAGTTCAGCATGGCCGACGTCGTCACGATCCCCAGCCACCTGGCCGTCCCCGAGGTGCGCTCGTACATGACGGTGGAGGCGGTCGAGGACCTGTCGGCCCCGGGCACCCCGGCGCCGGCGGCCGCCGACGAGCGCGGACGCTCCGACCAGACGTTCCTGGTCGAGGTCGTCGTGCGCTCCGGCGGCGAGGAGCGGCGCGCGACGGCGAGCGGCCGGGACATCTACGCCGTGAGCGCGCCGCTCGCGGTGGAGGCGGTCGACCGCGTTCTCACCGGCCGGACCAGGGCGACCGGGGTCGCCTCCGCCGGGCAGATGTTCGACTCCGCCGACTTCCTGCACGCGCTGTCCGCACACCTCTCGTTCGAACTGCGCCGGTGACCGGGGCTCTCCGGGCCGATCCGAGCGGACGCCTTCCGGGGCGTCGGCTCGGATCGGCCCGGCGCCCGTCAGATCTCGTCGACGTTCATCGCGCCCTCGTTCGGACGGCGGGAGAGGTCGATGCCGAGCTCCTCCGCGGCGCGGAAGACGTCCTCGTCGGTGTCGCGCATCTCGATGGAC
>NZ_JBEZFD010000034.1:0-74946 GCF_040649235.1 Spirillospora sp. NPDC049024
CGCCCTCGGCGCCGCCTACGCCGCCGGCCTCGCCGTCGGCTTCTGGAACACCACCGAAGAACTCCGCCAGAACTGGAACGAGGACAAACGCTGGCAGCCCACCTGGGACGACGACAAGCGCCAGCAGGGCTACGGGGCCTGGAAGAAGGCCGTCGACCGGACCCTCGACTGGGTCGACCTGGGCGACTGAGCACGGGGGCGCCGCTCGGCCCCTCGCCACGGGGGCCGAGCGGCACCTGACGCTCACCGCACTTCGCCGGGAAGCGGCGGGCCGTTGGCCCGGAGGTCCTCCGGGCGACGGCCCGCCGCAACCCGCCCGCACGACACTCGACCTGACCTCTCTTCGGGAGCATGCAGTGACATCCGTAGCCCTCGGCCCGCAGTACCGCGAGGACACCCTGCGCGACCTGGCGGAGACCGAGTTCGACGTCGTGGTCGTCGGAGGCGGCATCGTCGGCGCCGGCGCGGCGCTCGACGCGATCTCGCGGGGCCTGTCCGTCGCCCTCGTGGAGGCGCGGGACTGGGCGGCAGGCACGTCCAGCCGGTCCAGCAAGCTGATCCACGGCGGGCTGCGCTACCTCGAGCAGCGCGACTTCGCGCTGGTCAGGGAGGCGCTGCGGGAGCGCGGCCTGCTCCTCCAGCGGCTCGCGCCGCACCTGGTCCGCCCCGTCCGGTTCCTCTACCCGCTGCGCAACCGGGTCTGGGAGCGGGCGTACGTCAGCGCGGGCGTGACCCTGTACGACTCGATGGGCGGCGCGCGGTCGCTGCCCCGGCACCGCCAGCTCACGCGGCGGGCCGCCCTGCGGGAGGCCCCCGCCCTGCGGTCGGACGCGCTGGTCGGCGCCGTCCAGTACTACGACGCGCAGGTCGACGACGCCCGCTACACGATGATGGTCGCCCGCACCGCGGCCCAGTACGGGGCCAGGGTGGCCACTCGCGCCGAGGTGACGGGGTTCCTGCGCGAGGGCGAGCGGGTCACCGGCGTCCACGTCCTGGACCTGGAGGGGAACCGGGAGATCGCCGTGCGGGCCCGGAGCGTGGTGTGCGCGACCGGGGTGTGGACGGACGGCGCCCAGGCGATGACCGGCTCGCGGGCCTCGTTCGGCGTGCGGGCGTCCAAGGGCGTCCACCTGGTCGTGCCCCGCGACCGGATCCCGATGGGCACCGGGCTGATCACGCGGACGTCCAAGAGCGTCCTGTTCATCATCCCGTGGGGGCGGCACTGGCTCGTCGGCACCACCGACACCCCCCACGACCACGGCCCCGACGGGCCCGTCGCCGAGCACACCGACATCGGCTACCTCCTGGAGCAGGCGAACGCCGTGCTGCGGACGCCGCTCACGCACGACGACATCGAGGGCGTCTACGCGGGGCTGCGACCCCTGCTGTCCGGCGAGATGGACGACACCACGCGGCTGTCGCGCGAGCACGCCGTCGCCGAGCCGGTGCCCGGCCTCGTCGTGGTCACCGGCGGGAAGTTCACCACCTACCGCGTGATGGCGCGGGACGCGGTCGACGTCGTCGCCGAGGGCCTGGACGACTCGGTTCCCGCGTCGGTCACCGGCCGGCTGCCGATCCTCGGCGCCACCGGCTACGAGGTGCTGTGGAACGAGCGGCGCCGGCTCGCCGCCGAGTCCGGCCTGCACGTCGCGCGGATCGAGCACCTGCTGCACCGGTACGGGTCGTGCGCCCGGGAGGTCCTCGCCCTGGTCGCGGACGACCCGGCGCTCGGCGCCGCCGTCCCCGGCGCCGAGGACTACCTGTGCGCCGAGGCCGTCTACGCGGTGACGCACGAGGGAGCGCTGCACCTGGAGGACGTCCTCTCGCGGCGGCTGCGCATCTCGATCGAGGAGTGGGACGGCGGCGTCGCCGCGGCGGCCCGCGTCGCCGAGCTCATCGCGCCCTGGCTTGGCTGGGACGACGAGCGGGTGAGCGGCGAGGTGAAGCGCTACGTCCAGCAGGTCGCGGCGGAGCGCCGCGGCGGCCCGGCGGTCGAGGAGGCACCGGTCCCCGCCGCCTAGGGCGGGGCCACCGCACGCAGGCGGCGCCTACGCGAAGGTGGCGGTCATCGCCGTGACGTCGCCCGGCGCATGGATCGCGAGGGCGCCGTCCGGGGATCCGGCCGCCACGAACGGCTGCCTGGCGTAGACGGGCCTGCGGGCGCGGAACGACAGTTCGCGCACCTTCAGGCCCGCCCGGCGCGGCAGCTCCAGGCAGAGGATCGCGAGCAGCGGCCCGTGGACGACGAGGCCGGCGTGGCCCTCCGCCTCGGTCGCGTACGCCTCGTCGTAGTGGATGCGATGGGCGTTGTAGGTGAGGGCGCTGAACCGGAACAGCATGACCGGGTCGGCGGCCGTCCTCAGCGTCCACGGCGCGTCCACGTCCGGCGCCTCGAACACCGCCCGCTCCGGACGGGGCGCCGTGTCCCCGCTGCGGTAGACGAGATCCTGCTCCTCGACCGCGATCTCGGCGCCGTCCCGCACGAAGGTGTGCCGGACGGTCACGAACAGCATCTCCCCGCTGCGCCCCTGCTTCACGGCGGTGGAGGCGAGCTCCGCCCGGCGCGTGACGGCGTCCCCTATGCGGAGCGGCTCGTGGATCCGGAACCGCCCGCCGGCGAACATGCGCCGCCGGTCGGGCATCGGCGGGAGGAAACGCCCCTCGCGCGGATGCCCGTCCGGCCCCAGCTCGCGCTGCGCGGGCCGTTCGAGGAAGTGCAGCCACTGCCAGAGGGGCGGCAGCTCCTCCCCCGGCGGCTCGACGTCGAGTACCCCGGCCAGGGCCGCCGCCGGCCCGGCGCCGATGACCTCGGTCGTCTCCTGCGGTTCCGGCGCCCATCCCGCGATGTCGATCACGGGCCCCATCGTCGCAGGCGCTACGCGAACGCGTTCACCCCGGTCAGCTCCGCCGACAGCGCCCACAGCCGCCGGGCCTCCTCCGGGTCGACCGCGTAGGAGCGCACACCGCTGGAGGGGTCGCCGCTCCGTCCGCGCCGCACGGGCCGGTCGTCCGGGGGTCATGCCCCCGAAACTAGGAGCTGGAGTGCGCTCCAGGTCAATTCGGTTCCGGGACGAGCGGGCAGTGGGTGCCCTGGTAGACCGTCGGGACGCACCGGTTGCAGTGGATGCACAGCGACGGCGTGGACGGGTCGGCGGCGATCCGGTTCACGAGGTCGGGTTCGCGGAGCAGGGCGCGGGCCATCGCGACGAACTCGAAGCCCTCCGCCATCGCGGTGTCCATGGCCGCGCGGTCGGTGATGCCGCCCAGCAGGATCAGCGGCAGATCGAGCTCGGCGCGGAACCTGCGGGCGTGCTCCAGCAGGTAGGCGTCCTGGTAGGGGTAGGTGCGCAGGAACCGCTTGCCGAACATCCGCAGGCCGATCCGCATGGGCGCCTTGTAGCTGGCCGCGAACTCCGGGATGGGCATCTCGCCGCGGAAGAGGTACATCGGGTTGAGCAGGGAGCTGCCGGCGGTCAGCTCCAGCGCGTCGACGGTGCCCTCCTCCTGGAGCCTGCGGGCGACGTAGAGGCTGTCGTCGATCTCCAGGCCGCCGCGCACGCCGTCGCGCATGTTGAGCTTGCCGGTGATCGCGATGCGGTCGCCGACCTCGTCCCGGACGGCGCGGGCGATGCCGAGCGCGACCTTGGCCCGGTTCTCGATCGGCCCGCCGAAGCCGTCCTTGCGCCGGTTGAGCCGGGGGCTGAGGAACGAGCTGGCCAGGTAGTTGTGCCCGAAATGGATCTCGACGGCGTCGAAGCCCGCCTCGATCGCGAGCCTGGCCGCCCCGGCGTGGGCGCGGGTGATGCGCTCGATGTCCTCGGCCGTGGCCACCCTGGTGAAGGCCATGCCGAGCGGGTTGAAGAACCGTCCGGCCGAGATCGCGGGCAGGCGGGTGGAGCTCGCGTCGGCGACCGGGCCGGCGTGCCCGATCTGCGCGGACGCGGCGGCCCCCTCCGCGTGGACGGCGTCGGTGAGGCGCCGCAGCCCGGGGACGGCCTCCGGCCGCATCCAGATCTGCCGCCCCTCGGTCCGCCCCTCGGGCGCGACCGCGCAGTAGGCGACCGTGGTCATCCCCACTCCCCCGGCGGCCGGCCGCCGGTGGTACTCGATCAGGTCGTCCGTCACGAGCGCGTCGGGCGTCATCCCCTCGAAGGTGGCCGCCTTGATCACCCGGTTCCGCAACGTCAACGGCCCGAGCCGCGCCGGTTCGAAAACCTCCACGATCCGCCTCCCGCCCTCTCCGGCTAGGCCAACCGCTCGATGATGGTGACGTTGGCCTGGCCGCCGCCTTCGCACATGGTCTGGAGGCCGTAGCGGCCCCCCGTGCGGTCGAGCTCGTGCAGGAGGGTGGTCATCAGCCGGGCGCCGGTGGCGCCGAGCGGGTGGCCGAGGGCGATGGCGCCGCCGTTGGGGTTGGTCGTCGCCGGGTCGGCGCCGGTCTCCTTGAGCCAGGCGAGCACCACGGACGCGAACGCCTCGTTGATCTCGACGGCGTCGATGTCGGCGATCGTCATCCCGGTCTTCTTCAGCGCGTACGCGGTGGCGGGGATGGGCGCGGACAGCATCCGGATGGGGTCCTCGCCGCGCGCGGAGATGTGGTGGATGCGGGCGCGGGGGGTGAGGCCGTGGTCCCTGACGGCCTGCTCGGAGGCGATGAGCAGCGCGGCGGCGCCGTCGGAGATCTGCGACGAGACGGCCGCGGTGAGCCGGCCGCCCTCCACAAGCGTCTTCAGGCCCGCCATCTTCTCCAGGGTGGTGTCGCGGCGCGGGCCCTCGTCGGCGGCGACGCCCTCCAGGGGGGCGATCTCGCGCTCGAATCGGCCCTCGTCGATGGCGCGGATGGCGCGCTGGTGGGACTCGTAGGCGAAGGCCTCCATCTCCTCGCGGGAGAGGTCCCAGTCGCGGGCGATCATCTCGGCGCCGTTGAACTGCGACACCTCCGTGTCGCCGTAGCGGCGCGCCCAGCCCGCGGAGCCCGCGAAGGGGCCCTCGGTGAAGCCGAGCGGCGCCGCGGCGGTCATCGCCGAGCCGATCGGGATCTGCGACATGTTCTGCACGCCGCCCGCGACGACCAGGTCCGAGGTTCCGGACAGCACGGCCTGCGCGGCGAAGTGGACGGCCTGCTGGGACGAGCCGCACTGCCGGTCGACCGTGACGCCGGGGACCTCCTCGGGGAGGCCGGCGGCGAGCCAGCAGGTGCGGGCGATGTCGCCGGCCTGCGGGCCGAGGGTGTCGACGCAGCCGAAGACCACGTCCTCCACGGCGGCCGGGTCGATCTTCGTCCGGTCCATGAGCGCGGTCAGCACGTGCGCGCCGAGGTCGGCGGGGTGCACTCCGGCGAGCCCGCCGTTGCGGCGCCCGACCGGGGCGCGGACCGCGTCGACGATGTATGCCTCGGCCATGGGGATGTCTCCTTCGTACGGGGGCCTAGCTCGCCTGGATGCCTTCGAGGAACATGGCGAGGTACTGCTTGGCGATGTCGTCGGCGGACAGGCGCCCGCCGTGCTGGTACCAGTTGGCCGCGACCCAGACGGTGTCGCGGATGAACCGGTAGATGAGGGTCCGGTCGAGGTCGGCGCGGAACGCGCCCTCCTTGACGCCGCGGTCCAGCAGGGACAGCCACATCTCCTCGAACCGGCGCTGGGAGTCCAGGAGGTAGTGGAACCGCTCGCTCGTCGCGAGGTGCTTGGACTCGTTCTGGTAGAGCACGACGGCGGGGCGGTGCTTGTCGATCGAGCGGAACGACTCGACGACGATCGCCTCCAGGGTGTCGCGCGCGCTGAGGCCCGCGCTCAGGACGCGGTCGTAGGCGGTCCACATGTCGTCCAGGAAGGTCGACAGGATCTCGTCGGCCATCGACTCCTTGGAGTCGAAGTGGTAGTAGAGGCTGCCGCCGAGGATCCCGGCGGCGTCGGCCACCTTCCGGACGGTGGTGGCGGAGTACCCCTGGGAGGCGAACACCTCGGCGGCCGTGGCGAGCAGCTCGGCCCGCCGCCCCGCGCGGGCGGCGGCGGTGCCCTCGGCGTCGCGCCGTCGTGGACTCATGCGCTCTTCCTCATGTGCCGGTGTCCCTATGCGTGCTGGGAGGAGACGGAGACGACCTCCCCCGTCATGTACGACGAGTAGTCGCTGGCCAGGAAGACGATAACGTTGGCCACCTCCCACGGCTCGGCGTAGCGGCCGAACGCCTCCCGGCGGGTCAGCTCCTCCAGCAGCTCCTCGGACGTCACCTTGACCAGGTGGGGGTGCATGGCGAGCGACGGGGAGACCGCGTTGACCCGGACGCCGAACTCGGCGGCCTCCAGGGCGGAGCAGCGGGTGAGCGCCATGACGCCGGCCTTGGCTGCGGCGTAGTGCGACTGGCCCTTCTGCGCCCGCCAGCCGATCACCGAGGCGTTGTTGACGATGACGCCGGAGCCCTGGTCCCGCATGAGGCGCAGGGCGGCGCGGGTGCAGCGCATCGTGCCGGTGAGGGTGATGTCGAGGACGCGTCCCCACTGCTCGTCGGTCATGTCGACGAGGTCCGCCGTCCCGCCGAGGCCGGCGTTGTTGACCGCGACGTCGACGCGCCCGAACCGCTCCACGGCCGCGCCGTAGAGGGCCTGCACCTGCTCCTCGGAGGTGACGTCGCAGGGCAGCGAGGCGACCCGGTCGGCGCCGAACTCCTTCACCAGCTCCTCCGCCGTCGCGGCGAGCCGGCGCTCGTGAGCGTCGGAGACGAGGACGCGGGCGCCCTCCTCCAGGCAGCGGCGGGCCGTGGCCCCGCCGATCCCGGCGCCGGCCGCCGCGGTGATCACGACGGCGCGGCCGGCGAGCAGCCCGTGCCCGGGGACGTAGGGGGGCGGGGTCATCCGCGTGCCTTTCTGTCGGCGGCCGGTTCACGGGGCAGGCCGAGGACGCGCTCGGCGATGATGTTGCGCTGGATCTCGTTCGACCCGGCGTAGATCGTGTCGGAGCGGGAGAACAGGAACAGCCGCTGCCAGTCGTTCAGGTCGTAGGGCTGCGCCTCCGCGGACCCGCCGTCCGGGCCCGCGCCCGGCGCCCCGTCGGCGACGAGGCCGGCGGCGCCGAGGACGTCCATGGCCAGCTCGCCGAGCTCGCGGTGCCAGGTGCCCCAGACGAGCTTGGAGATCGACGACTCGGGACCGGGCGCGCCCGCCGCGACGCCCGCCATGGTGCGCACCGCGTTCAGCCGCATGATCTCCAGGCCCATGTACGACCTGGTCAGCCGGTCGCGCAGCAGGGGGTCGTCGATGGCGCCGGTGCGCCGGGCGAGGTCGGCGACGCCCTCGAACTCGCGCCGGAACCCGACCTGCTGGCCGAGGGTCGCGACGCCGCGCTCGAACCCGAGCGTCGCCATCGCGATCTTCCAGCCGTCGCCGGGCGCTCCGACGATGTTCCCCGCGTCGGTCCGGGCGCCGTCGAAGAACACCTCGTTGAACTCGGAGGTGCCGGTGAGCTGGACGATCGGCCGGATGTCCACGCCGTCCTGCCGCATCGGGACGAGCAGGTACGACAAGCCCTTGTGCCGGGACGAGCCGGGCTCGGTGCGGCACACCACGAAGCACCAGTCGGCTTCGAGGGCCAGCGACGTCCACACCTTCTGGCCGTTGACCAGCCAGTGGTCGCCGGCGAGCTCGGCGCGGGTCTGCACGTTGGCGAGGTCGGACCCCGCGTTGGGCTCGGAGTACCCCTGGCACCACAGCTCCCGCACCGCCACGATCGGCGGCAGGAAGCGGGCGCGCTGCTCGTCGGTGCCGAACGCGATGATCGTGGGGCCGAGCAGGTTCTCGCCGATGTGGTTGACCCGGGCGGGGCCGTCGGCGAGCGCGTACTCCTCGTGGAAGATCACCTGCTGCTCGACGGTGGCGCCGCGCCCGCCGTACTCGCGGGGCCAGCCGACGCACGTCCAGCCGGCGGCGGCCATGTGCCGCTCCCAGGCCAGCCGCTCCTCGAACGCCTCGTGCTCGCGGCCGGGCCCGCCGAGCCCGCGGGCGTGCGCGAACTCACCCGACAGGTTGTCCTGGAGCCAGTCGCGGACCTCGGCGCGGAAGGCCCGGTCCGCGGGGGACTCGTTCTGCTTCACGCCCCGCACTCTACCAAACAGTTGTTAGAAAGAATCACCCCCCAGGGCGGGTTCGGCCCCCCGCGTCGCGATCCGCCCCGGAACGGGGGACGCGGCACGGCCCGGCGCGCGGGCCGGCGCACGGGTCGGCGCGGGATCCGGCGCGGTGGCCGGGAGCTCGCGGTGGAGCAGGTCGAACAGCCGGTCCCAGCGGGCGAGGACGGTGTCCGGTTGGAACCGCAGCACCGACGCGCGGGCCTCGGTGCCGAGCGCGCGGCGCAGGTCCGGGTCCTCGATGAGCCGGTCGAGCGCGGCGGCGAACGCGGCGATGTCGCCCGGACCGGCCAGCAGACCGTCCCGCCCGTCCTCGATCAGGACCCGGACGCCCGGCGCGCAGTCGAACGCCACCGTGGGCAGCCCGTACGCCATGGCCTCCAGCACCGACATCGGGAACCCCTCGGCCCGCGAGGGCAGCGCGAACACCGAAGCCTCGACCAGCGCCTCCTCGACGTCGGACACCGCGCCCCGGAACTCGACGGAGCGGGACAGCCCGGCGGCGTCCGCCTGGGCCCGCAGGTCCCCCTCGTCCGGGCCGGTGCCGTAGATGTGCAGCCGCCACCCCGGATGCCGTCCCGCGACGCGCTCCCATGCCTCCAGCATCAGGTCCACGCCCTTCTCGTAGGACAGGCGGCCGACGCAGGCGACGACGGGCAGGTCCAGCGTGGGGTGGACGCCGGGCGTGACGTGCAGCGCGTTCGGGATGTGGTCGACGTTGGTCATTCCGTCCCTGGCCCAGGCGTCGGCGTCCTCGGCGGTGAGCACCAGCATCCGGTCGGCCCAGGGGTAGTGCTCCTTGACCCGCCGGTACCGCGAGGACGCGCGGGTCGCCTGGTACGACTCGTGGCTCATCGCCACCACGCGCAGCCCGGAGGTGTCGGCCAGCCGCACCCACTCCATCGCCCACACCTGCGCCGCGATCACGACCGCTCCCGGCCTCGCGGCGGCGAACAGCTCCGACAGCCTCACCGCGCCGCGCCGCTGGACGGCGGACCGCCACAGGTCGCGGGCCCGCGCCACCGGATCGAGCCGCCGCAGGGCCTTCCGCGGACGCCACGCCATGGCGGGCGGGCGCCACTCCCCGTGCAGCACCTCGACGGCATAGGAGCCGTCGCGGCCGTGGTGGTACGGCTCCGGCCCGCGCGTGATCCCGACGAGGGTGACGCGGTCGCCGCGCCCGGCCAGCAGCCGCGCCATGTGGTGCGCCCAGCGCTGGAGGCCGCCCATGTCGTCGGCGTTGTTGCACACGATGAAGACGTCACGCGGCGCGGCCATGGCGCTCCCTCCTCCTGCTCGGCGGCCCCCTCCTGCCGGGCGGCGCGGCCGGGAAGTAGCGGTCCGCCACCGTCCTGGCGGCGGCGCCGCGGTCGTGCTCGCCGAAGCGCGCCGCGAACGTCCGGCGCCGCGCGGCGTACTCGGCCTCGGCGGCGTCCAGGCCGGCGAGCGCGGCGACGAGCTCGTCCTCGGTGCGGGTGATCGGCCCGGGGGCGTGGCGCTCCAGGTCGAAGTAGCCGGTGGCGAGGTCCCGGTCCTCCGGCAGGTGCAGCACGATCGGCCGGTCGAGGAGCGCGAAGTCGAACATGATCGAGGAGTGGTCGGTGACGAGCGCGTCCGCGAGCAGCATCAGCGGCGTCACGTCGGGCACCGCGCCGACGTCCCGCATGACCTCGCGGGCGCCGGGCGGCACGTTGGCCCGGCACAGGTAGTGCGGCCGGACGAGCAGCACGAACTCCTCCCCCAGCTCCCGCGCGAAGACGGCGGGATCCACGGGCGGGTCCAGCAGCCGGATCCGCCGCCCCTTCGGCCCGATGGCGTACGTCGGGGCGTACAGGACGGCGCGGCGCCCGTCGTCCAGGCCGAGCGAGTCCCGCAGCTCCGCGACCTCGGCGGCCAGCTCCGGATCGCCGTCCACCCCGTTGACCAGGGGGTCGTTGCGGGGGTAGCCCGCCGGAAGCAGCTCGGAGCGGACGCCGAGGCCGTTGCACAGCGTCTCGGCGTCATGCCCGGAGCGCACCAGGAAGCAGTCGAACCGCTCCACCATCCGACGCAGCCGCGCCTGGTCGGAGGCCGGGCCCGACTTCAGCCGCGGCTGGTCCATGCCCATCAGCTTGAACGCCGAGCCGTGCCAGGTCTGGATGTAGGTCGTCTCGGGACGCTTGCGCAGCCCGTCCGGGAAGCCCTGGTCGTCGATCCAGTACCGGGCCCGCGCGAGCGCCAGGTAGTACGCCCATGATCCGCGCTTGACGAGCCGGGCGTCGTCCGGGAACCCCTTGGGGGACGACGCGTACGACCACACCGCCTCCACCGGGCGGCCGGACCTGCGCAGCTCCCGGTAGACGTACTTGGGGTTGCCCGAGAAGTGGCGGCCGAGCTGGCTCTCGAAGACCGCCAGGCCGGTCCGGACGGGCAGCCGGCTCAGCACCCGGTTGAATACGACGATCTTGGTGTTGCGGGCGGTCAGCGTCCGGCGCACCGAGGTGCCGAGCCCCTGCGCCCGGTACCTGGCCAGCCGTCCCGGCCGGGACCGGGCGGCGCGGCGCGCGACGGCCCGGGCGAGCCTCGCCCACGGGCTCCCCGTCTCCAGGGCGAACGCCAGGTGCCCTCCCTCGGTGACGTACGAGCGGAGCCGGTCCCCCGCGAACCGCGTCAGCCGGGGCCGGACGGGCAGCGCGGCACCGCCGAGCGGCGGCGACCCGCGTCCCTCGCCGAGGCGGGTGACCATCTCCTCGCCGTCCACCCGGATGCGCAGCCGGGCGTCCCAGACGGGGTCGATGAACCCGTACGGGCGGATCTTCCGGGCGGGGTCGAACTCGGCCCGCCAGGTGAGCCGGTCGCCCTCGTGCCGGACGGACGCGCGGATCCGCGCCCTCCTGGAGCGGCGGCGCCGGTCGGAGAACTCCAGCGTCCCGGTCAGCTCGGCTTCCGGCGGGATCCGCCCCAGCGGGTTCAGCACGTAGCCGGCCATGAGCACGCGGACACCGCGCGTCTCCAGCCGCGTGACGGTGTTCGCCGGGCGCAGTTCGCGGAGGGGCCGCAGGTGGAAGCCGAAGCCGGTGACGTCCAGGACGCGGCGGCCGATCCGGCCCCGCGGGCGCCCGGCGCCCCAGTAGACGCGCCCGTCCCGCTCCACGAGGCGGGCGCGCAGCTCCGTGCGCCTGGCCGGGTCGTACTCGGCGGCGGCGAGCGCTCCCGCGTGGTCGCCCTCGCGGACCAGGTGCGCGGCGATCGCGGGCATCGGGTTGGCCTCCTCGAAGACCCGCGGGTCCAGTTCGGCCAGGTAGGCGGCGGCCAGGTCGAGGAAGCGCGCCTGGAGGGCTGGGTCGCGTCCGCGCAGCTCCCGCAGGTACAGCACGAGGTCGTGGTTGACGAACTTGACGTCCTTGGCCCGCTGCAGGTCGTAGGCGCCGCGCAGCGCGAAGAGCATGTCGATGCGGCGGTGGATCTCCAGCCGGTCGGCGAAGTTGGCCAGCTCGGCGCGCCGGTTGGAGATCGACGGATCCGGCGTCCGCTCCTTGACGAGCCAGTTGTAGACGCGGTGCGGGATCAGGGCGGTCCGTCCGGCCTCCAGGTAGGCCTCGGCGGTGAAGAGCAGGTCCTCGTAGTGCAGCCGCTCGACGAACCGCAGCCCGTGCTCCTCCAGAAAGCCCCGCCGGTACGCCTTGTTGGTCGAAAGGGTGTCGTACAGGAGATCGGGGTTCTCGCTCAGCGACTCGTGGACGGCGCTGTGCCGGTACAGCCACGGATACCAGGGGCGGACCCGCCCCTTAGCGCCCCTCGGCACGTCGAGGAAGATCCGGTCGCAGAGCCCCGAGACCATGTCGGCGCCGGTGTCCTCGGCGGCGGCGAGCAGGTTGAGGCAGGCGTGCCGGTCCAGCAGGTCGTCGCTGTCGAGGAACATCAGGTACCGGCCGGTGGACGCCTCGATCCCGGTGTTGCGGGGACGGCCGCAGCCGCCGGAGTTGACCGGCAGGTGGACGGCCCGGACCCGCCCCGGGTGGGCCGCGGCGAGCCGGTCGGCGGCCTCGCCCGTGCCGTCGGTGCTCGCGTCGTCGACGATCAGCGTCTCGACGCCGCCCAGCGACTGCGCCAGCGTCGAGGCCACCGCCCTCGGGAGCCGGCGGGCGTCGTTGTAGGCGATCACCACGACGCTGACATCCGGGCGCGCCGCCATGGGCATCCCCCCTCCGCAGACTCCGGCGTGCTGGATTCCTTTCCAGGAACGCCGCACTGAGGTCCAAGGGGGATCAAAGCCTGTCAACGCTTGGCATTACCCACCGTCCCCGGAGACATTGGGCACAACACCCGGAACGCCAGAAGGCGCCCGGCCGTGCGGCCGGGCGCCTTCTGGGGAGGGGCGCCTCCGGGAGGAACGGGCGCCTTCGTGGACCGTGGTCGGGTCAGTGGGCGTGGTCGGGTCAGCGGGCGTAGTCGGGGTAGCCGAAGCCGACGACCTGCGACTTGTCGCGGACCTTCTCCTTCACCGCGTTGTCGGTGTTGCCCTCGATCGTGGTGATCTTGCCGTTGCCGTTGTCCTTGACGACGATGCCGACGTGGTCGATGTCGCCGATGCCGGCCTTCGAGCCGTCCTGCCAGTCGAAGAACACCACGGAGCCCGGCTTGGCGGTGTGGCCCCAGCGGCCGGTCTCCTTGAACCAGTTGGCGTGCTGGACGGTGTAGGCGTCCCAGCCCATGTTCTTGACGCCGGTCTGGGCGCCGAGCCAGGACACGAACATGTTGCACCACTGGGCGCCGTTGTACTCCTTCACCGAGAAGCCGCCGTCGCGCTTGGCGGTCTCCTTGGCGTGCGGAGTCGAGACGTACCACCTGTGGTACTTGGTCATGCCGCCCTTGCCCTCTTGCACGCCGACCTGCTTCTTCGCGAGCTTGATGACCTCGGCGGGCTTGACGGCGTGCGGGGGAACCTTGAACCCCTCGCGGCGCGCCTCGGCGGCGGCGGAGGCCCGCTCGGCCTTCACGGTCTTGGCGCCGGAGGAGGCGTGGGAGGCGGTGCCCTGCTCGGCGACCGCCGCCGCGCCGGCGGGGGTCTCGGCGGCCGCGCGGCCGCCGGCGAGGGGGTTGAGCACCGAGAGCCCGACCGCGCCCGCCAGGACGGCGCCTGCGGCGATGCCAAGGGCCTTGTCCTCGGACGTGAAGCGGTTGAGCGAAAGACGATCAAAGCGACCGGACATGCAGGGAATCTCCTTGTCTTCCATGGCGCCTACCGGGTTAGCTGACGGATTCGGGCATGGAAGCAGCCCTACGGCGCGACTCTCGGACGCGCCGATTCACCCCAGAAACGTGGGTCCCCGGCTCCGTTCCGGTCTCTGCGACCGGACGGACTCGGCCTCGCACCGCGGACGCGGTGCCGGTATACGGATGTTCTGCTGGCTGATCTTGATGAGGGGGCGCGCATCACCTGGCGCGCATCGCGTGCGGATACCGCTCCGCGATCCTCGGCCGCGCATGGTGCGACCGGTGGCAACGCATGGGACGCGCTGCGTGATTCGGGATCGAACGTACCAACCATCCCAAGAAAAGCAAACCAGGCATAAAGTAAAGTCTTGCCTGCTCAAAGCCCTTCCAAGGGACTCCCAACACCGGCACCCCGCCGCGTCTTCCCGATCTTTGTCGGAGTGCCGCGCAGCCCTTTGCCCGATGGGCTTACCGGTTCTCCCGGAAAAGGTAAAGAAGATCGAAAAGGAGCGGCCGGCGGGCCGGGCCGCGCCGCCGGAGCCCCTCTCCCCGCCCTCCGAGTGAGGCGCACATCACACGCAGCGATCTTCGCTGGTCAGGGGTGTCGTTCCTCACCGCGGGGCGCGGACGGTCACACCACGTAGACCGCGAAGAGCGTGGTGTCGTCCGCCGCCCGGTCGTGCTCCATCCGGCCCAGCACCTCGTCCAGCACCAGATCGGGGCGCATGGAGCTCTCCCGCAGGATGCGGGTGAGGCGGACGATCCGCTCGTCCAGGTCGGCGTCCCTGCGCTCGACCAGGCCGTCGGTGTAGAGGAAGAGCATGTCGCCCGGGTGGAGCCGGGTGGTGATCGTCGTGTACTCCCAGCCGGGCATGGCGCCGAGCATCGGGTCGCGGACGACCTCCAGCGGCGCCGCCCGGCCGTCCCGCACCAGGATCGGCGGCGGGTGGCCCGCGCACGTCCATTCGAGGACGTGCCGCGACGGGTCGTAGTGGGCGACGATGGCGGTGCCCGTCGCGGGCGGGTCCATGGCGCCGATCAGCTCGTTCAGCCAGCCGACCAGCCGCCCCGCCCGCTCACCCGTGCAGGCGAGCCCCAGCAGGCCGTTGCGGGTGCGCGCCATCGCCGCCGCCGCCGGCAGGCCGTGCCCGGCCGCGTCCCCGATGGCGAACATCGCCCGCCCGTCCTGCAGCGTCCGGGTCGCGAACCAGTCGCCGCCGATCCGGGCCGTGCTCTCCGCCGCCATGCTGCGGATCGAGGTGCACAGGCCCGGCAGCTGCTCGATCTCGTTCTCGTCCGGCAGGATGGCCCGCCGCAGCGTCACCGCCACGCGCCGCTCCTGCGCCGTCCGCGCCTGCTGCCGCAGCATCTGCCGCCGGGTCTCGGCCAGCGCCCGCTCCACCCCGCGCCGCCGGGTGATGTCCTGCGACACGATGTTGATCGAGACGGGCAGCCCGGACTCGCCGAGCACGGGCTCGGCGAACACCCACAGGTGGCGCGGCGTCCCGTCGTGGCCGATCACCCGGTGCTCCGCCTCGACCGGCTCGCGCCGCGAGAACATCGTCTGGACGGCCTCCTCGACCAGCGGGAGGTCGTCGTCCGCCACCACCTTCGGCAGGTCGTGCGGCACCGGCGGCACCTCGTCGGGGGACAGGCCGTAGTTCGCCAGCATCTGCGGCGTCCAGTCCGCCTCACCCGTCGCGAGGTCCCACTCCCCGAACCCGATCAGGGCGAGCCGCTCGACCCGCTCCAGCCGCCGCGCGATCCGGTCCTCGGCCAGGTGGTACCGCCAGGTCACGCAGACGCCGGTCGGCACCCGGACGCACCGGACGCTCATCCGCGACGAGCGGGACAGGCCGCGCTGGGCCGTCGAGTACTGGATCGAGGGGCGCTCCAGCCGCATCCCGGACTCCAGCACCTCGACGTAGTCGTCGAACAGGCCGCTGAGCACCGCACCCGGGTCCGTCCGCAGCAGCCGCAGCCCGGTCAGCTCCTCCGGGCCGCGCCCGAACATGTCCCTGGCGACGCCGTTGAGCTCCGCGAACAGGAAGTCGGCCACGTTGCCGTCCGGCCCCCGCACCGGGACCAGATGGGCCGCCGAGTCGAGCGCCCCGTCCAGCACCGCCTTCGCCGCCGGGTCGTCGGGCACCCGCGCGAGGATCTCCGCGTCCCCCGCGGTGTCCTCCGCCGTCACCCGGCGCAGCACGTCCTCGGCCTCCGACAGCACCGCCTGGCGCTCCGCCGGGACCTCCTCGGTGCGCGGCGCCCGCCGTCCCGCGACCACGGCCCCGACCGGCCCGCCGCCCCCGTCCTTGACCAGCAGGGACGCCGCCTCGGCCAGGTCCATGTCGAGGTCGCGCGCGAGCCAGATCAGGTGCTGCAGGGCCTCACCCGGCGGAACGCCGAGCCGGCGGGCCAGCACGACCCGCGCCTCGGCCAGCACCGCGCGGTCGTGTGCCGCGCCCCGCAGGTCCTCCACGTCCGCGACGTGGACCCCGGGCTGGGCGCCCTCCGCTTCCGCCAACCTGTCCCCCGTTCGGCGTCACGTGCCTCTGGGAGAAAAAAGCTACATACGTCAGTGAGGGACTATTCGCCCATCTCTTCATAAGGAGGGCATATCTTTGCCCGGGTTTTCCGTTCCCGCCCGGACTCGACCGCTTCCGGTGACCCTCTCGGGAGGGAACCGTTCCCCGCTCTGTGACCCGCGTCACACCCTCGCTACCTGCCTGGTCAGCGAGGTGATCCGCGCCGCCGCCGTCCGGAACGACGTGCCCGCCGGGTGCAGGGTCAGCACCACCACGATCCTGTCCCCCACGACCCCCGTCGTGTGCAGCACCGGCCGCCCCAGCCCCAGATCGGGCCCCCAAGCCGCCGGCCGCACACCGCGGCACGGCTCCGCCGGCGTCTCCCCGAACCCGGACCACCCCTGCTTGACGGCCCACGGCCGCTTCAGGGCCCGCGGAATCCCGAACGTCTGGTCGAACCCGTCCGTCCCGCACGGCGTCGACCTCCGCAACTGCTCCAGGACGAACACCCGCTGCGCCTCCGGCGCCTCGTCCAGGAGATACCGGTACATCCGCACCACGTCCCGCGCACTGAGCGCCGTATACCCCCAGAACCCGGGCTTCTCCGCGGGCGGCGGCGCGGTGTCCTCCAACCCCACCTTCCGCACCATCCGCTCGATGATGCGCCCCTGCCCGCCCCGCCGCCAGAACTCCGTGGCCGCCGCGTCATCGCTCGACCGCAGCATCGGCACGAGCAACCGCCGATCGGCCGCCGACACCGCGTGCCGGTCCATGTAGTCCAGCGCAATGAGGATCTTCACCACCGAGGCCGACCGGAACGTCCGCCGCGTCGCCCGCGCCACCACCACCCGCCCGGCGGCCCGATCAAAGACTTCGTACGAGGCCCGCACCCCCGCCGGCACCCTCACGACCGGCGCCTTGGAAGGCGTCCCCGACACCCGCGGCTCAGGGCTCCCGCTGCTCACCGGCCGAGCCCCTCCACCGTCCCCGCACCCGCACACCAGCCCCAGGCCCACGACCCCGGCCAGCACCACCCGCAACCGCACCATCCGGCCTGCCTACCAGAGATCCGCGCACCCGTATCTCGGTACGCACGACCCCGCAGACTGCGCTACAGTAATTCACGCCTGCTCCACCAGGCACCGGGACGTAGCGCAGTTTGGCAGCGCACTTGACTGGGGGTCAAGGGGTCGTGGGTTCAAATCCCGCCGTCCCGACAGAGAAAGACCAGGTCAGAAGGGCTTCGGAGATCTTTCCGGAGCCCTTTTTCGATCTTGAAGGTCGATGGGGAGCCAAAAGGGGAGCCACCACCATCCGGCCTACGCCGACTTGCCCGGACCGAACACCACGTCGGCCACCTCGGCGCCCCGGGTGATCACCGGCTTGAGCTGGTGCCGGTAGACCTCCCCGGTGACCGCCGGAGAGGAGTGCCCGCACAGGTCGGCGATCGCCTCGATGGGCACTCCCTCGTCACTCATGATCGATACGAACGAGTGACGCAGTTCGCGCGGCGACCAGGTCTCCCCGATCCCCGCCTTCTTGGTGATGAGCCGGAACCCCCGCCGCACGTTCGCCGCGTCCAGCGGCTTTCCGGTCGTCGAGCAGAACACCAGGCCGGTCTCCTGCCACGCTGGCCCTGCTTTGAGCCTGTCGGAGGCCTGGCGCTTGTGATGCCGTCGCAGCGCGTCCACCGCCTGCAGCGGCAGCTCCAGCGTCCGCCGCGATTTCTCGGTCTTGGTGTCGCCGTGGGCCCGCACGGACCGCCACACATAGACGGCGAACCTGTCGCGATCGAAGCCCGCCTTGACCACCGGCCGCCATTCGGCCGTCTCATCGCTCCACGCCACGACGTGCGCCCACTGCAACGCGCGGGCTTCTTCCGTACGGACGCCGGTCAGCAGGCTGACCACGACGTAGGCGTGCAGTCGCGATGACTGGGCCGCTTGCAACACAGCGCGGGCCTGGTCGAGGGTGAGAGCCCGGCTCGGTCGTCCGGCCGTGCCCTTGGGGGTCCTGACCAGCTCGGCCACGTTCCGCATGACCATGTCGCGTGCTTGAGCCTGCCGAATCGCGCGCTTGAGGATCGCGTGCACCAGCCGCAAGGTCCGGTTCGACAACGCGCCGGAGAGCCCGTCGAGCCACTCGTCGACGTCGTCGGCCCGCAGATCGACGAGCTTGGCCTTACCGAGCAGCGGGATGACATGCTTGCGGGCCAGGCTCCGGTAGTTGCCGACCGTGTCGTCATCCAGCCCTTTGAGGCCCTTGGCGAGCCAATCTTCGACGCAGTCCTCGACCGTGTAGCTCGCCGGGGCCTTGATGCCGGCCTCCAGCTCTGCGACCACTTGCTTGAGCTTGTCCAGGACCTGGGCTTTGGTCCTTCCCTTCCTCTTGATGCGTCTGCGCTTCCCGTCGGGGCCGAGGCCGAGGGAAAGGGCCCCTGTGTACCCTCCTTTCTCCGGGTAGACGGTGCCTTCGTACTTACCGATCAGGATCTTGCTCAATCGATCGCTCCTCGCGTCGGTCGAGATACTCCTTGATCGCTTTCCTGATGACCCATGACACGTCGCGTTCCTGCGACTCCGCATACGCGGACAAGCGCTGCTTGAAGGCTGTGTCCACGCGTACGGCGGGCAGGGTCGTCCTGTCGTCGGCCATGTGCGTCTCCTCTCGTCAGTTGCCTGTGCCGAGTTGAGATCGCGCTCGCGTCGATGGAGTTATCAAGAAGCGAGCCTTGGGCCTCCCTTACCGGGCACACCCAAGGACTTACGTAGCACAATGTAGCACACTGCATACGTAGTGTTACTTCACTTGCTCGAGTGAGGCGATGAAGTCGTCGAGTTGCCGATCGGTGATCCGTCGCAACCTGTCGATCTTGATGCTGCGTAGGCGTCCGGTACGGAGCAGCATGTACACCTTGTCGCGGCCGACCTGCAGAATCTCGGCGACCTGCTCGACGGTGTACACGCGCAGTCGGCTCCCGTCATTCGTAGAGCCGCTCTCGGCTGCCGTATCGCTCGGTCGCGCCCCTCCGTACTCGGGGTGGGTGGTCGGCGCACTCCTGTCGCCGGAGGAATGTACCGACTCGGACAAAATCGGAGCACCGCAGCGCTCACATGCATTACATGGGAATCCGGAACGAGGGGTCACTGGCAGCACCACCCGGTGTGGCTGATACCGCCTCCGCTTCCGTCGTCTCGAGGAAGAACCCCTTCGGGGAGGAGACGGCCGTAGAGAGGCTCGGTGCCACCGTTGTGGCGGACGTGGCGGAGTGGGGACGAGTCGGTGAGCGGGGCGGCGACACGGTCGCGGTCCGAGGGGCGAAGGGCGGCAGCCTCTTCGGAGTTATCGCCGACAGGGGTGGCGTGCGCAGGAGCGGTCCTGGGGGCATGGTCGGAGCAGTTGGGATGGCGTGGCGTGTGCATGCGCGTGCCTCCGGTCAGGCTTCTGCCGTGTGGGGTGCGGGGCGGGTGGCGCCGACGTACTGGCGTTCGCGGTAGGGGTTGCCGGTGAACTGGGAGATGCGGACGACGTCGCCGGTGTGGGGGGCGTGGATCATTCGGCCGCGGCCGTAGTAGATGCCGACGTGGTGGATCGTGGCGGGGTTGCGGGGGTTGGTGGCGAAGAAGAGCAGGTCGCCGGGCTGGAGTTGGGGCCGGGGGATGTGGGTTCCGGCGTTGTACTGGTCGGCGGCGATGCGGGGTAGGCGGATGTCGGCTTGGGCCCAGGCGTATTGGGTGAGGCCGGAGCAGTCGAAGCCTTTGATGCCGGCTCCTTGGGCGATGCCGTAGGTGGGGCCAGAGGGTCCGCCGCCGCCCCAGGAGTAGGGGGTGCCGAGCCAGCGCAGGGCCGCGCGGACGGCGGTGGCACCGCGTCCGGTGGCGGTGGGGGCGGCGTAGAGGGCGGCTTGGGCCAGGACTTTGCGGACGTACCAGTCGGCGTGGTTGTACTGCCAGATGGCCCGGTAGAGGTGCTTGCCGCCTTTCCCAGCTCCGTTGGTGCACAGGTAGTGGGCGGCGCCGTGGATGGCGTCGGCGGGGTTGTAGCGGTCTTTGCGGCCGTCGTGGTCGCCGTCGATGCCGTAGGCGGCCCAGGTGGCGGCGAGGAACTGCATGGGGCCGCCGGCTCCGGCGAAGTTCTGGCCGGAGTGGACGCCGGGTGCGGTGGAGCGGCCGTGGTCGGATTCGACCTTGCCGATGGCTGCCAGGACGTTCCAGGGCAGGCCGGGGCAGGTGGCGGCGGCGTCGAGGTACCAGCGCAGGTAGGCCGGTGGGATGTCGCGTTCGGCTTCGGCGGTGGGCGCGCCAGCCAACTCTGAGCCGGTTCCTGCGGCGGAGTCCTGGTCGGCGAACAGGATGACCAGGGCCAGCGGGAGGGCGAGGGCGGCGGCGCATGCGGTGGCGGCGGTTTTCACCGCGTCGGCCGCTGGACCGGTCGCCGGGGCGGGCTACTCCTGGCTGACCTGTTCCTGGGTGGTCTGGTTCTGGGCGCCGGTGCGGGCGCGGCGTTGGGCGCGGTATCCGGCGCCCTTCTTGGGTTCGGGTGGCTCATGTGCGGTCTCCCCCGGTTGGTGGGGCTGCCGCAGCACCTCGCGGACCGCTTGCCAGGAGTAGCGGAAGTCCTTGCCGGTCTTGAGGGCGGGGATCTGCCCTGCGTTGGCCATCCGGCGGACGGTCTGGGGCGAGAGGCCGAGTTTGGTCGCGAGTTCGGCGGTGGTGAGGACGTCGGGGTCGCGGCCGGGTGTCTCGGTCATCGCGGGGGCTCCTGGTTCGGCGGTCACGGGTCGTCCTCTCCAGTGTGGTGGACGGGCGCTGCGGAAGCACGTTCTTGAGGTCAGATGGTTCTCGAAGAAACTGTTTGACGTTGCTTGCGCTCCATAATCTTGCCACGTACTGTGAGCGACCAACAACCCAGCGCATTGATTCGGGGGTATGCGGGTGAGTCTTCGACAAACCGGAACGATCCCGGCCGAGCAGTCGGCAGAGGTCCTTGACGTGGTCGTGGCCGGCGCGCATGGCGGCGCCGGGACCTCCACGCTGGCGGCGCTGCTGCCCGCGGCGTGGGACATGGGTTCGATCGGCCAGCTGCTGGATCTCGGACAGGCGCCGCTGCAGGCCAAGGGCCGTCCGGTGGTGCTGGCGGCGCGCAACACCGCGGTGGCGGCCACGCACGCCACCGCCGCGATCGGTGCCCTGCATGAGTGGGGCGAGCGCGTGGCCGCGCTGGCGATCGTCAGTGACGGCGGGCCGGAGTCGCGGGACGCGACGGCCCGGTACGGGCTGCTGACCGCGCGGGTCGGTGGCGTGGTGCGCGTCCCGCATGTGCGGGCGCTGCGGCTCGTCGAGGACCCCTCGACGGTCGCGCTGCCGGGCAAGGCGTACCAGGCACTCGCTGAGATCCGGCGCCTGGTCAGTGAGGAGCGCCGGTGACTCTGATCTCGTCGATGCTCGCCGCGGTCCTGCTCGTGGGCGCGGATGTCGATGTGCCCGATCCGCCCCCAGCTCCCCCGCCTGGGCTCGATAGCAAGATGGAGACGCTGCTGGCGTGGGGCAAGTGGGGCGTGCTGATCTGCGGCGTCGCAGGCCTGTTCATCTGCGCGGGTCAGATGGCCATTGGTCGCAAGAACCGGTCCACGTTCGCCGCTGATGGAGCGACGGGCATCCCGTGGGTGCTGGGCGGGCTGAGTCTGGCGGCGACGGCGGCTCCGATCGTCGGGGTGTTCTTCAAATGACCCGGGCGAACGACGACACGAAGCCTGTCGACGGCGTCGCGTGGTGGCGTCGCGGCCCGGTCATCGCGGCGTCGGTGATCGGCGGCGGAGTGCTGGTCGGGCTTCTGGCGCCTCCGGTCTTCAGGACGCTTCCCACGACGACTCCGGTGATCGTGCGAACGACGTCGCGAGCCGGGCAGATGGTCAGTGCGCCGCAGATCTCCTTCGCCAGCATGTCGTGGCGGGACTACCACGGCGTTCTCCTGCCCTACTCCGCTGAGGACGGGCCACGCGACACCGCCGGTGATCTGGCCTCGGGGTTCGCTCGGACGCCGCGCGGGGCTCTGCTGGCCGCGATCCATATCGCGGTGCGCGCCAACGCGCAGTGGGGCAGCAAGGTGTTCGGGCCGACCATCGAGCGGCAGGTCACTGGCCCCGACACCAGCGCCCTGCTTGATGCGACGCGCGAGGCCTACGAACAGCTGAAGGGCCGCCGTCCGGATGGTGCTGTTCTCGGCCGCGGCTACGTCGTGCTGGAGGGGTTCCGCTGGCAGGGCTACTCCCCCGAGGCGGCGAGCCTGGATCTGGTGTCAGCGGGACCGGGCGACAGCGATGTGACGGCCCGCGCCGTGACCCGGCTCCAACTGCAGTGGCAGGACGGTGACTGGCGTCTTCTCGCTCCCCCGGGCGGGACATGGGCCGGGGCAGCATCCCCCATCGACTCGCCGGACGGCTATGTGCCCCTCCCGAACGGGGGCTCCTGATGCTTCCAATCGATCCCTGCTCACCGGTCATGGACCCGGCCTGCGTCCAGCCGGTCGACAACGACGGCCACGGCGGCGGAAGCCCGTTCCTGCCCGGGATACCCGACATCCCGGCCATGGTCGGCGGGCACATGCTGGACGAGGCCGCCAAGTCGTTTCAGTCGGCGGTCGGCTGGCTGATCTCCAACACCGCCGCCTGGTGGGTCAAGACCCCCTCCCCCGACCTGGAGGGCGAACCGGCGATCGGGTACCTGCAGCTCCTGGTCCAGCCGCTGACGATCGCGGTCGCGGCACTGGCGTTGCTGGCGGTCGCCGCGCGCATGGCGCTGTCGCGCAAGGCGGTTCCGCTGATCGACGCCGGACGCGGCCTGGTCGTGCTCGCGACGGTCACCGTGATCGGCACCGTCCTTCCGAATCTGCTGCTGCAGTGGGGTGACCAGTGGTCGGGCTGGGTGCTGAACGCCTCCTCGCAGGGAGACTTCGCCAAGCGGATGACTCAGATCGTGATGGTGCCGAGCGGGACACCGGCCGCGCTGGTCCTCATCCTCTGCCTCATCGCGCTGATCATCGGCATCATCCAGGCGATCCTGCTGCTGTTCCGCGGAGCGGCGCTGGTCATCTTGGCCGGGCTGTTGCCGCTGGCGGCCGCAGGTGTGATCACCACCTCGACCCGCTCCTGGTTCACCCGCGTCTCCGGCTGGATGCTCGCGCTGATCTTCTACAAGCCCGCCGCGGCAGCGGTGTATGCGACGGCGTTCACGCTCGTCGGCAAAGGCAAGGACCTGCGCGTGATCCTCATGGGGTTCGTGATGATGCTGATCAGCCTGATCGCCTTCCCGGTCCTGCTGAAGTTCTTCAACTGGACGACCGGCGGCACCGAATCAAGCACCGGCGGCGGCATCCTCGGCGCGCTGATGGGCAGCGCCACCGCGTTGGGCGCGCTGCGCGCCTACGGCGCCCTGGGCTCGGCAGGTGGCCGGTCGGACTCGGCAGGCGAGCACGCCGACTACCTGAACCAGCAGCTCGGCGACCAAGGCCCGCCAGCGCCGCCGCCGTCCGGCGACGACCCTGCCGACCAGCCGCCCTCCCCGCCCGGTCAGCCACCTGGCACATCGGCACCGGCCGGCGGCCTCGGCCATCACTCTTCCGATCCAAGCGCCCCCGCAGGAACCAGCAATCCCGGCACCGACCATCCCGGGTCAGGGCAGCCCGCGCCCGACGGTCACGGGTGGGCTCCGCCCGACGGCGGTCACGGTGAACCAGTCGGACCCGCCGGCCTCCGCGCGGCCGACCGGGAACGCCGTCGCGGTGAGGACACCGTCCGCTGGGCCGCCACCGGCGGCTTGGGCGGACCGACCGGCGCGGCCGGAGGAGGGGGTGGCGGCGGTGGAGCATGACATCCGCACCTACGGCGGCTGGCGACGCCGCCAGGGCATCGGCCTGCTCGGCCTGGACACCACCTCGACCTTCATCGCGCTCGGCACCGCGATGCTGCTCGTGCTGGTCGCGGCCACCGCCCCGCGACTGCTGGTCTACCTGCTCCCGCCCGCGCTCATCGGCGGCGCACTGAGCCTGATCCGGGTCGGTGGCGTGCCGCTGGCGCGGATCGTTCTGGCGCGGTGCCGCTGGCATTGGGGCGTGTGGCGCGGCCACACCCGCTACCGGGCCGGCGTCGTCATTGACCACCCCCGCGCGTTCCAACTCCCGGGCGTGCTCGCGCCGCTGACGCTGCTCAGTGCCGAGGACGGCTACGGCGGCCGGTACGGGATCGTGTGGGACCGCCGCGCCGGTCTGCTGACCGCCACGCTCAGAGTCGTCCCCGCCTCGACCTGGCTGGCCGACCGCAGCGACGCCGACACCTGGGTCGCCTCCTGGGGCGGCTGGCTCGCCGCACTCGGACATATGCCCGCCGTCCGCTGGGTGAGCGTGACGGTCGACACCGCCCCCGAGCCCGGCTCGACACTCGCCGACGCCGTCGACCGCGCCGTCGTGGACACCGCGCCGGAACCGGCCCGCACCATTATGAGCGAACTCGTCCGCACAGCTCCCGCAGCAGCCGCCGATGTCGACACCCGCGTCTCGATAACCTTCGATCCCAAGGCGTCCGCGGCCGGCCCGAAGGACCTGTTCGAGGCGGTCGCCGAACTGGGCCGCACGCTGGACGGGCTGGCTTCCCGGCTCGGTGGCTGTGGCGTGTCCGTGCTGGGACGCGCCACCGCGGCCGAGATCGCCGGGGCGGTACGGATCGCCTTCGACCCCGATGCGCGCGGTGAGGTGAACCGGCTGCTCGCCCGCCCGAACTCAGAAGAGATCCTGTCGTGGGCTGATGCCGGACCGGTCGCAGCGACCGAGCACACCACCCATTACGAGCACGACGGCGGGCACTCGGTGAGCTGGGCTTGGCACGAGCCACCCCGCCAGAACGTGCGCTCGGACGTCCTGGCCAGGCTGGTCGCGCCCGGCCCGTTCCCCAAGCGCGTCACCTTGCAGTACCGGGCGTTGCCCGCCGCGGCGGCGAGCCGCGTCCTGCAACAGGAGGTCAATGCGGCGGCGTTCCGCGCCCAGTTCCGGCGCCGCACCGGCCGCGACGAGACCGCCCGCGACAGCTGGGACGCCGCCCGCGCCCGCCAGGCCGCCGCCGAGGAAGCCATGGGCGCCGGGGTCTGCCTGGTCTCGATGTACGCGACCGTCACCGTCACCGACCCCGGCCAGCTCCAACGCGCCGTGGCCCAAGTGGAGGCGTCCGCCGACTCGGCCAAGATCCGGCTCCGCCGCCTGTGGGGCAGCCAGGCCGCCGGATTCGCCACCACCCTGCCGTGCGGAATCTGCCCACCCGAACTGTCTCGCCGCCTCTTGCACTGAACCGGAGGAACCGAGCTTGCCCAACGCCGAAACCGCGGCAATGTCCGAGCCGCTCGCCCCGCCGTGGGGCTGGCGCGGCCCAGCTACCGGACGCGCCGCGCACGTCGAAGCCGCCCCGGAGTTCCAGGCCACGACCAGCCAAGTCTGCGGGCTGTACCCCTTCACCGCCGGCTCAGGAACACCCACCGCCGGAACCCCGATCGGACGCCACCAGCTCTGGGGCGAGGTCGTCTGCCTCGACCCACTGGCCTGGCTCCGCGAAGGCCTGGTCACTAACCCGGGCATGTTCGTCCTCGGGCAGCCCGGCACCGGCAAATCCACCCTCGTCAAGCGCCTGGTCACCGGCGCCGTCGCCACCGGCACCACACCGATCATCCTCGGCGACACCAAACCCGACTACAGCCTGCTGGTCGAGTACCTCGGCGGCCAAGTCATCCGGGTCGGCCGCGGTTTCGACCGCATCAACCCTCTCGACGCCGGGCCCCTGGACCAGGCACGGCAACGCCTCACCGGAGCCGACGCCGAAACCCTGCGGTGGGAAGTGCGGTCCCGGCGGCTCTCGCTGCTGCTGGCGCTGGCGACGCTCGTCCGCGAAGCCCGCATCACCAACGCCGAGGAGGTCCTCCTCGGCCGCGCCATCGACCTGCTCGACGAGCGCCTGGCCAATGACCCCACTGTCGTGGACGTCCTGCGCATCCTGGAGCAAGGCCCGGACGAGCTGCGCTCAGCGACCCGCACCGACTCCGCCGAGTCCTACCGGGCCCAGACCCGCGACCTGGTCTTCACCCTCGACCTGCTCATCTCCGGGTCGCTCGCCGGCGTCTTCGACTCCCCCACCACTCGTCCGCTGAACCTGGACGCACCGGCGATCAGCGTCGACATCTCCCGCGTGCGAGCCGCCGGCGACAAGCTCCTCACCGCCGCGATGCTGTGCACCTGGGCCTACGCCTTCGGCATGGTCGACGCCGCCACCGCCCTCGCCGACCTCGGCGCCGCCCCGCGCCGCTCCTACCTGGGTGTCATGGACGAACTGTGGCGGGCGCTGCGCGGCGCCCCGGGCCTGGTCGAGCACGCCGACGCCCTGACCCGCCTCAACCGCGCCAAAGGCATGGCCTCGATCATGATCACTCACTCGCTCTCCGACCTGGACGCCCTGGCCACCGAGGAAGACCGCGCCAAGGCCAAGGGCTTCGCCGACCGCTCCGCCATCACCGTTCTGGCCGGACTCCCGCCACGCGAACTGGCCCGCGTCCACGAGATCACCCCTCTCACCGGCCCCGAACAGCGCCTGGTGACCTCCTGGTCGGCCCCCGACTCCTGGCAACCCGGCGCCCGCCACCCCGGGCGCGGCAAGTACCTCATCAAGACCGGCGAACGCCTCGGCATCCCCGTCGAACTCTCCCTCGTCGGCCCCGAAACCGACCTCTACGACACCGACCAGGCCATCAGAGGTGCTGGATGACACGGGCGCTGGGGCCGCGGGCATCGCTGTGGCATTCCAACGCGGGTGCCGGATGGCTGGTGCTGGCCGCCTGCTGGACACCCATCGTCGTGCTGTGGGTCGTATGGATCGCTGCCAAGCTTTGCGCGGTCGCGACGGGCGGGACGGTCATGCCCTTCGGCTCCGATTTCGCGATCGCCCTCGCCAAAGGTCAGACCAGCAGCACATGGCCGGGAACACCGACACCGCTGGTCCTTCTCATCCTCGCGCTCCTGGTCACCGCGGTGGTGTGTGGCGCCTGGGAGATCTGCTCGCGTATAGCTGCGCGCCTGCCCCAGCCTGGAGATGCTGTCGCCGCGCTCGCCGACAACCCGGGCCTGACCGCCCTCCAACCCGATGCGACCGCACGCAAAGCCATCGCGCTGAGACGATCTCTCGCCAAGTCCGCCCCAGAGGAGTTGGATCGGGACGACATCGGCCTCGTCCTGGGCGACGTCCTTCTCCCCGGCGAGCGTTCCGGCCCGACGTTGTTCGCGTCGTTCGAGGACACCGTGGTCGCGTTCATGGCGCCGCGCTCAGGCAAGACGACCACCCAGTCGATCCCACACGTCCTCTCCGCGCCGGGCCCCGTCATCGCGACCAGCAACAAGGCCGATCTGTGGTCAGCGATCGCCACCGTCCGCGCGAAACGCACGGGCGGGGAGATCTGGCTGTTCGATCCGCAGCACATCACCTACCAGCCGCAAGCCTGGTGGTGGAACCCGCTCGCGGGCCTCTCAACCGTCGAGGACGCCCACCGGCTCGCCGGGCACTTCGTCCTCACCGTCGACGACGGCCAGAAGAAGGACCTGTGGGGGCCGGCCGCACAAGACCTGCTGTGCGCCTTGTTCCTGGCCGCCGCAACCTCCGGCCGCTCGCTCCATCATGTGGCGCAGTGGCTGGACGAGCCGGCCGTCCCCACACCGATCGAGCTGCTTCAGAAGGCCGGGTTCCAGCTCATGGCCTCTTCGCTCAAAGGCACGCAGAACGGGGCCGTCGAGACGCGGGACGGCATCTACCAGACCGCTCGGACGGCGGCCAAGGCACTGCGCGACCAGGAGATCCTCGCCTGGGTCACCCCCGCCCGCGACCTGCCGGTCTTCGACCCGGACGCGTTCGCGACCTCGCGCGACACGCTGTACCTGCTGTCGAAGTCGCTCTCGGCGGCGGCTCCGCTGATCGCCGCACTCACCGACACCACCATGCGTGCCGCCGAGCGCCGCGCCGAACAAGCCGGCGGACGTCTGGACCCGCCGCTCATCGTCGCGCTGGACGAGGCCGCCAACATCTGCCGCATCGCCGATCTCCCGCAGCTCTACTCCCACCTCGGCTCACGCGGCATCATCCCGGTCACCATCCTGCAGAGCTACGAGCAGGGCGTCACCGTCTGGGGCGAGCCCGGCATGGCCGCCCTGTGGGGCGCCGCAACCCGCAAACTCATCGGCGCCGGCATCGACTCACCCCGCCTCGTCCGCGACCTGGCGACCCTCATCGGGCAGCACGACGTGCCCGTCCGCTCCATCACCTACAGCGACGGACGCGCCAGCGAACAGATCTCGCTGCGCCGCCAGGAAATCCTCGAAGCCGCCGACATCCGCGCCCTGCCCACCGGCACCGCGCTACTGCTCGCGACAGGCACCAAACCCGCCCTCATCCGCCTGCGTCCCTGGTACGCCGGACCGCACGCCGCGGCCATCAACACGGCGATCAAGACCGCCGATATCGCCATCGCTGACGCCGCCCGCCGCCACTACCACCGCGACACCAACTGATCCGCCCCCTGTCCATGAAAGGGCCCTGCGTGCACAACTCGACCGCTCTGGAGGCTCCATGTCCCGCCCCGATACCCCACGCACGAACGACCAACGTCTCAAGCCGCTGTATCCGGATGTCACCGCCTGGGTGACCCAGCACTTCGTCCCGATGTACCGGCGCACCCTCGGCGGCGAATTCCGCTGGTGCGCCGAATGGTGGCGGCACGGCGAAGCCATCTCCCGCCTCACCGCCCTGTGGTTCTCCTGGGAGGCGATGCGGCTGCAGGGCGCCACCGGCATGGCCCTGTGGTACCGCGACCACCTCGACCACCAGATCCCCGTCCTGCTGGGGCCACGCGGGCCCTTCTACCAGTGCACCGAGAACGAGCATCTGGCCCCGCACCAGGCGCGCGTCATCCCGGTCCCCGCCTGGTGGCTGGGCGTCGACCAAGACGACTTCGCCCCGGCGGACGCATGAACTCGCCTCGGACGCTGCGAACCGCTGACTGGAGGTCCATGTGACTGGACGCCTGGCTGCCGCTGCCCTGGCGCTGGACGCCTACGAACAGCACCTGTTCGGGGATCTTGCCCATGGGCACCGCAACGACCGCGCAGAAGCCGAAGGGCTGGTGCACGCCCTCGTCGTTGACCTCATCACCTACGGCGAGAGCAACCATTTGGACGTCGTCGACCTCTTGGACGCACTCGTACAAGCCCGCATCGACCGCGGCGGGGCCCTGAGCAACCCTCTCTACAGCTTCCGCCTCAACACCGAAGTCCAGTTCCGCGACCGAGACGCCGACGACCACTGCGGCTTCATCACCGAACTGAAGTCATCCGGCTCCGGACAGGACGCCGAATGTGTCCTGCGCGTCCCGGGGCTCATCGACCCGCAGCACACCATCACCTCGCAACTCGAACCGGCCACCCGGCTGGTCCCAGTACCGACTCGCACCCGCGGGATCGTCTTCTCCGCGCTGGAGGCCGAAGACACCATCATCGAGATCCTCGGCGACCTTGCGACCAAGCGGGACACCGCTCCTGCCCCTGAGGTAGTCGCGGATCTGAAGGAGCTGTCCACCGCCCTGGCTACCTGGTCCGGCACGACACCCCAACGGGTCCTGCACCACCTGCGGCACCAGGCGAGAGTCTCCCCGCCGTCGCCGGACGACCGCTCATCGGCCGCCCGCCGCGCCGCGTCCGCGTTCCCGAACAGCATCGCCGCCAGCCTGGCTGGCGAGCAACCGACCCCGTCAACCACCAGCCGGCCCGAGCCGCCAGGCACCAAACCACGTCCCCGCCTGAAGTGATCCCGCCTTACCCGCTCAGTCATCCGGAGGTACTGAATGCGCGAGCATGACGAGGCAGTCGCCAACGCGCTCGACACCTACCAGCGGCAAGTTTTGCCCGACAAACTTCCCAGCCACCGGGCCGACCCGCTGCTGGCCGAGTTGCTCAGCAAGTCGCTCATCGATCAACTCGTCCGCTACGCCGAGCGCCGGGACCTGAGAGTCGACGACACCTTGGCCCTGCTCCATCAGGAACGACTCGATCGCGGCGGGCGGGCCGACCACCCGGTCGAACGCTTCCGGCTCGCAAGCGAGGTCCAGTTCCGGCAGGAGCGCACCGCCACAGGGGCCAAGCCGCGGTTTCCGCTGTGGCGCGGCTTCATCACCGCACTGGCAGCCTCGCCAGACGGCGGCGCACAGTGCACGGTCCGCGTGCCGGGCATCCACCAAGGTCTGCACGTTACGGCGTCCGAGCTGGAACCGGCCGATCCGTTCCCGCCGCTCTCCACGCGAACGGCTGGTGTCGTCGTCAGCGCCCGAGGCGCCGAGTCGACGATCATCGACATCGGTGTCCGGCTCAAGCGCGCCGCCGCCAGCGGCCTCGTCGCCGACGAGCAGGCGCTCACCGACCTCGCACAGCTGACCATGAGGCTGGGGACCTGGTCCGGCGGCCGTCCCGACGCGATCATGCGTCACCTCCACGACCGCATCCTGGCCGCCGTTCAGAAGCCGGTCCCGCCGGGCCGAGGACGATCTGAAGTGCGGCTGTCCGCAACCGAGTTCCCCCAGGCCCCGGTTCCCTCACCGTCGCCCGACCGACCGCCCAGCACAAGGCCCAGCCCAGGCAACCGGCCTAACCCGCCCAAGCGCCACACCTGAGTCCCCCTCGCCACCTCGCATGCCACCCGCACTCGAACCCATGGAGGCCGAATGGCCGAAGCCGGCGCCGAAGAGTTCGCCGAGTTCGGAGCCGCAGCGTTGGACTCCTTCCAAGCCCTCTTCGAGGAGACCGAGCACCTCGACCACCGAAGCAACGACGTCCACGCCCGCGAGCTCCTCGGCGACCTGCTGATCGACTTGATGCACTACGCACAGCACCGCGGTCTGGAGTTCAACGACATTCTCGCCCAAGCCAACGGCTACTACCTCAGCGAACGCAACAGCCCCGACGTCTACGCCATCGGCTCGACCATCCAACTCGAAGGACCGGCCGCCGACGAGGCGGCCCTGCTCGGGCGACCGACCCGGGGCAGCGTCACCGGAATCCACGTTCCTCATGAGGGCCCGACCGAGTACTACGTCCTCTTCCTCGGCGAGACCAGCAGCCGCAGCGTCCCCGCCGCCGACCTCCGAGAGACTGCACCGTTCCCGGCCACGTCCACCACGAGGGGCATCATCGGTGACCCACTTCTGGCCGAAGAGGCCCTCGTCGAGGCGATGACCCGGATCGGACGGGCCGACCTCGCCGGCGTCCCACCGCACCAAGACGATCTCAACGATCGCCAGGTCCTGCTCGATGCCCTGGTGGCCTGGAACGGCATGGACACCCGTGACGTCACCGACCTGCTGCTGGCCGAGGTAGAGCAACGACTAACCCCTGCCCAAGCCGAGATCGAAGTCGAGGACACAGCGCTCAGCCCCGGCCAGCTCGCCGCACGGGACTTCCCCATACCGCTGGAACAAGGACTCACAGAGCAACACCCCGGCCCGCGCACAACGCCCCACTCCGATGCCCGTGGCAGCAAGCGCACCGGCCATCGCCGCTAGCCGCCACCACCTGGAAGAACTCGGCACGACAACGCATCCCCATAGGCGCGCTATCGACCATAAGCAATGAGGTTCGAGTACAGCGTTTTTATGCACGCATCTGACGTCCTGAGGACGGGCGTCCACGCCACGGAGGTCCCACTGAAGTACTTCTTCGACTACGCCGCCCGACAGATCAAGACGGCCGACTCTCTCCCCACGCTCCTCGCAGCCGCCTTCATGGGGATGGAACTGATCGAGCGCGCCACCACCGTCCTGGCCCAATCCGCACCCGAGGACGCCTACCAGACCGCCCTCGCCGAGGCGAGCGACGCTTGGTGGGCTCTGGCCGACGCTCCCACACTCACCTGGCCGGACCGCTCCCTGTCGGACACCGACGTACCGGAACTCGCCAACTCCATCGCCGCCCTGGTGATGATCGTCGCCGAAGCCATCCTCAACGTCGCCTCCAAGACCACCGATCCCGCCGATCGAGTGGCCTGCCTGCGAGCCGTCCACCACGCCGGCAACGTCCACGCGGCCATGAAGTAGGCCCCATGCCCCACAACGCCAAGCGCATCGAGCGCGCCACGCACACCCTGACCGTCTACGAGCTGGACGCCTTCCCTGGCAAACCTTCCCTTCTGCAACGCGACCCCTTCTATACCGAGGCCCTGCTCGCCGCACTGGTCTGCGACCTAGAGCACTACGCCAACTACCACGGCATCAACTTCTCCGGCGTCGTCAGCACCGGCCGCGCCCTCAACGCCGAAGAGGTTTCCGAGGACGCCCCCTACAAGCCCGGTGACCAGGTACGCCTCACCCGACAGGACGCCCGCTGCGGCACCGTCATCGGCTGGCAGACCACCGGCCCCGACGACGAGACCACCTACCTCGTCGCGGTGCCCGGCATCCCCTACATCTACGCCGAGCCAGCCGCGTACTTGGCGCCCGCACCCGCGTTCCCACCGACCAAAACGATCCTCGGCACCGTGAACTCCGCCGACCAAGCCGAACAGCTCTACATCAACCTCACCAAACAGCTCCCAAACGCCCCGGCATCAACCCGCCCCAAGCTCGAAAACGACTGCCAACGGCTCCTGGCCGTACTGAGCGTCTCCGCGTCCCGTCTCCACAACGAACTCGTCCCGCGCCGGGCCGCGGCGAGGTTCCGGCAGCCCGACACCAACGCCGCCGCCGCGGACTTCCCCACCGACATCGGCCACAACCTCACCGCAGCACCGTCGGACACTCCCGACCGCAAGCGGCCGCCACCCGCGTCCTGCAGATCAACTCCCACCGCATAGCCACCGATCGGAGCACCCCATGGCCTCGACCTAGGCGCCCCCTGCAATCGCGACCAAACCCATGCCGCACCCATCAAGCCGACTCTCGGACCGGCTCAACCGTGCACCCGGAGGACACCGCGATGACTCACGAACGCCAGCACCAAGACGTCCGCCACAACTGGTTCACCGAGCTTCTCAACAGCGCCCTCAACGACCTCGCCCACGCCGAGCGCGTCATCACCGCCTACGCCGCCCAATCCCCAGACGGCTTCATCGCCTGGGGCATGGCCGAAGGCGAAGCCGTCCAAGCACACCAGGCACTTCGCCAAGCCCCATCCCTGCGCGCCACCCTTCCCGCCGACCACACCGGCCAGAACGCGACCGCCGACGCCCTGTTCGACCTCGCCCGCAAGACCTCCCAAAGCCTCGTCCGGGCCGCCGAACTGGCCAGCGATCCCGACGACAAGCTGGCCTGCCTCCAAGCCGCCCTGCACGCCGGACGCCTACGCGACGCACTCCGGTAGCGGCCCATGGCCACGTTCGGGGAGATGACCAACCTCGCCAACGAACACCTCACCGACCTCCGCAACCAACTCCACCTGGCACGCTTCGAAAGAGACATCCGCAGTCGCACGACCCTGCCTGAGCTGGCACGCCTCGCCCACGTCCTCGCCCGCTACCACGACCAGATCGCAGAAGGCTTCGGCATCCCCGATCCAGCCGGCACCGGCGTGCGGGACGGCGCCCGCCGCGCCAGCGACCTCATCAAGCAAGCCGAAGACCTCCTCGGTCCACCCGCAGCCACTGAAACCCCACGGTCGGCCCTGGCACAGAAGCTCCGCGCCACCTCTATCGCCCTGGGCTGCGGCCTGGACCTACTGTCCACACACTTCCCCACCGCCCATGACCAGATGACCTCAGCGACCGCGGTCGTGATCGCAGCGCCCGACAGCGCCCGCTCCCTGCTGCACCAACTCAGCGTTCACACTTCCACCATCGGCCACTTGGCTTGGCGCACTCCTGCGCCCACCAGCCAGGCCGGCGTACTGCTCCTGAAGGCGGCGTTCCTCTCCCGCATCTACAGCGAGAACCAGACCTCACCGACCATCACCGCCGTCCAGCCCCAGCACACGCCGGACCGCATCCCTCCCGTGGTCGGCGAGGACGTCACTCAAGCCCTCGCCGGCATCGACACCAGCATCCAACGGCTGAACAACCCGCAGACCACTACCTCGATCACTACTTGGCGCTACCTCGCGCGAGCAGCCGCCATCATCTGCGACATCGGCTCAAAAACCGTCCACCAACTGATTCACCGGATCAACGAGCTGAACGAATCTGAGCGCCTACCCGCTCTCAAAGAGGCGGCAACAGACGTACAGCACACCGGCCGCACCTGGAGAACCATCATCCGGCGCTGGGACGAGCACATCGGCCACTACGGCCACCCCGCCAACGGCCCGGCCACCGACGCCAGCGACCTCATCATCCGCCTGGGCCGCCTCATACACGCCGACCCCGCCTGGACGCCAAGCCCTCACGCATCCAGCCGACTAAAAGCGCCCCATGAACTGGCCCCCGACCTCACCGACGCAGCAACCGTCGCCGCGGTCACCCTCAAAACGATCGAAGCCTGCAATAACCTCGCCGCACACCACCACGCCGCCATCAACGACGCAGCCACCATAGGCGCAGTCAACCGGCACAACAAATACCCAACCCACCTGCCGCGCGTATCTGTATCGGTGCGCGAACTATCAACCCGCTATGACGCAGCCCGGATCAGAGGCAACCGAGCCATCACCACGCTAGGTCACGTAATCCAAGACCTCCTCTCCCCCGACTCCATACCTCAAGAAGTAGGCCTGATAATCCGTCGAGCCACCACTCTTAACGAGCAGAACCAACCCAAGCTGGCCGCAGCCGACTTCCCAACCACACTCACCGAACTCCCCACCAATTCGAACAACTGCGCGGGGCCGCCCGCCCGATCCTCCCTCAAAGCTGAGAGGGGGCATCGGCGCTCGTGATGACCGCACCCGGAAACCGGCAGGCTCTCCCTTCCCATCGCAGGGCATAACCCCAGCTGCCAAATTCCTGCACGCTCGGGGAGCACAGCCTATGCCCGTCCGCCGTCCCGGCCGGGGACCATCCCCGCGTGCGCGGGGAGCACATCGGCAAGTCCACCCTGGCGATGTTCCTGGCGGGACCATCCCCGCGTGCGCGGGGAGCACGACAAGGCGATCACGCAGCACAACGGATACATGGGACCACCCCCGCGTGCGCGGGGAGCACACGTCGCCGGCGCGCGGGATTGCATGGCCGATGGGACCATCCCCGCGTGCGCGGGGAGCACCGCAAATCTCGGCGTCGCGTGGACCGCCCGCCGGGACCATCCCCGCGTGCGCGGGGAGCACGACTCCCAAGCCATCACCAATCAGCTCACTCAGGGACCATCCCCGCGTGCGCGGGGAGCACAGGATCCGACCGGTTGGGGTCGGTGTCGCGGGGGGACCATCCCCGCGTGCGCGGCGAGCACCCCAGCTCGGGCACTACCTCGTTGGCGTGCCCGGGACCATCCCCGCGTGCGCGGGGAGCACACACAGAGCCCGAGCCCGACCTGTGGGAGGCGGGGACCATCCCCGCGTGCGCGGGGAGCACCTCGCACCGGTCACGCCGGCCGCGCGTAGCGCGGGACCATCCCCGCGTGCGCGGGGAGCACAACTCCGCCACCTGATCGTCTCAGGGGGCGCGGGGACCATCCCCGCGTGCGCGGGGAGCACTGGGCGGACGTCTGGCCGTTGCAGGTGGACGCGGGACCATCCCCGCGTGCGCGGGGAGCACATCGTCGCCCCGTTCTGGGGGCTCACCAGACAGGGACCATCCCCGCGTGCGCGGGGAGCACAGGCCGGCGGCGCGTCTGATCCGTCCGATGGGGTGGACCATCCCCGCGTGCGCGGGGAGCACCATTGAGTTGGTTGTTTCGCGCCCCCACCGGGGGGACCATCCCCGCGTGCGCGGGGAGCACGAATCCGCGGGCCCCGCCCCCAACACCATGCGGGGACCATCCCCGCGTGCGCGGGGAGCACGAACTGGGGCCGTACGACATCCCGGCGTACGGGGGACCATCCCCGCGTGCGCGGGGAGCACTAGCCACACCGGCGGCGCGGTAGCACCACCGGGGGACCATCCCCGCGTGCGCGGGGAGCACGTCAGCGGCTTGAAGCCGAACACGTCATACCAGGGACCATCCCCGCGTGCGCGGGGAGCACTGGATGCCATAGCCTGTGATCAGGGAACTTGTGGGACCATCCCCGCGTGCGCGGGGAGCACGTCGCCCGGGTCGATACCGACACTGGCCGCCATGGACCATCCCCGCGTGCGCGGGGAGCACCCGAGCTGCCGCACCTGATCCGACAAGGCCGCGGGACCATCCCCGCGTGCGCGGGGAGCACCACGCCTGCCCGTCCGGGGAGGTGCCCCACCCGGGACCATCCCCGCGTGCGCGGGGAGCACTTGCCGGACCCGTTGCAGGTCGGGCACGTCCGGGGACCATCCCCGCGTGCGCGGGGAGCACCACATGCACTCCGGCGCCTCGGTCTACGGGATGGGACCATCCCCGCGTGCGCGGGGAGCACACATCCGTGTTCGATGCTACTCATCGAGCACGGGGACCATCCCCGCGTGCGCGGGGAGCACCAGCCCTTCGAGCCAGCCCTTGAGTTCTTCGAGGGACCATCCCCGCGTGCGCGGGGAGCACCACGACCTGCTCCCGCCCGAGGAGCGCGCCGAGGGACCATCCCCGCGTGCGCGGGGAGCACTCGCTGAAGAAGCTCGCGCCGACCGCGCAGGCGGGACCATCCCCGCGTGCGCGGGGAGCACGCCGCACCGGCCCCCGCCGCCGAGGGCGAGGTGGGACCATCCCCGCGTGCGCGGGGAGCACTGCGCGCCCTCAACGATCGCGTTGAGCTTGCGGGGACCATCCCCGCGTGCGCGGGGAGCACATGACGCGACCGTACGGGAGTACGGGACACCCGGGACCATCCCCGCGTGCGCGGGGAGCACTACAGCTACCCGATCGGGCGGGCACTGAGCCCGGGACCATCCCCGCGTGCGCGGGGAGCACCGTGCGGAGCGGTGCCGCCAGCGGTTCGCCGAGGGACCATCCCCGCGTGCGCGGGGAGCACAGAGGCGTGGATGACCCCTCAGAAATCGTGGAGGGACCATCCCCGCGTGCGCGGGGAGCACACTCCACGACCTGGGCTTTTATCGCGGCACGGGCCTGGTTTCGAGCACTTTTAAACAGACGGACATATCGGACTTCCCGGAGTTGCATGACGTCAGCGGAGCGGCCTGTCCGGCTGCATCGCGGGCTGGGGCCCTTCACACATCCAGTGGACTGGCACGACTTCCTAGTTCCGGCGGAGCTGACGTGGCAGCGCGCCGCTCTTCATGGTACGCGGTGGCCCATTGTGGTCGGAGTGTCGACTCGTGTCATCAGCGGTGGCCGTATTGTCCCTGCTCACCGAGGGGTGTGCACAGTGGCGCTCAGGCGGGCAACGGGCGGCGGGCACCGCCAGTTCGCAGTTGTCCGGACGGCCATCGAGGTCGACGTGTTAAACCTTCCGTGTGCTCGATGGGGGAACAAACGGCGCGTGGCTTCAGGGGCGTCTGACGGACACGGCTCGGCTGGTTTGGGCTAAGCATGATCGAAAGTCCGACGGGTGGTTGCCGTTGTGGCGGCATCTTGCCGACAGTGGCGCTGTTGCAGGATTGCTGTGGGATTTTTGGTTGCCTCGTCAAGCACGCGTAGTCGTGGCGGATCAGTTGCCTGGGGGCATGGAGGACGCGCGCGGGCTGGCGGTTTGGGCGGCGGCGACTCATGACATCGGAAAGGCAACGCCAGCATTCGCATGTCAGGTCGAATCGCTTGCTGACGGGATGCGGGATGCGGGCTTGGGGATGCCGTCCGGCAAGCGTATGCCCGACCGCAGGCTCGCTTCTCACGGGCTTGCGGGGCAGATGCTCTTACAGGAGTGGTTGCTTGGGCGTGGTTGGTCCCGGCCGTCGACGCTGCCGTTCTCGATCATTGCGGGCGGGCATCATGGAGTGCCGCCGACATTCTCTAGCATCCGCGAACTGAACACACATCCGGATCTACTCCGTGCACCTGGTTACGAGGCTGCTTGGCGGCGCGTCCAGACGGAGATTCTGGACGCTTGTGCGGCGATGTGCGGCATTGAAGATCGCCTCGCTGATTGGCGAAAGGTCCAGCTCTCGCAAGCTGCCCAGGTCGCATTGACAGGGCTGGTCATCGTCGCCGATTGGGTGGCAAGCAATTCTGATCTCTTCCCGTATTTCCCTGACGGGTTGGGGGCTACCGACACCGAGAGGGTCGAGGCGGCATGGCGGGGGCTTGCTCTTCCGGCGCCATGGCGGCCCGCCGAGGCGGCCGCGGACGCGGCGGAGTTGTTCGCATCTCGATTCGAGTTGCCGGCCGGTGCTCGCATCCGGCCCGTTCAGAAGCGCGCCATCGAGGTGGCGAAGCGAATGTCAGAGCCCGGTCTGATCGTGATCGAGGCTCCGATGGGCGAGGGGAAGACCGAGGCCGCCTTGGCGGTAGCGGAAGTGTTCGCGGCCCGGTCCGGGGCGGGCGGTGTTTTCGTTGCCTTGCCCTCGATGGCCACGGCCAATGCGATGTTCCCGCGGATGTTGAAGTGGCTGCGGCAGGTGCCGGATGCGGATAGCGGGGCGCTTCGGTCTGTGATGCTGGCTCACTCGAAAGCGGCGCTCAACGAGGACTTCGGTGAGCTCGTCCAGGCAGGGAAGCGAGTCGTCACCGGGGTCGAGATCGATGGCGACGAGGACGAGTGGCGGCCACGAAAGGACCGGCGGGCTTCCTCCGCGGAGTTGGTGGCGCACCAGTGGCTGCATGGGCGCAAGAAGGCGATGCTGTCATCGTTCGTGGTGGGGACGGTCGACCAGCTCCTGTTCATGGGCTTGAAGAGCCGGCATCTCGCTCTGCGCCACCTGGCCCTGGCGGGCAAGGTTGTAATCATCGATGAGGCGCACGCCTACGACACCTACATGAACTCCTATCTGGACAGGGTTCTGTCGTGGTTGGGCACGTACCGGGTGCCGGTGGTGGTGTTGTCGGCGACACTGCCTGCGAAGCGGCGTGCAGAGTTGGCCGAGGCGTACTCCACTGGTGGGGCGAAGTTGTCGGAGGTGGAAGAGGCCAAGGACTATCCGTTGCTGACGGCTATCGGGTCGGCAAAGCGTCCGATCGTCGAAAGCGTGATGCCGTCGGGGCGACGTACGGATGTTCGGCTGGAGCGACTGAGTGACGATCTAGGCGCCCTGGCGGATCGTCTGGAGCATGAGCTCGCCGATGGTGGCTGTGCTCTGGTGGTGCGCAACACGGTCGGGCGGGTCCTGGAGACGGCCCAGTTCCTGCGTGAGCGGTTGCCGGACGTCGACGTCACAGTGGCGCACGCCCGTTTCGTCGACTTGGACCGTGCCCGCAAGGACGCCGAGCTGCTGGAGATGTTCGGGCCACCTGAACAGTGCGCGGGACACCGTCCGGTGAAGCACATCGTGGTGGCCAGCCAGGTCGCCGAGCAGTCCTTGGACATCGACTTCGATCTGTTGGTGACGGATCTGTGCCCGGTGGACCTGCTGCTTCAGCGCATGGGACGGCTCCACCGGCACGCTCGCGGAAAGGGGCAGGGAGAACGTCCCGAACGCCTGCGTTCAGCCCGCTGCCTGCTGGTGGGCGTGGACTGGGATGCGGCTCCTGTCGAGCCGGTCAAGGGCTCGCAGCGAATCTATCGGCGTCATGCGCTGCTGCGGTCAGCGGCAGTGCTGGAGCCGTATTTGTCAGGGACGGCCGCGACGGGCCATGTGGTGAGGCTTCCGGAGGACATCAGTCCGCTAGTGCAGGAGGCGTATGGGACGGCCGTGGCCGGGCCACCTGCCTGGCAGGACGCGATGGAAGCTGCCTACAAGGAGCATCTCCTTCATCAGCAGCTGCAGCGTGAGAAGGCCGAGAGTTTTCAGATCAACGACGTGGGGCGCCCAGGGCGCGCTCTGGTCGGCTGGATCGACGCGGGTGTCGGGGACGCCGACGATACCCGGGCCGGCCGTGCCCAGGTCCGCGACAGCCGGGAGTCACTGGAGGTGCTGGTCGTCCAGCGGTTGGCCGACGGGACTGTCCAGACGCTGCCATGGCTGGAGGACGGGCAGGGCGGACGGGAGCTGCCGACCGAAGCGGCGCCGTCGTGGGATCTTGCCCGGATCGTGGCGGCGTGCGGGCTGCGGCTGCCGTTCCAGTTCTCGATCCCCGAGGTGCTCGACCGAGCGATCGAGGAGTTGGAGGCCGAGTGCGTCCCGGCGTGGCAGTCCAAGGAAAGTCACTGGCTGGCGGGAGAACTGATCTTGATGCTGGACGAGAACTGTCGGTACCGGCTGGCAGGTTACGACCTGCAGTACAGCCGTGCCGATGGCCTTGAGGTGACGCGTGTCCAGTGATCTTTCAGCGGCATCGTTCGACCTGATCCGCGAGCCGTGGCTGCCGACCCTGCGTGCTGACGGCACAGAGGACCAGCTGTCGCTGCTGGACGTCTTCGCTCAGGCCGGCGACGTGCGACGTCTGGTCGGGGATGTGCCGACCCAGGAGTTCGCGTTGTTACGGCTGCTGCTGGCCGTGTTGCACGACGCGGTGAACGGGCCGGTCGACCTGATGCACTGGCAGCAGTTGTGGGATGAGGGCCTGCCCGTGGACGGCCCTGCTGGGATCGCCGCGTACCTCGACCGGCACCGGCACCGGTTTGACCTGCTGCACTCGGAAACTCCGTTCTTCCAGACAGCTGGGTTACGGACGGCCAAGAACGAGGTCGCTTCTCTGGATCGTCTGGTTGCCGACGTCCCCAATGGCTCCCAGTTCTTCACCATGCGTGCCCGTGGCGTCGAGCGCCTGTCGTTTGCCGAGGCGGCCCGTTGGGTGGTGCATGCGCACGCCTTCGACACCTCCGGCATTAAGACGGGCGCTGTGGGTGACCCACGGGCCAAGGGCGGCAAGGTCTATCCCCTCGGCGTCGGCTGGGCGGGGAACCTGGGTGGTGTCTTCGTCGAGGGCGCGAACCTGCGCGAGACCCTACTGCTCAACCTCATCGCCTTCGACTCTGACAACCTTCGGGTCGATCCAGAGCAGGACTCCCCCGCCTGGCGTCACCCGACACCCGGCCCAACGGAGATGGACCCTCTGGAGCTCAGCCGGCGCCCGGCAGGTGTGCGTGATCTCTACACCTGGCAGTCGCGCCGAATCCGGCTCGTCTTCGACGACACGGGTATCCACGGCGTGGTGCTGGGCTACGGCGACCCGCTGAGTCCGCGCAACCAGCACCTGCGAGAGCCGATGACCAGCTGGCGGCGCAGCCCGGCGCAGGAGAAGAAGCACGGTCTAGCTCAGGTCTACTTGCCGCGCGAACATGACCCGAGCCAGGGCGCGTGGCGTGGTCTGGGTGCACTGGTAGCCGGGCGGGCGCCGGGGGCGGAGCAGCGCAAAGAGGCTGCGGCCATCGTGCGGCCTCGGATCCTGGACTGGGTTTCCCGCCTCACGGTCGAAGGCGACTTCCCTGTGGATTTCCTGGTGCGTGCACGGCTGGTGGGCGCTCAGTACGGGACCCAGCAGTCGGTGATCGATGAGGTGATCGACGATGCCGTCGCGATGCCGGTGGTCCTGCTGCATCAGCGGGACACCCGGCTCGGCCAAGCCGCCATCGACGCGGTCGGCGACGCGGACAACGCGGTCAACGTGCTGGGAGACCTGGCCGCCGATCTTGCCCGCGCCGTCGGTGCCGCCCCCGAGCCCGCCCGCACCCGTGCAATGCGCCAGGGCTACGGCATGCTGGACGGCCCCTTCCGCACATGGCTCGCCGCCCTGCGTCCGCAGGAGCCGCCCCAGCCACAGCGGGAAGCCTGGCAAGACGAAGCGCGTGCCATCGTCACCCAGCTCGGGGCTCAGGAGGTCACCGACGCCGGAGACGGTGCTTGGGAAGGCCGGGTCGTCCAGACCGGCAAAGGGCAGGAGTTGTGGCTGACCTCCGCGCGCGCTGACGCGACCTTTCAGTACCGATTGCGTAAGGCGTTGCCTGGCACCGCCCCCGACCGCGACGAGACGGCGGGTGAAGCACCCAAGGAGCCTTTGGAGGCCAGCACATGACCGCCGCGATCCCGGATGCATCGCAAGACAAGCGGCAGTACGCGTCCGACCTGGTCGGTCGGGTCGTCGGCGAATTCGTCACCGAGTTGCAGGCCGGGTACCTGCGTGACACCAGCGCGTCGGTCAGTCGTCTGGCCCAGCTGCGGCGCGGTGCGGGCAAGCTGCCCCAGGACGTTCCCGAACTGTGGGGGCTGACCGGGGCCGAGCGGCTCTACCAGGACCAGTCGCTCAGCGAACTTCAGGCCACTCGCGCAGAGAACGCGTCCTTCTTGGCCGTGACGCTGTACGCCCTGCATCAGCAGTCGCGGACGACCCAGAAGATGAACGTTCCCGGTGTTGATCTAGGTGCCGCCGTCCGTCGGCTGATGCCGCCGGGAGAGATCGACGAGCCGATTCGCCGTCGATTCGTTCGGGTGGGCACGGCCGACAGCCTGGACGTACTGGCCTACCGGCTCCGGGAGATCGTCTCTCTCCTGCGTCGAGAATCCATCCCCCTGGACTACGCATTGCTTGCAAAGCAGCTCTACCACGCCCACACACCGGAGGGACTTACGCGGGTCCGCCAGCAGTGGGGCCGCAGCTTCCACTCCTATCGCCCGGTCCGCGACAAAGGCGATATATCCCAGCCCGAGCGAACGCCGCAGGGCGAGGCTACGACTGACAAGGACGTCACATGACTCGCACCATCATCGACTTGCACGTGCTGCAGAGCGTCCCGCCCAGCAACCTGAATCGTGACGACACCGGCACTCCCAAGACTGCGGTGTATGGCGGTGTGCGGCGGGCCCGGGTGTCCAGCCAGGCGTGGAAGCGCGCTACCCGGAAGGCCTTTCATGATCTCCTGGATCCCAGCGAGCTGGGGGTTCGGACCAAGCGGGTGGCCGAGCTGCTCACCGACCGCATCCGCGCGCTGGATGAATCCATCGAGCGGTCGGAGGCCTGGTCGTTGGCGGCAGAGGCCGTACAGAACGCGACCGGCTCCAAGATCGAAGTGCCCAAGCGCCGCGGTGCCGCCTCCAACGAGGGCGACGAGTCGGCCGCGCCGCCCGAGGCGAAGTACCTGCTGTTCCTCAGTGCCCGTCAACTAGACGGTCTCGCCGAACTCGCCGTCGAGGGCCGCGACGACATCAAGACCTTCTTCAAGGACAAAGAGAACAAGGCGCGAGCCAAGCAGATCGCCAATGCCCGTCACTCCGTGGACATCGCGCTGTTCGGGCGCATGGTCGCCGACGGCGCCGATATCAACGTCGACGCCGCCACCCAGGTCGCGCACGCCCTCAGCGTTCACCAGGTGGAGAACGAATCCGACTACTACACCGCCGTCGACGACCACAAGGAACGCGAAGACGACGACCTGGGCGCGGGCATGATCGGGACGGTGGAGTTCAACTCTGCCACCCTCTACCGCTACGCAGCGCTCGACGTCGACCTGCTTCGCAGGAACCTGGGCAAGGGCTTGCGCGAAGACGAGCCGGTCACCGAGCCGGTCCGGCGGGCGGTGGAGGCGTTCGTACAGGGCTTCATCACCTCGATGCCGACCGGAAAGGTCAACACGTTCGGCAACCACACCCTGCCGGACGCGGTCGTGGTGAAGATACGTTCGTCCCGCCCGATCAGCTTCGTCGCCGCGTTCGAGGAAGCCTGCACGAGGCAGCAGAACAGCGGCGGATACGTGCACGAGGCCGCCACTCGCCTGGCCCGCTACGTCCCGGACATCGAGCAGGCTTACGGTGTCGCCGAGGACGCTCAGACCTGGGTGCTGCGCGTCGGCAAGAACACTGAACCGCTGTCCGAGCTCGGCACAGAGGTGTCCTTGCCCGAGCTGGTCAACGCGGTTGGCGAGGAGGTCACACGTCAGCAGGAAGTCGACCAGTGAGCGTCTTGACGCTGCAGCTCGCCGGCCCTCTGCAGGCATGGGGGGCCTCGGCACGGTTCGCGCGCCGCACCACCGAGCAGGCCCCGACCAAGAGCGGCGTAATCGGCCTCCTGGCCGCTGCCCTCGGCAGACAGCGCACCGACGACCTGACCGATCTGGCCGCGCTGCGGTTTGGTGTTCGCGTCGACCAGCGCGGTATGCCCCTCCGTGACTATCAGACCGCTCAGCATTTCGAGACCGGCCGATCCATGCCGGTCTCCGAACGGTTCTACCTATCGGACGCGGTGTTCGTCGCCGTGGTCGAGGGCGACGACAACCTGATTGAGCGGCTCGATGAAGCGCTCCGCGCCCCGGTTTTCCTGCCCTACCTCGGGCGCCGTTCCTGCCCTCCGTCCCGACCTGTCGAGTTGGGCGTGCACCACGGACAAACACTCCGCGAGCGTTTGAAGGACGAGCCCTGGCGGGCCTCTCCATGGCACCAGCGCCGTCATCGCGGGCCGACGGTACGTCTAGAGACCATCGTCCAGGCTGACGAGCACGACGGCCCAGTCGACACACTTCGCGATCAACCCCTGAGTTTCGACCCGCGGCACCGCCGGTATGCGCTTCGCGGCATTCGCCACGAGCACGTAGAGATCCCCAACCCCGCTTCCAGGCGCAAATCCAAGCCACTCACCGCCCACGACCCGACCGCCCTCCTGCGAGGCCAGTGATGTATCTGACGCGCTTCCGCATCAACACGCAACGGATCGGCGCCCGGAAGCTGCTGTCCTCTCCTCAGGTCCTGCATGCGGCCGTGATGTCGTCATTCGCTGAACTCCCCAGCCCGGAGTCGGACGCACCCCGCGTGCTTTGGCGCATCGACCGCGCTGGGCAGTCCCAAACTCATCTGTGCGTGGTCAGCCCCTACAAGCCCGATCTCACTCACCTGGTCGAGCAAGCCGGCTGGCCTACCACCGCACGCTGGGAGACCTACGACTACGGCCCCTTCCTCGACCGGCTCAAAGCCGGTGATCGGTGGGCGTTCCGACTCACCGCCAATCCCGTCCACTCCGTCCGCAACAAGGACGGAGTGCCGACCAAGACAACCGCGCACATCACCCCCCGCCACCAAATGCGCTGGCTCATGCAGCGGCAAGAGAGCGGAGGGTTCGCCGTAGTCCGCAAGCCCTCAGCGCGAGACCACCAGGACGAGATGGATCAGCATGAGCTGCTCGTCCACAATCGGCGGGAGTTCGCCTTCAAGAAGAAGGGGTCGACCAAGCCGGTCACCCTGGTCACCGTCACCTACGACGGGCGCCTCGAAGTCACCGACCCTGACGCGTTCCGGCGCACCCTCACGCACGGACTTGGCAGGGCCAAAGCCTACGGATGCGGCCTGATGACCCTGGCGACGGCTTGACCCATGTCCACCGTCGGCAAGCGCAGAGCGTCTTCGCCCCGCGAACTCACACGGATGGGCGACCGGCTCTCGTTCATCTACCTCGAACGCTGCACTCTGCACCGTGAAGACAACGCCATCACGGCCGAAGACGCCGATGGCATCACCCACATCCCGTCCGCCACCATCGGCACTCTCCTCTTAGGCCCCGGCACGCGCGTCACGCATCAAGCGATGAGCGTCCTGGGCGACAGCGGAGCAGGCGTCGTCTGGGTGGGTGAGCAAGGTGTCCGGTTCTACTCCGGCGGCCGGTCCCTCAATCGCTCCTCGGCCCTGGTCGAAGCGCAGGCCACTGCATGGGCCAACCGACGCACTCGCCTTGATGTTGCTCGCGCCATGTATCGCATGCGGTTCCCGGGTGAAGACCCGTCCGGCCTCGGCCGCCATGAGCTACTGGGCCGCGAAGGACGGCGTGTCAAAGAGCGTTACCGCTACGAAGCATCCCGGGTCGGCTTGCAATGGAACGGGCGCCACTACGCTCCAGGCGACTTCGACTCCGGCGACACCGCTAACCAGGCGGTCACCGCTGCGGCTCAATGCATGTACGGCATCGCCCAGACCACGGTCGCCGCGCTCGGCTGCTCCCCCGGTCTCGGATTCATCCACTCCGGCCACGAGCTCGCCTTCGTCCTGGACATCGCCGACCTCTACAAGACCGAGATCGCCATCCCCGTCGCTTTCGAGGTCGCGGCCGAGAGCCCCGAGGACGTCGGGTCTCGCACCCGTCGCGCCATTCGCGATCGCGTCAACGAGGTAGGCCTGCTGCGCCGCTGCGTCCACGACATCAAGCGGCTTCTCCTCCCCGACGACACCCCGGACGACCCCACCGGCGACGGCATCGACCACGTCACTCTGCAAAGCGACCACGGCATGAATGTCGAGTCCGGACGCAACTACGCCGAAGACGTGTACTGGTGACCATCATCATCCTCACCAACTGCCCTGCCGGTTTGCGTGGCTTCCTCACTCGCTGGCTGATGGAGATCGCTCCCGGCGTCTTCATCGGCGGCCCGTCGGCCCGCATCAGGCAGGCCCTCTGGGACGAAGTGCACCAGTACGCCGACACCGGCCGCGCACTCCTCGCGTACACCACCAACAACGAGCAGGGCTTCACCTTCGAGAGCCGCGACCACAAATGGCAGCCCATCGACCACGAGGGACTGACACTGATCCGCCGCCCCAAGGCAAAGCCTGCTGTCTCGTCCAAGCCTCCGCCGGCCGGGTGGAGCAAGGCATCAAAACGACGGCGCTACGGCAAGCGCTAACCTGAAGTCCGAAATGTCGGGATCTCATAAAGTGCTCCAAATCAGGGCCAGCGGCCGATAAACCCGCAGGTCAGCGAGAGTGCTCCCCGCGCACGCGGGGATGGTCCCCGGCCCTGGACGATGGCGGTGACCGCGTCCAGGTGCTCCCCGCGCACGCGGGGATGGTCCTTCGGGCCTCTTGGTAGCGATGATCGAGTGTCCGGTGCTCCCCGCGCACGCGGGGATGGTCCCCACCGGATCCAGCGACGAGAGGTCTGCGGCGGGTGCTCCCCGCGCACGCGGGGATGGTCCCATACGAAGCAGAGATCACGATGCTGCGGCAAGGTGCTCCCCGCGCACGCGGGGATGGTCCTGAGCGGCGCCCTGACGGGCGATCGGCGACGGGGTGCTCCCCGCGCACGCGGGGATGGTCCCCGGGACTTGACGGCACAGACGCGCCGGTACGTGGTGCTCCCCGCGCACGCGGGGATGGTCCCAAGTACAAGACCGCCGATGGCCGGGTGGTCTCGTGCTCCCCGCGCACGCGGGGATGGTCCCGCGGCAACCGCTGCGGTCTGCTTGTCGATACGGTGCTCCCCGCGCACGCGGGGATGGTCCCGCGCACCTTGTGTGCGCGCCGCCCGCCTTGGTGTGCTCCCCGCGCACGCGGGGATGGTCCCGATTGGAGGCCTGCGCGGCAGCAGCGTTCTTGGTGCTCCCCGCGCACGCGGGGATGGTCCCGGCGACCGCGACGACCACCTGCGCGAGGCGTCGTGCTCCCCGCGCACGCGGGGATGGTCCCGACACGAAGTACAACCGGTGGCTCGGCCGGATGTGCTCCCCGCGCACGCGGGGATGGTCCCCCGGACAAGGTGATCAGGGTCAGCACGGCGGCGTGCTCCCCGCGCACGCGGGGATGGTCCCGGGGTCGAGTAGGTACCGGGAATTGTCGCGCGGTGCTCCCCGCGCACGCGGGGATGGTCCCGGCGCCCTGGACACCCTGACCCGGTTCCGGCTGTGCTCCCCGCGCACGCGGGGATGGTCCCTCGCAGCACAGCGCAAGGAGGGGGAGTGGTTCGTGCTCCCCGCGCACGCGGGGATGGTCCCCGGTCCGAACCGAGCGCGGCATGCCAGCCGGCGGTGCTCCCCGCGCACGCGGGGATGGTCCCTCCACGCCGGTCGTGCTGGACCCCATGCCGCTGTGCTCCCCGCGCACGCGGGGATGGTCCCGTGCGCGTAGGTCTCGCGATCCTGCGGTATCTGTGCTCCCCGCGCACGCGGGGATGGTCCCCGGGCCCTGACCTGCACTGTTCCACGTGTTCCGTGCTCCCCGCGCACGCGGGGATGGTCCCAACGGCGAGCAGGCGTTCCTGTCGTGGGAGCTGTGCTCCCCGCGCACGCGGGGATGGTCCCCGGTCGATCTCGCGCTCGGACACGCGGGTCTTGTGCTCCCCGCGCACGCGGGGATGGTCCCTTCACGTACGCCCAGTACCAGCGCAGCGCCGTGTGCTCCCCGCGCACGCGGGGATGGTCCCGTCTGGAGGTTGAGCTTGGAGAAGGTGAACTCGTGCTCCCCGCGCACGCGGGGATGGTCCCGTCTGGAGGTTGAGCTTGGAGAAGGTGAACTCGTGCTCCCCGCGCACGCGGGGATGGTCCCTTGCGCGTGCAGTCCAGCGCCGTCCAGCCGTCGTGCTCCCCGCGCACGCGGGGATGGTCCCGGGCATGGACCCAGCCGTTGAGGCGCCGGTACGTGCTCCCCGCGCACGCGGGGATGGTCCCCCGATCGCGACCAGCCCGGTGAACGGGTGGACGTGCTCCCCGCGCACGCGGGGATGGTCCCGTCCTTCTTGTCCATTGGAGCGGCTGGAAGTGGTGCTCCCCGCGCACGCGGGGATGGTCCCGGCCTGCGCTCGTGGGCGATGCATCACCGGTTGTGCTCCCCGCGCACGCGGGGATGGTCCCTGCAACCCGGCGAACCTGCGCGCCATGTGCCAGTGCTCCCCGCGCACGCGGGGATGGTCCCTCGTAGGCGGGGCCGTCCTCGTCCTGGGTCCTGTGCTCCCCGCGCACGCGGGGATGGTCCCGCCGGGTTGGACGTCCTGCAGACGTCCCCAGGGTGCTCCCCGCGCACGCGGGGATGGTCCCGCTGTGACCAGTGTGCAAGCTCGGTTGATGGTTGACGTTTTGTGTTCGGGTGATGGTTGACGCCGTCCCTAGGTTTCGTAGGTGATGTGGCCGCTTGCTCGGCGGCGGTTGACCTCCTTGATCAGGGTTCTGGGGTGGACGGCCAGTTCCTGGCCTGCGTGCAGGATGCGGAACTGGGTGTCTTCGCAGATCACGGTGACGACTTTGCCGCGGTGGGTTTGTCCGAGGTGGAGTTTGCAGCCGGCGACCATCAGCGAGCCCTGGCTGGAGACGACCCGCTGAACTCGGACGGGGCTGGTCTCGGCGAGGGGGGCGGGGTCGGCGGCGCGGGCGCCTTGCAGACGGGCGCGTTGGTCGCCGGTCAGTGGGCTGGGCCGGGTGCAGGCCAGTGCGCCGTCGGCCAGGACGTGGATCAGGTGCGGGCCGATGCGCAGGGTGAGGCGTCGGCCGGCGAGGGGGAGGCCGACGCTGATCTGTTTTCCGGCCAGGGAGACCAGTCCGGCGGTGTTGACGGTGCGGTCGACCTCGACCAGCGCGTCGGCGGGCAGGTCACCGGCGGGCAGCGCGGTGGCCGGGGACGGGCGGCCGGGGCGTGCGCCGCGGGCGTGGAGCCGGCGGAGGTCGTCGCTGGTGAGGGTGACCGGGTGGGTTTTGATGAGCTGGTCGTGGTGGAAGACGTGCAGGGTGGTGGTGCTGGCCCAGACCGTCACCTGCCGACCGGCCAGGGTGGGGCCGAGCCAGATCTGTCGTCCGGCCGCGGTCATGTTGCCGCTGGCCGGGACGGTGCGGTCGAACTCCACTGCGGCCGGGACCGCTGTCGGCGGGACGGGGGCGGCCGTGGGCGGACCTGCGGTGGGCGGGCCGGGGGTGGTGGGCACCGGTGCCAGGTCGGCGGGCAGCCGCAACGGCAGCGACGCCGACATGTTCTGCCCGGTGCCGGGCCGGGTGGTGAAGCGGTCGGCGGGTGTGGCCATGTCCAGGGCCTGGTGGGGGCGGGCGGTGTTGTAGTCGGCGACCCATGCGTCCAGGGCGTGCTGGGCGTGGTGCAGGCTGGGGAACGGGGCGTGGACGGCCAGGAACTCCTCGCGGACGGTGCGGTGCCAGCGTTCGACCTTGCCGGTGGTGGTGGGTGAGCGGATCTTGGTGTGTCGGGCGGTGATGCCGTTGTCGCGGCAGATCCTCTCGAACAGCACCTCGACCGGGCGGGGGCGGGTGAACCGGCCGGTGAACTGCTTACCGTTGTCGGTCAGCACCTCTTCGGGCGCCCCGTGCTCGGCCAGGGCGGCGGCGAACGCGGCGCAGACCGCGCGGGCCGAGGCCCGCGACACCAGGCGGGCGATGACGATGAACCGGGAGTGGTCGTCGATGCCGCTGACCAGCTTGACCTCGCGGCCGTCGGTGAGCATGACCCCGCCCATGATGTCGATCTGCCACAGCTGCATGGGTGCGTCGCGTTCCCACCGCTGATACGACGAGCGTGGGCGGCGCCGCCCGCCGGGGACGACCAGGCCGTTGCGGGCCAGGATCCGCGACAACGTCGCCGTTGAGGGCACCGGATCCACGCCCCGGCGGGCCAGCTCATGCGCCAGCCGGGCCGGTCCCCACCGCGGATGGGCCCTGCGCAGTTCACACACCAGCGCCTCCACCTCGGCCGCCGTGCGATGCGGGCAACTGGCCGGCCGGTGCGACCGGTCCGCCAACGCCGCCAGCCCACCGGACCGATACCGGCCCAGCCAGGCGTGCACACTCTGCCGCGACACTCCGTACCGCTCGGCGACCTCGGTCACCGGGCATCCTGCCTCTACTTCCAGCACAGCGCGATACCGCTGCTCCACGACGCTCAGCTCCACCAGCGCCAACCCGACCTCCCCGCGACCGATCCAACGATCACGCGAAAGCCAAGCCAGCCGACAGGGCGTCAAGCATCAACCGATGCCGGAGTGTCAAGCATCAACCGAGGAAGGACATCCCGCTGTGACCAGCCGAATGAGAACTTTCTTTACGTGCTCCCGCGCACGCGGGGATGGTCCCTCCTCCGCGAGCGCCGCGCGCTCAGCGGCCGGGTGCTCCCCGCGCACGCGGGGATGGTCCCAGACGGACGAACCCCGGACGCTGAAAAAGACGGTGCTCCCCGCGCACGCGGGGATGGTCCCCATCGGATGGTTGCTGTAGAGGTTCTTGCTCAGTGCTCCCCGCGCACGCGGGGATGGTCCCAAGTGAGAGGCGATGTTCAACCTCGACACGTGGTGCTCCCCACGCATGCAGGGATGGTCCTGGGCTGCTGACCGAATCGCAGCTCGCGCACCTGTGCTCCCAGCGCACGCGGGGTTGGTCCCCCGGCGTCGTGTCCGTGGCGCAGGCGGAACTGTGCTCCCCGCGCACGCGGGGGTGATCCTCGCGTCAGCGTCCACCACGGCTGGTGCGGGGCCCTGGTCGTCGCCGACACCCGCGCCGTGACTAAAAGCCCCTTAGCTGTATTAGCAGCGCTACCGAGAGTGATCCTCGAAGATCATGGGTTCTCGCCGTCGATAGCGGCGGTACAGGCGGGCTAGGGCGTCGAGAGGGAGAAGGGGCCATTGGGTGACGGTGCCGGTGGTCTTGTCTATGACCAGGGTGGTTGCGGTCTCGACAGTGGGGACGGGCGGTGGTTCGGGGATATGGACCGCGATGGGAATGGCCTGGTAGCCGTCCTCGAATTCTTGGATGTGAATGAGGATCGGGTCGTCGTGATGGCGGGACAGGCGAAGGTGGGCGCACCGCCAAGCCTCGGCGGTGTCGAGGGGCCGCGTGCTGGGTGAAGTTACGGCTCCCGCGCCGGGTGGTGCGAGGTAGAGGTCTGGGTTAGAGGCTGCGGCCGGCTGGCCACCGTCGTTGTGGGACGGGTCCGCGGCTTCTAGCGCTGTCGTCAGTACTTGGGCGGTGGTGCTGATCAGGTCTTGGGCTTGGCGGAGGAAGTCGAGAGTGGGGGCGTCGAGCTGGCGGGCGGTCTCCGGGCGGGCGAGGAAGCGGTCGATGGCGGTGCGGTCGGCTCGTTCGGCGAGCATTCGGATCTTCTCGCTGCTTCGCCGCAGGTGAGCAAGGCGGTCGGCTTCGATGTTCATAGGTTCTGGTCCTGGCGTGCTGCTACGGGCCGGGGACGCGGCAGCCAGGAGGCGGCGCCGCGTCCCAACAAATGGAGTCCAGCCCACCCCGTGCGCTCGACCTGTCAGGCGCGGGGTGCCGAGGGGTGGGTCTCGTGGTGGCTGGTGATGCGCTCGGCGGTCTCTTCGAGGTCGATCAGTGGTTGGCGGATATGACCGTGGTTGTCGGGCCAGGTGAACGCCTTGGGTGCGACCCAGATGTTCAGGGTGCGCGTGCTGAGGACGGTGGCTCCGCCGCTGTCCCTGCGATAGGTGGTCGGAATGCCGCGTGCTTTTAGCGCGCCGGAGAGTTGGCATGCCGCGAAGATCGGAGGGATGGCCCGGTCGGCAATCTGCCAGGTGGCTGGTAATGGGAGGGTGAACCAGACGCACTTGCCGGGCGCCGCGGTCAGGCGTGAGCGGGTGAGGTGGGTGCCGGTGCTAGTGGAAACGGCCGCGACTATGGACAGCCCTTTGCCGTGCTCGTCGAGCAGCACCGCATCACGGGTAACCGGCCAGACGTCTCGGTGGGAGTCGAAAACCGAAACGACCAGTTCCGGGGTGGGATAGGTGCGCGCCCAGATCCAGAGTTCCTGCGCTACCGCGCAGACGCGTCCCGGCCAGGACGCATACGTGTAGGCATTGGTCGCCAGCTCGGAAACCGCCAGTTCTCCGTCTTCGACTTGGTCTTCGGCAAAGCCCAGCGGGCGCATCGTCGCAGCAAGGAGGGAGCGTGCGCGGGAGGCGGTGCTCGCGTCGCTGGGGAGGGGGAAAGCGCAGGCCCCGCCGGCCGGGATGTCGGCCAGTTCGCTGGTTAGCACTTGTACCTCCCACTCTCGGTCCAGGAACTGGGGTGACCGTCTCGACCCCACTCGAGGGCCCCGGCCGCCTCGCGACCAGGCATGGATTGAGCGGAACTGGCTGTGCGAGTCACGGGCGGGGCCGAGTTGTAGCCGGATGTGGGGAGCGAGAACGGCCGTGGCCGGTGATGCTCCGGTGCAAGGGAGTCCAGGCTCGCGAGGTATCGGCTCAGCTCCTCTGGCGCGCTCTTCTCTATCAGCTGAGGCATACCGCTCTCGGCACGGATCAGGGCCCAGTAATTTCCCGTGTACGCGCCGAACCAGATCGTGGCGCGAGGGTACCGACGGCCGAGCTCGGCGACGGCCTGGTCTGGGCCGTGACCAGCCGTACTACATGGCACCCGGGACATCGTTGAGTCGATGAGCGTATGCCCCTCGCGCCATCCGCCGTCAGGCTCGTGCTTTGTGGCGTATGCGGTCACCGGGCCAGGTGGGGGATTCGTACGATCATGCATGGGTCGGACCTCCACTGTCCGATCAAGGCCCCGGCCGCGGTGATGCCTCACCGTGTCAGGGTCGCCTCACTCCCGCTCAGGGCTTCATCTGGATTCGCCCGACAAAGATCAGCGGGGATCGTTTTCTCCAAACTCCGTCCGGTCGCTCTTCGTGGTCGACCGAACACAGCAAAGCATGCACCTGGAACCTGTGCTGCACAAGTGTGCCGACAAAACGCCGAACAAAATGCACCCTTTGCCTGGAAAGTCTCCGCAAGCCAACTGCTGGTCAGAGCTTCACCGGGCGAAGAGGACTTGCACCAGATAACTTGTGCCAGGCATGAAAGGGGAATCTCCATGCCGCAACCGCGAGTCACGACGGTACGGATGCGCCGACTCGGTACCGAGCTTCGCAAATTGAGGGAGAACGCCGGCTACACGATCGAGCAGGTCGCCGAACACCTTGAGTGCTCGCCCTCACGGGTGAGCCGGATCGAAACCGGCAAGGCGCAGCCGCCCAAACAACGCGAGCTCCGCGATCTCCTGGAGTTGTTCGGCACTTCCGACGCCCGGATCCAAGACGCCCTGCTCCAGCTTGCCCGGGAAGCGGCACAACCGGGGTGGTACAGCGAGTTCCAGGACGTCTTCCCACCCCACTTCGGCTCCTACATCGGGCTGGAGAGCGAGGCCACCGAGCTTCGACACTTCGACAACCAACTCGTCCACGGACTGCTGCAAACTCCCGAGTACGCACGTGAGGTGCTGCGGACGACGCTCCCTGGCGAAGCACCCAAGACCATCGACCGGCTTCTGGACCTCCGACTCGCCCGGCACCAACTTCTCGACCGCCCCTCCCCGCAGTTCTCCCTATGGGTGATCTTGGACGAGAACATACTGCGCAGGCCCATCGGGGACCCGCAGGTGATGCGCGAGCAGATACACCGGCTACTCGAAGCGATCAAGACTCCCAACATCACCTTGCAGGTCCTACCCTTCGCTAAAGGGGCACACGTCGGACTCGACGGGCCGTTCTCCCTACTCAGCTTTCCCGAGCCCACCGACCCGGACGTCGTCTATGTCGAGAGTCAGGCCGGCAACGCCTACCTGGAGCAACCGCACCAAGTGACCCGCATGAACACCAAGTTCAACCTGCTGGTGGCATCGGCACTCGACCCCCGCGAGACGGCGGCCTTCCTGCGCAGCGTCGAACAGGAGATCCAATGACCAACCAGCCCCCCTTTCGCCTGACCTGGCGCAAGGCGACCGCCAGCCAGGGCAGCCAGGGCTGCGTCGAACTCGCTCCACTCCCAGGGCTGATCGCTGTCCGCGACTCCAAAGACCCCGACGGCCCGGTACTTCTTCTGAGCCGTGATGGATGGCGCCAACTGGCCGAGAGCGCAAGCCACGGCGATCTCGACCTCTAACACCGGGGCACCCAAGCTACGGTCCGCCGTGCCGCCCCTCGATTAGCCACGTTCTGGACGCGGCTTGGGAAGGTGCCAGAGCACGACTGCGAACGCGGGGCCGTCCATGTGTCGTTGGCCGTTCGGGGCATTGGAGGAGACCGCCGACGGCCTTCATGAGGATCGGGGTCTACTGCCGCACCCTGCGCCGCGACAGGAAAAGCCGACGCTGCTGCTGATCGATGTCGGTGACGACCACGGTGATGGAGTCGCCGACCTCGACTGCGTCCTCGGGCCTGTCGAGGGGCGTGTCGGCGAGTTCGCTGAGATGGACCAGGCCTTCGATACCGTCTTCGACGCGCACGAAGGCGCCGAAGGGCACCAGCTTGGTGACCCGGCCGGGAAGGGTCTGCCCTACGCGGACGCGGTTGGCGAACTGCTGGAACGGGTCGGGTAGCAGGGCGCGCAGCGACAGCCGGGCCTCGCCGTTGTAAGTATCGAAGACCAGGAACTCGCAGGTGACGCGCTGGCCCACGGAGACGACATCGCGAGGATCCTCGAAACGGAGCCAGGACAGTTCGGGGAAGGTGATGAAGCCCACGCCGGGGAAGACGGGATGGTCCGGGCCGTCATCCAGATCAATGAACACGCCGAACCGCTCTATCGACGCGACCGTGCCAGACAACCGCTGTCCCGGACGCAATGCCTTGAGAAACGCCCACAAGCGTGGATGCGCGGTGGCGGACAAGGAGAGCCGCACCTGCCGCTTCGCAAGATCGACGGCGAGCACCTCGGCCGATACTCGGGCGCCCGCTTCGAGTGGCGCAGTAGGTGGTCGGCCGAACGCGCGCCAGGACAGATCGAGCGCGCCGACGACACCGATCGGGTGAAACGGGGAAGCCATCAAGGAGCACGGCCGCCTCCGACTGGGTGACCTCTGCAACCACGCCCGACAGGATGTCCCCGACGTCCACCGTCTCCAGAAACGCTGCGAGGGACTCATCCTCCCGCCGAGTTCCCATGACGCAAGGCTCCCACAAACGGATGGAGAACGGCTGGTACCAACCATCCGGTCACGTTTCGGCTCAAGGGCAGGCGATGCGTCCCAGGGGATGGCCTGCTCGAAGCGTCAGAACGCATACGTGGCGGTCGGGTCCGCGCAGCCTCACATCCGGGATCTCAGCACGTCGACCTCACAGCCCGGCGCGAAGGCGTCGAAGCCGTGCTCGACCAGCCAGCGAACGATCAGCAGGCTCCGCAACGACCACCACGCGTGGATCACCTCGAGGTCGATCTCGCGGCCATAGCCGGCCATGACGTCGTCGAGGTGCTCCTCGTGTCCGAGCGTGAAGGTGGCCAGGTCATACAGAGCATCACCCTGACCTGCCTCGGACCAGTCGATGATGCCCGTGACCTCGTCGCCGTCGACGAAGACGTGCGCGATCTGCAGGTCGCCGTGCGTGAACGCCGGAGTACACGGGCGCAGCGCGGCCTCCGCGACCTGGCGGTTGCGGGTGACCAGGTCGGCGGGCAGGACGCCGCCGGCCACGAGCAGCTCGCACTCCTCGTCGAGTTCCGCCGCCAGCGCGGCGATGTCCCGCCCAGCCCTGCCCTGCCGGGACGGCAGCGGCGCGTCGTGCAGTTTCCGGATGGCGGCGCCCGCCGCGGCCCACGCCGCCGGCGACCCGGTCGACGGCCCTCCCAGGCGCCCAAGCGTCGTCCCCGGAAGTGCGGCGATCGCGAGCACGGGCGGCTTGCGCCACAGGACCTCAGGAGTCGGGACCGGCGCCAAGGCCATCGCCTCGACCTCGACATCGAAATGCGCCTGATCGACGTCCACCTTCAGGAACACGTCGCCGACGCGCAGAGTCGCACGCTCGGAATGGGCGACGACGACCTCGACCTCATCCATGAGCGACCACTATCCCGGAGATGATCACAGACGTCGCCCGGGTTCCGCGTTCGATCACGCATCTGACCCATCGCCCCGCAGCGGCCTCGTGCATGACACCGACCCCTGATCAGGCCAAGCCCGCCAAGTTGTTAGGAGTCCTTAGTGCGGGCCTGTCCCTCGGACGGCTGGACAAGAGTGGGGTAGGCGGTCGCTACGGGCGGGAGAGCCGGGCGATCGTCGGCATGGACATGAGTTGATTGAAGGCATCGTCCTTCGACAGCGGCGCTAGACAGTCGATGCCGGACAGAGCGACGGCGTTTGCTGGGGCCTCGTGGTCGCGTGCGCCCACCATGGGCGTCTCTGTCGGGGAGGACAACGAGATGACCGCGAGTCGGCCTTGGTTGCGCAATTCGCGGATCCCTTCGGCTTCACCACCGTAGGTGACAAGAATCCGGCGGGAGCCTGTCTGGCGCGTGAGGAAGGCCCGTGTCTGCTCCAGGTTCTCGGTCAGCACCAAGCCGGGTACCCGATCCTCTTGCAGAGTGCCGATATCTATCCCGAGTAGTCGCCATGCGTCCGCTCGGGTGAGAACGAGCTCGGTCGTGGTGCCTGGTCGACTGGTCAGGACGTCTATGGCTAGGCGGCGGACGGCGTTCTCGCCTGCTGGTCCGTCGAGTGAAACCCCCATTGCGGCGTACGGCCTGATGCCGGGCAGGTCGGGTGGCGGGTGACCGGCGGAGGTTGGAGATCCCAGGACCGCCTCGGGCTGGGAGCGTCGCTTCATCACCTGGCTGAATGCCGACCTGGCTGCCGCGGCGACGGCTCGCCGATACCTACTCAAGATGGCAGCAGCGCCAAGGAGAAGGGGTAGCGCGCAAGCTCCAGCCCAGCCACTCCCCCACGTCCCGCGGCCATCCGGTGCTGTGCGTGAAATCGGGATAGGCGTGGGAGGGGGTTGGCGCGCGGTGAACGTCGGCTGAGGCTGGTGTGAGTTCAGGGGATTCTTGGCGGTAGGAGCCGGTGTTCCCGGCGACGCCTGCGCGGAAGTCCGGTTCGAGGGCCGGCCGCCTCCGGCGGCGCCGGTCGCGGGCGCCGTCCCTGATGGCGTCGGCTTCGTGGCGTGGTTCTGGTGAGGTCGGCGACGAGGCTTCGAGGGGTGCTGGTGGTGGCGGGGTCGCTTGGACGCCTTGGGTATGGAGTCGCGGAAGACGTCACCCCAGTCGGGGTCACGGCCGGTTTCGAGGCCTCGCAAGACTTCCTTGCGGGCGCGGTGGCAGAGCTGCTTCTTGTCGACGTACCTGCTGGCAATCGGACCGATCGGTGCGCACGTTTCCACATGCCCGATGGCGACCGGGTCAGTGCCATGGTGTGGAGCAAGCGGTGCGGCCGCGCAGAGGAGCGCGGCGGTACTGACGAGGAATGCGCCCCCCAGCCACACTGCTCCCCGCCCCGAAGCATGTGCTCGGCCGCCATCACCTGGAATGCCTCGACCTCGTCGGAGCGGGCCGCTGGTGGTTCCTGCGTCACGCATTCGGGCCTCGTCCGCGAAGGCCGCGGCGGAAACCGTCGGCTGGCGGCAGGGGGCCAGGCTGCTGTGATGCGCCATGCCGACGCGGATGGCGGCTCGGCCATCTCACGGCTGCGATCACTGCGATGGGCCAGCCGAAGACGGTCGCACAGCAGATCAGGTTGATCAGGATGATGTAGCCGATGTCGTCGGCACCGCGTATGAGCGCGATGAGCGTCGGCAGGACGGCTAGGAGCGCGAGGAGGCCGATCAGTCCGAGCCAGAAGAACGCGCTGCTCTGGATGGCGGTCATCATCTTCCCTTCGGTTAGAGGTTCCGCCGGCGGTTGCGCTCGGGGATCTGTGACTGCGTCCGGCGGACGGCCGAGGCCTCGAAGGGTTGTTTCGAGCTCATCTCCAGTGCCTCGTCGATGGTGAGGGGGAAGTCTTCGGCGGCCCGCTCCACGTCCGAGCCGCGGGCGGAAGTCGGACCCGGGGTAGTCGGGACGACCTTGGCGATGATGTGGTCAGGCAGGTTGGTTGTGATCTCCAGGACCGTGCGCAGTTCCTCAGGCTGAGGCTCGCGCCCCTGGAGGCGGAGCGTGGTTCTCAACTCGTCCGCGATCTGGGACGCGCGCTGTTCTTGCCGGGCCTCTTCCCAACCGCTCCGTTCCGGGCCGTGGACTCGTGCGGCCCATTCGGCGCCGGTGCCTTCGTGCAGCTCTCGTTGGTGGGGTCCGGGGTCGCCAGGGCGGACGTTCGGATCCCGTGTGAAGAAGGGGGCGGCTTGTGCCATGGCATCCAGGGAGTCCATGCCTTCGCTGCGGAACCGGTCGTAGTGGCTCATCCCGTGCGGGTGGAGGCGACGGAGCCGTTCCTCGCATTTGCGGACGGCGAGGGCCGCCGAGGCGTTGCCCGGGGCGTACGGGACGGCTGCTCCCCATGCTTCGGCGACCTGGAGCAGGTTCGCCTGGCGCAGCCAGTTGCTGTCGTGGGCGCGCACCCAGCGCGATCGCGCTTCGGACATTGCGGCCCTTTGAGCTCTGGCTTCTTCTCGCTGGGCCTGCTGGTCCCGGAGCTGCCGGACGGCCTTTGACCGATGCCGACGATGGGCGAGCGTTTGCTGCACTCCGACGGCTGCGGAGACGACCTGGACGAGTCGCTGTCCGCCGTGCTGGAGGCCTTCGTTGATCGGGTCGGGATGCTGCTGGCTCACACCGTCCTCCGGTGATTGCGTGTCGGCGATGTCGTGGGAGAGGGCCCTTGGGCGCCGCGGTTCTGTTGGGCAGGGGGCGGAGGCCGCGATGATGAGGCGCCCAGGTCAGGGCTCGGACTGATCGCTCCGGCGACCAGGGCCGTGACGTCGGCCGGGTCCATGCCCGTGCGTGCCGCGACGCGGTCGACCTGGCGGGCGATCTGGTCGGGTGGCAGTTGAGTGATCTGAGCTGCGGCGGCTTGGGCGGCGGCCACCCGGGACTCGACGAACTCCAGCGCTCCCCCGAACCGCTGGATTCTCTCATCTATGACCAGGTCAGCGAGGGGAACTACGGAAAGTAGCGCCTCGCGGACGGCGAATTGGCTCGCCGGCGCCAACAGATCGCCCGGGTCGTGGCCTGGTGGAAGGAGGGCCACTTCGACGGGCTCTGCGCTCGTGCGAAGGGTGCGCCAGGCGCGGACCGCTCCAGCTCGTCCAGCGGAGTCACCGTCGAGTGCGATTACCAGCCCGGACGTGGGCCCGTCAGTGTGTGCCGCGATCGCCTCGACGTGCGCGGTAGTGATCGTTGTGCCGCAAGTAGAGACGGCGGCGTAGACGGTCGGCAGGACGAGATTGACCGCGATGGCGTCGAGTGGTCCCTCGACAAGGATGGGGCGACCGGTGGCCGCGAGCTGGGCGCGGGTTTCGTGAAGACCGAACAGTACGTCGCGCTTGTGGAAGAGGGCCGTGTCGGGGGTGTTGAGGTACTTCGGGCCCGGGGCTTCGTCACGTCGGCGACCGATGAAGCCGATGATCTGTCCGTTCCCGTCCCGGAGGGGGAACAGGACGCGGTCGCGAAACACGTCGAGGAGTTCGCCATCGCCCCTCTTCTTCGCCAGGCCGGCGTCGATGATCGTCTGGTCGTGATGGCCCAGACCCCGCAGATGGTGGAGCAGCGCACGACGGTCGCGCGGCGCGAAGCCCAGTTCCCATCGCTCCTGAACCACGGCGTTGAAACCCCGGTCCGCGAGGTAGTGGGCGCCCCAGCTTCCTCGCAGGGCCTCCCGGTAGAAGTGATGCGCGTCGGTGAGCGCTGCGTGGAGCAACGAGTTGTCTCGCGATGCAGTCGTTTGAGGGCGCTCGGCCTTCGGGCGGTCGACCGAGGTTGAAGCGGAAGAAGGTGCAGGACCGGCGAGCGCGTGCAGGCGGCGCCGTAGTCGTGTGCTCGTCCTGACGATCTGGTCGCCGACGACGCGGATGGCGGCGGCTGAATCCGTTCGGGCGTCCGTCCCAGCCCATTGCACCGTCGATGGGAAGAGAAGATGTGAGACGTCCAGTCCGAGGTCGGCGAGGACGAGGTAGGCGACGGAGTCGGCGAAGACTCGCCGAGCCCCCAGGCACGGTGCAGGGTTCTGTGTGGCCCCGTCGAGGTGGTCGCCGGGTCGGATGGCATGGGCGAGCTGGTGCGCGAGCAGCGACGCTGCGGGGACGTCGCCGAGTTCTGGAGCGACTTGGATACGTCGCCCAGGGTGCCCGAGGTAGGTCCAATCTTGCCCGCGGTCGACGTAGAAGCCGAGGTCGGCAACCAGCCGGGCGAGGGTCTGGAGGCCATCGGGCGGGGAGAGCGGCTCCTTGGTGACCGGCTCGCCGTCGGTCTGCTCGACATCGAAGACCGTGCGGGGCTTACCGCGCTTGGAGATGATCCGGATGCCGGTCTCGCCGCGGCGCACTTGGCGCCCATCCGTCTGCCAGGCGTCGTATGAGCGGACGTCGGTCGCCGAGCGCCGCTGGGCTGGGATGAGAAGAGTGTTGGTAAATCCGTAGCGTCCATGCCGGCTCGCGTCACGAAGCCAGACTTCCCACGCCAGGCTGCCGTCAACGAGGCGGGCGATCGAGTGCTCGGCAATGCCCTGGAGGACGCCGAGCCGACGATGCTGTTCCTCAGCCTGGGCAAGGCGCTCCTCTCCCGAGGAGGCCGTCATGACGGCTCCCGGCTGGAAGACTCTTCACGAACTGTGGCGATCAGGTCTGTCAGCCGTTGGTTGGCGATGGTGAAGCCCAGTTCTCGCAGCCGCTTGCCGAGCCGATCCCTTTTGAGCTCGACTCCCTCGCGTTCCGACTGACGCTGGAGTTGACGAGCGACGGCCAGAAGTGGATCGTCGCGCCGACCGACTGGTGAACTGCCGTCGGGGGTCGCGCGTGGTTTGGTGGATGCGGGCGGGCGGCTGAGGTCCAGCCGTTCGGCCAGCGGTGCGCGCCATCGCCACGACCACCTGCCGTAATCCTGTTGCAGTCGTGAGACGGCCTCCAGGTGATCGCGCTCCAGCTCAAGGCCCTGCTGGTACTCGGTGATGTGCCAGAGGACCATCCGTCGCCACAGCAGGAGGCTGGAAGCCGGCGCGAGCACCCAGCGCGCCATCGGGACTCGCTCCACTCGGCTGGCCGATGCGAGTCCGACCCACCGTCGGATCAGATGCCGCACACCTTCGATCACCGTGACGAACAGGACGGGCATGGCCGCGTACATGAGGCTGCCGGCGAGGTCCCCGTGCGCGGCGGACACGTTCACCAGGACGGTGCCGGTGATGTAGAGCCAGGCGACCCAGCGCAGGACCGGCCACGGCAGGTCGAGGTACTCCATCAGCAAGTCCCAGGCCAACAGGATCAGGATGCCTACGTCCATTCCGACGGGCACGATCCATGCGAGCCCCTTGAAGTGCGGCTCGGCCAACTGCCGGATGGTGGTGAAGGAGCCAAGGCCCCCGAGGATCGCCAGCGCCGCTATCAGCGGTGCGACCCCTGCTGCCACCCACCTGACAACGCCCGGCTCCGGGCGTGCAGGGGCGTTGTCCTTTCGAGTGTCGTCCGTAGGCGTCGCTCGCGACTGCTTCAGCCAGGTCACCGCACGTGCCTCTCGACCATCCAGAGCAGCAGCCGGGCGACGTACCGGGCCTCGCTCGTGGTGCCCAGGAGACGACCGTGGGCGGTGACGTAGGCGTAGGCGCCGTCAGCTCCAGCGCACAGGACGGTTTCGGACCATCCGTTGTTCCGGATGCGCAGGCACCAGCGTCCGTTGCGCGGCCTTCGGACTCGTACGCTGAGCTCCAGCCGTCTCAGCTCGTAGTGCAGCCGGAGCAGGCGGGCGCGCCGTTCCTCCAGCTCAACCTGCATGGTCGATGCCTGCGTCCTCATCGCTCCCCCGGTGATGTCAGCCGATGCATCCATCAACTAAAGACGTCAATCAAGAAGATGCAGCACACGCAGATTACGGTCAACTACAGTGGGCGATCGGCGTGTTGCGACTCTTTCGGGCAATATCCGGGGTCTCATGGGGCGCGCCGTCGGCTCGCCTGCCGCGGTGGCGTGCTGGACGTCCGGCTCACGTATGTGTTGGTGCTCGCAGGGGCCCAAAGCGTCGGGAAGGCGGCCATGGCAAGGCGAGCCGGCGTTGGTTGAACAGTGGCTTCGGGCCACGGTGTTGCGGTGCCGGTCACGTTGCCGAGGTGCTGTCTTGCTCGACGAGCCGCGTCCGCCTGCGCCTGCCGCTGCTGCAGCAAGCGGATCTGGGTGATGGTCTCGACGAGAGCGATCAGTCGACTGACAAGGACGAGGATCGAGACGGTGGTGTGGTTCTGTTTGCCGGTCAGCGCCAGGAGACGAGCGGCAAAGCGCAGGGCATTGCCCGCTGAGGTGGGATGAGGGATGCGGCCGTAGGGCGAGCGGGCGGCCCGGTCGTAGGTGTCGGCGGCCCGGCGGAGATGTTGATTGCCGGTGACTTTGGCTGCCACGTGCAGAGCGTCGGACGCTGCCCAGCAGGCGTCCTCGGCCTCGTAGGGGTTGGTGGCCAGATGCCGGCGGATCTGGGACGTGGCATAGGCGGCGGCACGGGCCGCGTCGTCGTAGAAAGCCTGCCGCTCTTCGGGGGTGAGCTCGAACTTCGGGGCGGCGAGGCCGCGGTCGGCGTCCGGTGTCGTTTCCCATCGTCGCTGGATGCGTTGAAGGGTGAGGTCGTCTGCGAGCTGCCCGCCGGTATACCAGGTGGGCTCTTCGCCGCCGGCCAGCGCGACGGCGTAGCCAGTGATCTGATCGGCATTGAGCCGGCTGTAGCGGCACCGCACCAGGAGCCCCTGTCGTTCGAGCAGATCGAGGAACTCGTGGGTCGTCTGGGCTTCGTCCGCCGCGCGGCGGACGGTCGTCCGCAAAACGGCGCGTGCCGTCCGCGCCGAGAGATGCCGTCCAGAAAGCGGACGGGACCCCGGACGATCAACGCCTTCCAACGCCCATCGGCGTCGGAGCTTGGGCAATGTGAGATCGTCGGCCAGCTGCCCGCCGCCGAACCACACTGGGTGTCCGGACGGCCCCACGTCATCCGGCAGTGCGGCGGCGTAGCCGGTGACTACACCGGCGATGCGTTCACTGTGGCGCTTATGGATCAGAAGCCCTTCAGCCGCTAGAGCGTCGAAGAATTCGGCCTCCGTCCGGGCCCCGGCCGCCGCAGTGACCACATGCCGCCGCAGCGCGGAGCGCGCCGGTTCACTCCGGCCAACGCGTTCGGCCTTCTCGGTCTCGGCGCGCTTGGGCCGCCGCGCCGCCGTCCGGTCCGCCGGGGCCGTCCGCCGCAACCCGTACCGGTCCTCGACCACGCGGCAAGCGGCACGGAGCCGGTAGCCGTCATTCCACACGCTGGGCCGGGTCCCTTCTTGGCGGGCCAGGGTGGCGACGATGTGGATGTGGTCGTCGGCATGCCGCACCGCGAACCAGCGAACGGCTTCATCATCGCCGGCCGGAGCCAACCCCGTCCGCTCCATGATCTCGGCGGCGATGTCCCCCCATTGACGATCGCTCAGCACCGGGTCGTCCGGATGGGCCCGGACGGCCACATGCCACACCGGCTTGGGATGGTTGAGTTCACCCAACAGATCGAGCGGCTGTTGCATCAGAGCGTCCAGGCGCCGGAAGTCCCGCTTGCCGTCCCGCCCTATAGGTGGTTCAAGCGCTGCCGGGGCATCGAAGCCTGCGACGATATGCGGATCACGGTGTTCGTTGCGCCGTCCTGGCCCGTACAGGTAACGGATCAGGCCCGGCACGCGCTTACCGCGCATGACCTTGGCAATCACGCAGTCCCGCCGCGCCGCATCCGATCAATCAGAATCATGGCGTCGGCGAGAAGCTAGTCACCACACACCAAGGCCCGCCCAGCATCAGCCGAGCGTCGAAAATCGACACCCTCGATCTCACTGGCGAGGCCTCGGCACACCGGATCGGCGGAGAGCTCTTCTGATCTCCTCGGCAACCGCGTCGATGTTCTGTGTCGAGGCCGCCGCGACCCGCGCGTACTCCTCCAACGCCCGGGCTGGCTGACCCGCCGAGTGCAGGGCCGCAACAGCCTGATTGAGGTTGATCCCGATACGGCGGGCCTGCCCGGCAGCCCGCATCACTTCGCCCAGCAACTCCGTCAGTGGCGACCAGCGCGGCGGATCGGCCTGCATGGCGACGGCAACGGTGACCTCGCCAGCATAAGCGCTCACCGCCATGCCGACCCGCTCGGCCGCCGCCCGGACCGCGGCATACTCCTCCTCACTCAAGGAGATCCGTACCCCCACGCCTCGCCGCTGCCCGCGCAACCGCCGCCGACGATGCCCCTGTCCGCTTCGAGGTTGCCCACCACCGTTCTCTCGCCGTGCCCCAAACCGGGGACCTTCGTGACCACCAAACGCCACCTGGCGCCTCCGTTCAGGCTGGTCGAACTGCCCCTATCGCCTCTTCGGACCGCGCCCGGTCCGAAGCTCGTATGTGTCACTTACGCCATTACTTGCCCCCGCGCCCGCCGCCCCCGGCGGACGGCTCACGCACCTGCCAGCACCGCTGCGTAAGGACCTGAGAGGACGGCCCAGCGGCAGGGCAGATTGAGTCGGGTGCGTGAAGAGCGGAGAACCCGTCATCACGCTCTTGGCGGAAGATCCCCGGTGCCGCAGGGCTGTCCGAACTACTCAGACGATCGGCCTCAGCCACCTGATCTCAAGCCCCGCCACCAGGGCTCCGGCTCGCACAACGGCTGGGCACTCTCGACAAGCCACTCGGGTGATCACCGTGTCGGACCATGCTGAGTGCCTGCCGGAGCACCGAATTCGCCCGACATCGTCACGGAGCCGACCGGTGAGGACTGAGGCAGTAGCGGGGCTATCCGAACTCGCCCCCGGCCCGGCGAGCGTCGGCGGCTGCTGGCTACAGCAGCCTCAACCAGCCCGCCCGGCCGGGGGAAGACAACACCCGCCAGCCCTGCACGAAATGAGCTCCAACGCGAAGAAGGCATCGCGCGAAGCCCCAGGAACACGGCCTCGTTTCACGCCAGCAACGACGCCTAATGGCCGGCGGGTCCGCTACAAGGCACCCGGGATCAACGGTCCCGGCGTGGATGTGGCACCTGTGGTGGAGAACGAAGCTCCGGCGGCACCGAGTCGTTGGCACACGAGTTCGACAGGACGTCACCGATCGGACTGGGGAAGTCCTTCTTCGCAGGCTCGACTTGGGCGGCCTCAGGGTCGCCCGGATTCGCCGCAGTCCTCTGCGCCAGGGTCTGCTCCTCGCCCGCATCCAAGGCGTGGATGGGGGCGAGCGCGCTCGCCGCACGCCGGAAGGTGTCACCGAGATCGGCTGCCTGTTCAGCTGCCCACCCCAGCGCGTTGTGCGCCACTGTCACGGCGGGGGTTGGGTCGCCGCTCCGGTCGTGCCCGAGCCGTCCGGCATCCAGCTCCCCCGTCAGGAACGCGTCGATCTGCTCGGCCGTCTGCGCCAAGCGGAATGAAGTCTGAGCCAGGTTCCCCAGAACCGTGTACGCGGCCCCCGGCTCAGACAAGCCCGGCGAACCTTGCGTCAGGTGGTTGAGGGCCCGGACACCCTCATGCAACTCGCCGGCGAGTCGCTCAATGCTCTCGTTCGTACGGGTCTCGTGATCGTCCATGTGAGGTGCTCTCCAACATCGAGGCGGATCCGATCATTAAGTGCTCCTTTCGCCGGGGACAGTCCACAGCCTTCAATTCTCATGAAGTGAGATGAGGCTGTTTGCGCTCCATACTGTCGTGCTGCGACGCTGGTGACCAGCTAGCCCGCCGGTCGGCGTGTCGCTCCTGATGACCTCGATAACCCACATCGGCATCACCCACCCAGCCTCGGAGGCCCGGTGGGTGCGCGCCGACGCTGGTCGCAGACCGTCTCGGCGCGCACGCCCTCGCCCGGAGCCCTGGCTGGGCTCGAGAGCTCTGCTGTCAGGCGGGTTTGCCTGCGCGGTATTCGAGGGCCTCGGGTGTCTCGTTGTACTCCAGGAGATGGTTGCCCGCGATGCGTTCGAGGACCTCGCGGACCTCGGCTGGCGTCGCGTAGAAGAACTCCCTGCGGAGGTTGACCTGGTTGACGCGGCGGTCAGCGAACTCCTGATGGAGCTTGTTCTCCAGTCCGACGGCGTCGTCGCTGAAGATGAGCGCGTGGACGTCGAATCGGAACGGCACCGAGGCGTCGCCCAGCTCACGCACTCGGTCCATCGGCTCCAGCCGCCGCGTCATCCCGATTTTCACCATGCGCTCGCCGAACGCGCCGATGTTGGAGATCACGTATACGTAACCGGCGCGGACGTTGGCGGCGCGGCCTTCCACATCGGAGATGGCCGAGTCAACGTCGGCGAGCTTGGCGCGCAGTTCGGCGGCGCCGTCGGTGTTCCCGTTCGCCTCCAGGCGCGCGAGCGCCGATTCGACGTGTGAGCGCTCCTTGAGCAGGCGGGCCTTCTCGCGCTCGAACTCCTTGCGGGCCTTCTCCTCCTCGCGCTGCCGCTCGCGCTCAGCCCGGACCCGCTCCTTCTCCTCCTCCACCTTGGCCAGATGGTCCGCGGTCAGTCGCAGTTCCTTGACGCGAATCGCGCGGTAGTCCCTGCTGACCCGGATGTCCATGGTCTTGCCGAGCCGCTCGATCGTCTGCGCGCTCTTGTCGAGCCGCTCGATCGCCGACTGCAGCTTGTAGGGGCGCATCGTCCGGACGAGGTTGTCGGCCTCGGCGTTGTAGGCGCGCAGCATCAGCTTGGAGAAGTCGCGCACCATCTTGCCGCCCTGGGCCGCGGAACCGTTCACTGTCCAGTTCGTAGCGCCGACGACCGCCTTGCCCGCCCGGGCCATGGCCTTGATGCGATCCTTCACCTTCGCCAACTCGGCCTTGTAGGCGACGACATCCGCCAACGGATGCTGGTACTCGTAGACGCCCGCCTCCTGCAAGAGGGCCAGGTCCTCGGTCTCCACGATCGAATTGCGGATCTGCCGCAACTCGGCACGCAGTTCTGTGCGCTTGCGCTTGGCGTCGGCAACCTCGCCGCGCATCCGCTCCAGCTCTGCCGCCACTCCGGGTGCGTCCAGACCCCCGAGCCGCTCCAGCCATCCGCGCAACTCGGCGTTCTCGGCCTCGAGTTCTTCGATCCGCTGCTTGCGGGTGCCGAACCCTGCCCTACCCCTGGATCCGCCGGAGGGACCTTGCGGAGGTGGCGCAGATCCGGCGGTTCGGGGAGGAGGTGGCCCAACCTCCTGGTGCGGCGGTGGCGGCGGGATACTTGCCGACGGCGCGGGCTGGACAGGCGCGGGTGACCAGAACTGCCAGCCTGGCGGTGCGGGCGGCCAACTTGCATCGGGCATCCACCCGGGCGGCGGCGTCCAGCCTGGGGGCGGCGCCGGCCAGGTCGGCGGCGGGTTGTACCGCCATCCGGTCGGGTGAGGCGGGGCCGGGGCCGGAGCAGGCGCGGGCGTGGGCGGCACCATGACGGGGGCGGCAGGCGGCGGGGCAGGCGTCCCCGCGCCGACCGCTGGCATGTGGGGTTCTGAGACGGCGGCTTCGGGCAGGGGCGGACCCGCAATAAGGCCTTGGACAATCTGGGTGAGCCGCGGCGCGTCCTGGTCGTGCACATCGCCGAAATCAGTATCGGCGCCTGCCCGATCCGCGACCACGAAGAACCACCGCTGCTTGTACGACTTCCGTGTCTCGACGGAGGCGATTGCCGCGATGTCGGTCTCCTGGCGCGGTCCTTCCTTGGCGAGTTCGGCTACGGAGAATCCAAGGATCCGACGGTCAGTGATGGCGATGTGCGAGAGGGTCGGGAGCGCCTTGACGGTCGTCGCGAGGGCCAGCACCCTCTCGCCGTCCCCGAGGAAGAACCTCAACAGACGCATGGCACGCTCAGCGTCACCGGGCTCTACCTCGGCCCCGATGTAGTCGGGGTGCGGGATCTCCTGCAGTGTCATCAGTTCCTCGCAATGTCCTCTCGGACGAAACGAGGGCCTCGATCTAGCGCGCCGACCCCCGTGTCGTCGCTGACCTGAACTTGTCGAGGAGAGATCCCGACGTTCCTGGGACGGCTTGGCGGGGGCCCTGGTTTACACACCGCTAACCGCCGACTCCGCTACGCAAGTCCCGGAATCGAACGCCAGCCTGGGTGATCCGAGTGCGGCTCTGTGAGACCAGCCTCCCGACCGGCCAGACGGATCGTCATGTGGTGGCGGCTTGGCGGTCAGTCCACCAGACCATGTTGGACGGCGATCACTCCGAGCTGGAAACGCGTCTCACTGCCGAGGTTCTCTCGGAGTGCTTTGATGTGGCGCCGGACAGTGGTGAGACTCAGGTTCACCCGCTGTGCGATAGCTTCGTCTGACAACCCCTGGACCAGCAGGCGTAAAATCTTGATCTGGATCTCAGGCAATCCTTGGCCGTTGGAACCACTTCCTCCAAAAGGAATGGCCCTTTCCCAGAGCAGTTCGAAGTATTCCCAGAGGGCGCCCACGATCACCGAGGACTGAACCAGAAGCACACCTGCAGTCTCGGACGAGGTGAGCGGAAGGAGCGCGATCCCCTCGTCGGCGAGTCCCAGACTCATGCGAATCCGCGGAAGAATCCGAACTTCGTTACCGGTCTCGGCTATGGCCTCCAACTTGTCACGCGCGGCCGTCTCTGCCAGAAGATCTCCGTCGTAGATAGCTCTACATCGAGCGCCGCGTCCTGCCGGGGAGGGAGTCGCAGTGATACCGGCTCCATCCATTGGTTCTGTCGGCGCATGGGTGCTCAGGGTCAGCCACTCGCGCTGGACCGAGCCCAGGAGCGTGCTGGTCAGCCTGCTGACTTCGTCGCTATCGGTGATGAGCCGCGCCAACTGCCCCACCGACGTGTCCGGCTCTGCTTCTGCGGAGGAGGCGAGGGCGCACATGCGCTGGTAACCGCCCAGGAGTCTTTCGTAGTCGGCCAGCGCCTGCCGAGCGAGGCCGGCGAGCGTGTGCTGCAGGACCACGTCCATCGGAACGGGCATCAGGCGGGCCGGCAAGCCGGCTGCCGGCTTGCGGACCTGGGCCATTCCGGCGCGGATCAACTTTTCTACCTCGTCTGCTCCCCCGAAGAAATCTGCGGCCTCCTCGGCCGGGCAGCCGTCCACGACAAGGAGCCGGAGATATAGACGAAGGGTCTCCGTTTCAACGACTCCGCCAAGCAGACGAACAGCCTTCTCTTCGAGAGAGCGCATGCGACAACCTAAGGTCGAATGTTCGGACGAGGCATTAAACCGGCGCCTTCACTTGGAGCAGACCCCGTAGACTTACGCCATAGCGCCATTCGCTTCGATCTTCGAAGAAGACTCCTTCCATGCAGCCAGACGGAGTCCGACCAGCGCGGAAAGCGTAGCGACCATCGCTGTGGTTCCTGACCAGAACGCGAGCACCTCGGCGCCAAGGATGGTTGCCAGCGGCCCGGACGCCAGCATGATCAGTGGCATGAGGACATAGCTGGCGACCATGTTCCAGCTGTTAACGCGTGCGAGGACGTCCTGGGCGATTCGTTCCTGCAGGGCAGTCGTCCACAGGACGTAGTAGACGGCTTGGAGTACTCCAGGCACGACGGCTGCTGCGGCTATCGACGGCCAAGGGGCTCCGCTTCCCATCAGAAGCATGGGCATTGCGACCGACATCGGCAATAGCGCGGCGGCCGACATAGGCCAGCCGGGACGCCAGCGAGCGCCGACCAACGCACCCATCAGTGCCCCAAGAGGCTCGCAAGCACTGATGATGCCCCAGGACCAAGCGCCACCATGACCGTCGGTGGCGTAGAGCGGTCCGGCGATCTTGGTGTAGCAGACCACCGCAGTAGTGATCGCCGTGTACTGCAGGGTCATGATCCACACCCATGGGCGTGCTCCAAACTCGCGCCATCCGTCGCGCAGGTCGCGCAGTGGTCCTGTGCCGGGGTGGCTGGGACGTGAAGTGGCAAGGCGGCTGAGCAGCACGGCGCTGAGCCCGCACAGGATGCCACGCATCGAGGCAGCCCATGCCGGGCCGACCGCAGAGACCATGGCCCCGGACGAGACGAGGCCGATGAGGAGGCCTGCGGACTGGGTCTGGTTGACCAGCGCATTCCCGGCGGGCCGGTTCGGTGAGTCGATGAGGTCGGCGATGATGCCGCGGAGCGTGGGCAGGAACATCGCGGTCGCGACGCCACCGATGGCGGCCAGCGCACACAGCAGCGGCAGAGGCGCTCTACCGGTGAAGAGTGCGGCACCGATGGCCAGCCATGAAAGACAGGCCAACGTCTCGGCAGCCATGAGAACGCGGTGCCGGCGGAACCGGTCTCCTGCGACCCCACCGCAGATGATGAGCAAAGCCGGGAACGCGTTGCAGGCCATGACTAACGACAGGCCTCGGGCGCCGTAGCCCAGGTTCATCACGCCCCAGGCCAGGGCGAGTTGTCCGAACCCGACGCTCGCACTGGAAATGATGCGGGAGATGAACAGGGGCGCTACGGACGGCTCTCGAAACAAGGCGAGGGGCGACAGGAACCCGGACACGGAGCCTCCTACTTTCTCGTCAGGTGCGTGAGGAGGAACTGCGCGATGTCTCCGTAGGCCTTGATCTCGTTGGTGCGGTTCGTGAATCCGTGGCCCTCATCGGGATAAATGTCATAGCGCACGTCGACTCCTCGTGCCCGAAGCCTGGTGACGATCTGGTCGGACTCGTCCTGGGGAACGCGCGGGTCATGGGCACCCTGGATGACCAGCAGTGGTGCGGTAATAGCGTCGGCGTGGGTGATCGGCGACCGGCGAGTGAGTTGTTCGGCGTCGGTGTCGGGGTTGCCGAGAACGGCGTCGACGGTGGGTCGCCAGGTGGGTGGACAGGCCCGGGCGAGGGTGACCAGGTTGGACGGGCCGCAGAACGACACCCCGGCCGCCCATCGATATGGCAACCGAGACAGGCAGGACAGGGCGGCGAAACCTCCGTAAGAGCCACCCATGACGGCGATGCGGGCGGCGTCGAGGCCGGGGAGGGCGTGCAGGTGGCGGACGGCGTGGTCGAGGTCGTCCAGGTCGACCCCACCCCAGTCGCGGTAGATGAGCTTCTGGTGAGTGAGCCCGTATCCGGTAGAGCCGGCGATGTTGGGTGCCAGCACCGCGATGCCCTCGTGGAGGAGGTACTGGTAGAGGCCGGCGTAGGCGTACTCGGGACGTTCCTGGGCTTCTGGGCCGCCGTGCACCGAGAGCAGAACCGGATGCGGGCCTGAGGTGTGCGGACGGTAGAGCAGAGCGTGGACTTCGCGCCCGCCGGAGGCCGGATAGGTGATCAGGTCGGGCTCGACTGGATCGATCACTTGGACTGCGGGTGGCCGGGTGTCGGTGAGGTATAGGAACCCGCCCGCCGAATCGAGGACCACGATCTCGCTGGGCCGTGTCGCGGTGTCGATCTCCAGGACGATCCGTTGACCGTCCGGGCTGAGTGCGATCGCGTCGATGACTCCCTGCGGAAGGTCCGCGAGCGCGAGTTCGGTTCCGTTCCGCGTGGCGTGCAACACGGAACGTCCTCCCTGGTTGAGGGACCAGACGAGCATCTCGCCAGCGGCTTCAATGTGCTCGACGTCCCAGTCGTCGTGGGTAATGCGTTCCATCGAGGCGTCGCCCAGGGTGTACCGGCCGATGGCGGTGAACTCGCCCCATACGTCTGTGGACAGGTAGAAGGCGGTCGAGTCCGGTGCCCACGGCCCGGGGTCGAAGTAGCCGCTTCCATGCTCAGCGGTGACGCACACGGCTTCGAGGTCGGGATCGGCAAGGTCGACGAGGTAGATGGCGATGTCAGTGTTGGATCGAAGCCCCGCCGCCAGCAACCACCGCCCGTCGGGTGAAGTTCGGGCCGGGGTGAAGTTGACTCCATCCGGAGGAATGATGCGGCGTTCGGTGCCGTCCGCCAGGGTCCGGATGAGGATGTCCTGCACAGTGCGGTCGCGGTCGTTGGCCGCGTAGATCAGATAGCGGCCGTCGACGTGGAAGGGAACGTCCGCCAAGACTCGTTGACAGTCCGGGCCGGTGCTGATTTCGGTGAGCTCCTGACCGTCTGCACCGATGCGGTAGATGCGGTACTGCTCATCGCCATTGCGGTCGGCTGTGAAGATCAGGCCCTTGCCGTCCGGCCACCATGCGAGTTGCCGCACCGCCTGGCCTTCGAGTCGGGTCAACCGGTGCGATGCCCCACCGGCGACCGGAATCGTCCATACGTCGAAGGACCCAGCGGCGTTGCTGCAGTAGGCCACGGTCTCGGCATCCGGGGACAGTGCCACTTGTCCGCGGAAACGTTCGGTGGGGACGAAGTCCAGGTAGTCGGGCATCGCTGTTGTGCTCCAGAGAGATCGGGTCATTTGATCCAGCCGCGGCGGGCGGCTGCGGCGCCCATCGCTACACGGCTGGTGGTGCCGAGTTGTTTGCTGATCGCGCTGACGTGCCGCCGCACACTGCTGGTCTTCAGCCCGATTCGCCGCGAGATCCCGTCGTCGGTCATTCCCTGCGCCAGCATCCGCAGGATCGACATCTGGACCGGCTTGAGCGGCAGTTGCGGCTCGGTCTCCCCCAGCGGAACCGCGCGCTGCCACAGCAGTTCGAAGTACTCACGCAGGGCGGCGACGATCACCGGGGCTTTGATCAGCAGCGCGCCGGGCAACCCGGTCGGCGTCAGCGGCAGCAACGCCACCGCTTCGTCGGCCAGCTTCATCTTCATGCCGATCTCGGGCAGGACCCTGGCCTCTTCACCGGCCTGGGTGTGCATTTGGATGATCTTGGCTCCGACAGGATGCTCGGCACAGGACGCCTGGTAGATCGTCCGGCTCAAGACGTTGCCTTCGAACGCGGGGAGAGGTGGCATTCCAGCCAGCTCTTCTAGCGGCCGCTCCATGGCGAAGTTCTCCAGGGTCAACCAGTGGCGTCGTGCTGTTCCCAGGAGAGAGCGTGAGGTGTCGGTGATCTCGGTGCGGTCTGTGAGGATTCGCACCAGCTGGTCGGCCTGTCCCTCCATCACTCCCGGGAAAGGGTGCATGTCGACCATGCGCCGCTGGCCATCCAGCAGCCGTTGCTGGCCATCGACCAACTTCCGCGATAGCGCAGCAAGCGCCCCTTGCAGGGCCAGATCCGGCGCGGTGGCGACAAGCCGCGCAGGAACCGCCATCCCCAGCGGCATGACGTAAGCCAGCCCGGTCTCCTTCAACGCCTCGACGATCTGCGGTCCGCCGAGCACCTCGGCGGCTTCGGAGGGCAGGCACCCGTCCGAGCCCAGCAGCCGGGCGTAAGGGACGAGCAGCTCATCGGCGACGATTCCCTTCAGCAGCCTGGTGGCTGTCTGTTCGAGCTCGGTACTCACTCACACCTCCCCTGACAGAGAGTATCGACGTGAGTGAATAGCGTCACAAGTTGTCGGATGAGCGTTTGGTGTCAACGAGCAAAGTGACCACCGTCCATCCCGCCATCACGGCTCGGGGTCTCCGAAGCTGCTGGCAGGTGGTTTCCAAGCCTCCAGCACCCATGAATCGGTCGCCGAATCCTGGCCACTTACCACCATGAGGCGTTTCATTCATCCCTCTGAGCTGGCAGAACCCAGTTTGATCAAGGCACCCCACCACCGATCGACCGGAGCGAGAATGAACCGTCTACGCAAGGCCGCCCACTCACCCCTGGTCCAGTGGCTCACCCGCCTCGCCACCCCGGGAGTCACTCCATGCGCGTGCGGTGGATCTGTCTCTGAGCCCTTCCTGGCCCGCGCCTTCAGCCACCCCCAAGGAGCCGGCGTCATAGGCCCCGGAACCCAACGCCTCCTTCGGACCGTCCTGGTCGACGCCCTGGCCCGCAGCACAGAGGGATGCGAGGTCGTCATCTCGCGCGCCGACCTGGAGCGCCTATTCGGCGCGGCCTCCTCCCAACTCTCCTCGTACCTCGCCCCGGCCCTGCACATCACCGACACCCTTGAGGACGCGATCGAACACCTTGAAAACAGGGCTCCCCACACCACTGCCACAGGCTCGGTGGAGCAACCACAAGTGCTCTGGCTGGCGACGCCGGGAGACGACGCCGACGTCGTCCACCAAACGCTCGAGCGCGAGCCTTCGACAGACCTCATGACGCTGCTCAACGGCCCCTGGCCGTACGGCCCTACCCATTTCGTCACCGTCGACGGCCCCCAACACCCGCCCTGCCGCAACCTCGACCTCCTCACCCGCGACCAGGCAATCGCCAGGCTCTGGGCTCTCGGGTGAGAGAACGGCGGATGCGGTGATCGGGCAGGAGCCAGGTGACCGACACCGTCGGTGAGGATGAGTCCGCGGAGCAGCCAGTCCAGGGCCTCCTAGCGCGGCCTCGGATGAGCAGTTGATCTAGATGCTCGTGGCTTGACTCGAACGCAAGGGCTATAGCGGACCTGGGAGACTGGCTGCTGCCGCAGCTGACCAAGCGGTCCTGCGCATCGCCTCTGTCGACGACGCGTGAATACTGACCCCCAGGCGACGGCCGAAATCTGACCCCCCACTGTCACTGTGGAGGGTGATCAAGGTGGAGGACTGGGCTG
>NZ_JBEZFD010000035.1:0-74896 GCF_040649235.1 Spirillospora sp. NPDC049024
GCCGCCCGGCTGCTGGCGCGGCGGCTCGGGCGGCCCGTCCCGCACGGCTTCGTCGCGGCGGGCGGCCCGCCGCTGGACGAGGTCGTCGCGGGACTGCGCGAAGGCGGCGCCCGCCGGGTCGCTGTAGCGTCCTACCTGCTGGCGCCAGGCCGCTTCCACGACCGGATGCGGGCGTGCGGCGCGGACGCGGTGGCGGCGCCGCTGGGCGCGCACGGCGCGATGGCCCGGCTGGTCCTGCGCCGCTACGACGAGGCGCTGCTCCCGCTCGCGACGCCGGCGTCGGCCCGCTGACCCGGCTCGCCCGGCCCGCCCGGCCCGTCCTGCTCCGGCGGGGCGGGCGCGTCGGCGAACCGGTCGTCGTGGTGGGCGAGGACCCGCAGCAGCAGCTCCTTGAACAGGCGCGTCTCGCCGGGGGACAGCGCTCCGAACAGGGTCTCGTCGAGGCGGGCGCGGTCGTCCAGGCACGCGCCGAGGAACAGCCGCCCGTGCTCGGTGGCGTCCAGCGCGTACCGGCGCCGGTCCCGCGGGTCGCGGCGCCGCCGGACGTGCCCGGCCCCCTCCAGCGCGTCCACGATGCCGACGAGGTCGCCGGCGTCCATGCGCAGCCGCTCGGCGACCTGGCGCTGCGACAGCGGCCCGTGCCGGACCACGCACGACAGGACCAGCAGGTACGGCAGCCTCGGCTGGCCGGGGGACAGCCGGGCGGAGGTGCGCCGCACGAGCCGGCCCGTCTCGAACAGCAGGTAGACGGGCGACTCGCGCAGGGGATCGGGCCGGTCCTCCACGACTGCTCCCTCAGGGGTCTTGGCAAGTCCTATTTCTCTTGACCTGAGAGATAGGTTATCCCTACCGTTGGATGGCCCAAAATATGGGTGTTCGCTCCAATCGCGGAGGGAGGCCCCATGCCGGACGGGGGACCGGCCGTCGAGGTCGACGGCCTGACCAAGAGGTTCGGCGACGTGGAGGCCGTGCGGGGGATCGACTTCACCGTGCGGTCGGGGGAGATCTTCGGTTTCCTCGGCCCGAACGGCGCGGGCAAGTCCACGACGATCAACATGCTGTGCACCCTGCTGCGCCCGAGCGGCGGCAGCGCGCGGGTCGCCGGGTTCGACGTGGTGCGCGAGCGCGACGCCGTCCGCCGCAACATCGGGCTGGTCTTCCAGGACCCGACGGTCGACGGCTACCTGTCGGGCGAGCAGAACCTGCGCTTCCACGCCGAGCTGTACGGGGTGCCGCGCGCCGCGACGGCCGCCCGGATCCGGCAGGTGCTGGAGATGGTCAACCTGTGGGACCGGCGCCGCGACCTGGTGCAGACCTACTCCGGCGGGATGAAGCGCCGCCTGGAGATCGCGCGCGGGCTGCTGCACTCGCCGCGGGTGCTGTTCCTGGACGAGCCGACCGTCGGCCTGGACCCGCAGACCCGGGCGTCGATCTGGGAGTACATCCGGCAGCTGCAGGCCGCCGAGGAGATCACGATCTTCATGACGACGCACTACATGGACGAGGCCGAGTTCTGCGAGCGCATCGCGATCATGGATTCGGGGCGGATCGTGGCGCTCGACACCCCCGAGGCGCTCAAGGCCGGCGTCGGCAAGGACCGGATCCGCATCCAGACCGCCGACGACGGGGCCGCGATCGCCGCGCTGAAGGACCGCTTCGGGCTGGAGGCCGTCGTATCGGAGGGCGCGGTCGCGTTCCCGGTGGCCTCCGGCGAGGCGTTCGTCCCGCGCCTGTTCGCCGAGCTGGGCGTCCCGATCAGGTCGGTGAACGTGGCGCGGCCGTCCCTGGACGACGTGTTCATGTCCTTCACCGGCACCACGATCCGCGACGCCGAGGCCTCGGCGAGCGACGGCATGCGCGTCGCGATGCGCGCGATGAGGAGGTGACGATGGCGAGCACGGCCGAGAGGGCAGCGGCGGGCGCCGAGGTCGTCCGGGTGCGGGTGCCCGAGCGCGGCCTGCGGCAGGACCTGCGCGCCGTGAAGATCGTCCTGCACCGGGAGCTGATCCGGTTCTGGCGCGACAAGCTGCGGATGGTGTCCGGGCTGGTCCAGCCGGTGCTGTGGCTGCTGGTCATGGGCACCGGGCTGTCCAACCTGATGGCCAGCGGCGGCGGCGCCGCGGGGGCCGTCGACCTGAAGACCTTCATCTTCCCCGGCGTGTGCGCGATGTCGGTGATGTTCACCGCGATGTTCTCCGCCGGCTCGATCGTGTGGGACCGCGAGTTCGGGTTCCTGCGCGAGATGCTCGTCGCGCCGGTCAGCCGCAGCGCCATCGTCGTCGGCAAGTGCGTGGGGGGCGCCCTGGTGGCGACCCTGCAGGGCGCGGTGATCGTGTCGCTGGCGGGCCTCGCCGGCGTCCCCTACGACCCGGGGCTGCTGCTGGAGCTGCTCGGCCTGATGTTCATCGGGGCGTTCGCGCTGACCGGGTTCGGCGTCATGATGGCCGCGCGGATCACCAGCATGCAGTCGTTCTTCGGCCTCATGCAGATGGCGATGATGCCGATGATGTTCCTGTCCGGGGCCCTGTACCCGCTGAGCGGGCTCCCGGCGTGGCTGACCGTGCTGACCCGGTTCAACCCGCTCACCTACGCCGTCGATCCGCTGCGCCACGCGGTGTTCTCCCGCCTGGACGTCTCGCCGGAGCTGATGCGGACGTTCGACCCGGGCGTCACCTGGGGCGGCTGGGTGGTCCCGATCTGGCTGGAGGTCCTTCTCGTCCTCGGCATGGGCGTGGGCCTGATGGGCGTGGCCATCCTGCAGTTCCGCCGCGCCGACTGACGGAACGCGGAAGGGCCCCGCGTGACCGCGGCGGTCACGCGGGCCCTCCGTTTGCCGGGCCTGCGACGGGTCAGACGGCGAAGTCCAGCAGCGGCCGGGCGTTGCTGGGGTGCCGCAGCTTGGACAGCGACTCCTTCTCCAGCTGCCGGATCCGCTCGCGGGTCAGCCCGAGGGCCTTGCCGATCTCGTCCAGCGTGCGCGGCGTCCCGTCGTACAGCCCGAACCGCATCGCCATGATCTTGGCTTCGCGCGGGGACAGGATGTCGAGGGTGCGGCGCAGCTGGTCGGCCATGAGCTGGCGGTCCACCAGCTCCGAGGCCTCGGGGCTGTCGGTGTCCTCGATGAGGTCGCCGATGCGGGTCTCGCCGTCCTCGCCGATGGTGGAGTCCAGGCTGATCGGCTGGCGGCTGGTGCGCAGCAGCTCGCGGACCTGCTCGGGGCTCTTGTCCAGCTCGGCGGCCAGTTCCTCGGGGGTGGGCTCGCGGCCGAGCCGCTGGTGCATGTCGCGCTCGACGCGGCTCAGCTTGCTGAGCATCTCCAGCACGTGGACGGGCAGCCGGATCGTGCGGGCCGAGTCGGCGAAGCCGCGCTGGATCGCCTGGCGGATCCACCACATGGCGTAGGTGGAGAACTTGTAGCCCTTGGAGTAGTCGAACTTCTCCACGGCGCGGATCAGGCCGAGGTTGCCCTCCTGGACGACGTCCAGCAGCGACAGGCCGCGGTCGGAGTACTTCTTGGCGACCGACACCACGAGCCGGAGGTTGGCCTCCAGCATGTGGGCCTTGGCGCGGCGGCCGTCGGCGGCGACCCATTCCAGGTCGGCGCGCAGGGCGGGGGAGAGGTCCTCGGTCTCCAGCTTGTGCTCGGCGTACAGGCCGGCCTCGATCCGCTTGGCGAGGTCGACCTCCTGCTCGGCGGTCAGGAGCTGGCGGCGCCCGATGGCCTTGAGGTAGGTGTGGACGGAGTCGCCCATCGTGGTCGACTGGTCGTCCAGGTCGGCGGAGGTCTCCTCGACCTCGACCTCGGTGACCTCGAACCCCTCCTCGACCGGGGCGTCGCCCTGCCCGCCCGGCCGCGGCGCGGCGCCGGCGGACTTGGCGGTCCGCTTGGCGGCGCCCCTGCGGGCGGCATGCCTCTTGGCGGCGCCGGCGGAGGTGTCCTGGGCGGTCTCCCCACCGTCGTGGTCGGCGGCCGCGGCCATCTTGCGGACGGCGTCGGACTCGCCCGCCAGGCTGATGCCGGCCTCGGACAGCTCGCGCAGGATGGAGCGGCCCTGGGCCGGGCTGATGCCGGCGGTCTCGAAGGCCCCCCTCACCTCGTCGAGCGAGAGGCGCCCTTGGGCGCGGCCACGCTTCAGGAGGTCGTTGAGCGCGGGGCTCGGCGACTCCGTGAGCGGGGTCTCGACGGCGCTTCGCGGCATGGGGACACCCCCCTCCCTTCGGTGTGTGAGTGCGGCGCTGGATTGTGTTCGCTCGTGGCGCACGCACTTAACGGAACGTCGCAGGACGGGCCTGTTGTTCCCGGCCCCATCGCCGGGCGGCGCTCCGCCGGGGGATCGTGAAGGAGCGATCCAGACGGTCGTGGTGCCCGCAGCCAGCGGTTTCACACCCGCCGAACCACCCCGTTCCTACCTTACTTCGTAAAGGCCCCGGGTCGGCGACGACGTGAGAAAGGCCACTACGCCTCCGGACTCTTGGGCCGCAATGTCCGACCATAACGTGCGATGACGCGTTCGCGCAGCTCAGGGTCGTCGCGGGGCACCGGTTCGAGGAAGACCTCGTCGATCTCCTCGTGCGCGGCGCGCAGGTCGCGGGCCATCCGGACGCAGGCCCGCTCGACCTCGGCGGCGGTGAGGGAGTCGCGGAAGTCGAGCCGGGCGCAGACCAGGACGCGGTCGGCGCCGAAGGTCACCGTGACGATGTCGACGACCCACTCCACCTCGGGCGCGCCGCCGAGGCGCGCGCGGACGTCGGCGACGATCCGCGGGTCGGCCTGCGAGCCGATCAGCAGGTTCAGGTTGATCCGGCCGAGCACGAGCGCGACGGCGGTCAGCAGCACGCCGATGAGCAGCGAGCCCACGGCGTCCCAGGTGGCCGACCCGGTGAGCTGGTGCAGGCCGAGGCCGCCGAACGCGATGACCAGGCCGACGAGGGCCGCCGAGTCCTCCAGCAGGACGCTGACCGCGGTGGGCTCGTCGGTGCGGCGGATGTAGGCGCGCAGCGGCAGGTCCTCCGCCCGCGCGGCGGCCCGGACCTGCCGGACGGCCTGCTGCCACGAGACCGCCTCCAGCACGAACGCCACCCCGAGCACGGCGTACCCGACGATCGTGCCGGACTCGGCGGCGCCCCGGTGCCCGGTGAGCGTCTGGATCCCCTGGTAGAAGGAGAACAGCGCGCCCATCCCGAAGATCGCAACGGCGACGAGCAGGGTCCAGATGTAGCGCTCCTTGCCGTAGCCGAGCGGGTGGCGGCGGTCGGCGGGGCGCCCGCTGCGGCGCAGTCCCACCAGCAGCAGCACCTCGTTGAAGGTGTCGGCGATCGAGTGCGCGGCCTCGGCGGCCATCGACGCCGACCCGGTGATCAGCGCGGCGACGACCTTGGCGACGGCGATGCCGAGATTGGCGGCGAACGCCAGCGCGACGGTCAGGCGGCTCTCGTCGTGCGATCCGCCGTCCCGCCGCTCTTCGACCTTTCGCCCGCCGCTCTGCGCCGCCATGATCCGTCCTCTGCCCAGGGGGTCGCCGTGCCATGCGGGTGCTCCGCGGCCCGGCCGTCAACGCTCGGGGTTCAGTGCGCGGGGGCGCGGAGCCGGGCGCGGTCGGGCTTGCCGGACGCCAGCAGCGGGATGGCGTCCACCAGCTCCAGCTCGCGCGGCGCGGCGTACGGGGGCATCGTCTCGCGGACGAACGCGCGCAGCTCGGTCAGTTCCGGCAGGCCGGACGCCGCGGGGACGACGACGGCGGTGACCCGCTCGCCCCACTCGGGGTCGGGCCGGCCGACCACGACGACGTCGCGGACCTTCGGGTGCCGCGACAGCACGGTGGCGATCTCCCCCGCGACGACCTTCTCGCCGCCGGTGTTGATCACGTCGTCCAGGCGGCCGCGGACGCGGAGCCGGCCGTCCTCTACGGCGCCGAGGTCCTGGGTGAGGAACCACTCGCCGTCCCGGGCGGCGGCGGTCAGCTCGGGCCGCAGCCGGTAGCCGGTGAACAGCGACGGGCCGGCTAGGCGGATCCGGCCGCCGTCACCGAGCGCGACGCGCATGCCGTCCAGGGGCGTGCCGTCGTAGACGCAGCCGCCGCACGTCTCGCTCATCCCGTAGGTGGTGAACACGCGGGCGCCCCGCCCTCGCGCCTCGGCCAGGAGGCCGGGCGAGGCGGCGGCGCCGCCGAGGACGATCGCGCCGAGCCGCGACAGGTCGGCGCCGATGTCCAGGAGCCGGCGCAGCTGGGTGGGGACGAGGGAGAGGTGGAACCCGCCGGCCTCGGCGACGGCGGCGGCGTCGAAGCGGGGCGCGATGACCGGGTCGGTGCCGGCGACGAGAGCGCGGACCAGGACCTGGACGCCGGAGATGTGGCTGGTGGGCAGGCAGCACAGCCACCGGTCGCCGGGCCCGGCCCCGATGCGGGCGAGGGTGCCGGCGGCGGAGTGGCGCAGCGCGCCGGCCGGCAGCTCGACGAACTTGGGGGCGCCGGTGGACCCGGACGTGGCGATCAGCACGGCCGTGTCGGCGCCGACGGGCGCGTGCCCGCCGGCGGGGGAGTGGGGAACGACGCCGCCGGCCGTCTCGACCGCGTCCGGCGCCAGGGCGTCGAGGAGTCCGCGCAGCGCGGCCTCGGGCAGGTCGGGGGAGAGGGGGCAGATCGCGGGGCCGCCGTCCAGGGCGTCGGCCAGGGCTCGCAGCAGGCGGGGGCCGGGCGGCAGGACGACGGCGTGCAGAGGGCGATCCATGATCTCATCAGCGTAGACGACCCCGCTGAACGCGTTCAAACGCGGGGCCGGTTGAATGGAGCCCGAGCGCCGCGCCCCGGCCGCGGCGCGGTCGCCCGACGGAGAGGAAGACATGGTCTCGGAGCTGTTCGACGCGGACGCCTGGAAAGAGGTCGAGGGGTTCGGCTTCACCGACATCACCTACCACCGGGCCGTCGACCACGGGACGGTGCGGGTGGCGTTCAACCGCCCGGAGGTGCGCAACGCGTTCCGTCCGCACACGGTGGACGAGCTTTACCGGGCGCTGGACCACGCGCGCATGTCCAGCGACATCGGCTGCGTGCTGCTGACCGGTAACGGGCCGTCGCCCAGGGACGGCGGCTGGGCGTTCTGCTCGGGCGGGGACCAGCGGATCCGCGGCAAGGACGGCTACAAGTACGCCGAGGGCGAGACGTCCGACACGATCGACCCGGCGCGGGCGGGGCGGCTGCACATCCTGGAGGTGCAGCGGCTGATCCGGTTCATGGGCAAGGTCGTCATCTGCGTGGTGCCGGGCTGGGCGGCCGGGGGCGGGCACAGCCTGCACGTGGTGTGCGACCTGACGCTCGCCAGCCGGGAGCACGCGCGCTTCAAGCAGACCGACGCGGACGTGGCGAGCTTCGACGGCGGCTTCGGGTCGGCGTACCTGGCGCGGCAGGTGGGGCAGAAGTTCGCCCGGGAGATCTTCTTCCTCGGCGACACCTACGACGCCGAGGCCGCCCACCGCATGGGCATGGTGAACGCCGTCGTCCCGCACGCCGAGCTCGAGGCGACGGCCCTGGAGTGGGCGCGGAAGGTCAACGGCAAGAGCCCGACGGCGCAGCGCATGCTGAAGTACGCCTTCAACCTCATCGACGACGGCCTCGTGGGCCAGCAGGTCTTCGCCGGCGAGGCGACCCGCCTGGCCTACGGCACCGACGAGGCCGCCGAGGGCCGGGACTCCTTCCTGGAGAAGCGCACCCCCGACTGGTCGCGTTTCCCCTGGCACTACTGACCGTCCGAGCCCTACGTTGCTGCGGCCGGTCGGCTCACGCTCGCCCTTGGTCGACGGTGCATGCGGGTGCTGCCAGGCGGTGACCTGACCCCCGCGAACCGGTGGCCGCGGTGCGATCCGGCGCGGGGGAGCGGGTGCGGCGGGCATGAACGGGTCGGGGCGGCGTTGCCCGTCACCATTCGATACGTTCTCGGTGGTACTACTAAGGGTCCGAGCGCACGGTGTGATCCGGAAATGCCGTGATTGACGGTCAGGGGGTCGGCGGGTGCGGGTGTACTCCATCCCGATGCGGACGCGGTTCCGCGGCGTGACACGGCGGGAGGGCGCACTGCTGCAGGGGCCCGCCGGCTGGGGGGAGTTCTCGCCGTTCGCCGAGTACGGTCCCGCCGAGTGCGCCCGCTGGCTGGCCGCGGCGCGCGAGGCCGCGGCACAGGGCTGGCCCGCCCCCGTCCGCGACCGCGTCCCGGTGAACGCGACGATCCCGGCGGTCGGCCCGGAGCGGGCGTTCGAGATGGCGCGGGAGTCCGGCTGCCGGACCGCGAAGGTGAAGGTCGCCGAGCGCGGCCAGACCGACGCCGACGACATGGCGCGGGTCGAGGCGGTGCGCGCGGCGCTCGGACCGCAGGGCAGGATCCGGGTCGACGCGAACGGCGCCTGGGACGTCGACCGCGCCGCGCGGATGGTCCGGTCGCTGGACCGGTGGGAGCTGGAGTACGCCGAGCAGCCCTGCGCGACGCTCGAGGAGCTGGCGGCGGTGCGGCGGCGGGTGGACGTGCCGATCGCCGCGGACGAGTCGATCCGCCGCGCCGAGGACCCGCTGAAGGTGCGTGCGGCGGACGCCGCCGACGTGGCGGTGCTGAAGGTGCAGCCGCTCGGCGGGGTCGCGGCGTCGCTGCGGGTCGCGGAGGCGTGCGGGCTGCCGGTGGTGGTGTCGAGCGCGGTGGAGACGTCGGTGGGGCTGGCGGCGGGGGTGGCGCTGGCCGCCGCGCTGCCGGAGCTGCGGTACGCGTGCGGGCTGGGGACGCTGTCGCTGCTGGAGGGCGACGTCGTGCGCGACCCGCTGCGTCCGGTCGCGGGGGAGATCGAGGTGCGCCGGCCGGTGGTGGACGAGGAGGCGCTGCGCCGCTGGGAGGTGCCGAGCGCGCCCTGGCGGGAACGGGCGCTCGCCGCGCAGTCCCATCTGGACGGCCCCGCGGTGGTCGAGGTGGCGCGGTGAACCCGGCGACCGCGCTGGCGACCGTCCTGGTCGACGAACTGGTGCGCTGCGGGATGACCGACGCGGTGCTGGCGCCGGGATCGCGGTCGGCGCCGCTGGCGCTGGCGCTGCACGCGGCCGAGGAGGCGGGCCGCCTTCGGCTGCACGTGCGGATCGACGAGCGGTCGGCGTCGTTCCTCGGGCTCGGCATGGCGAAGCGGTCGGGGCGCCCGGTGGCGCTGGTGTGCACGTCGGGCACGGCGGCGGCGAACTTCCATCCGGCGGTGGTCGAGGCGCACGAGTCCGGCGTCCCGCTCATCGTGATCACGGCGGACCGGCCGCCGGAGCTACGCGACACGGGCGCGAACCAGACGATCGACCAGGTGAAGCTGTACGGGACGGCGGTGCGGTGGAGCACCGAGATCGGCGTCCCGGAGAACCGGCCGGGGATGGTGGCGTACTGGCGGTCGCTGGTGAGCCGCGCGTGGGGGCTGGCGCAGGCGCCCGTCGCGGGGCCGGTGCACATGAACGCGGCGTTCCGCGAGCCGCTGATCCCCGACGGTGACGAGACGTGGTGCGAGCCCCTCGACGGGGACGCGACCGGCGCGTGGACGAAGGTGCGTCCGGCGACGCCCGGTTCGGTGCTGCACGTCCCGCCGACGCGGCGCGGCGTCCTGGTGGTGGGCGACGGTGCCGTGAACGTCAAGCGGTACGTGGCGGCGGCGTCGATGGCCGGCTGGCCCGTCCTCGCCGAACCGAACGGCAACGCCCGCTACGGCGACCACGCCCTGTCGTCGCACCATTTCCTGCTGGGCGTCCCGGAGTTCGTGGAGCGGCACCGCCCCGAGGTCGTGGTGACGCTGGGCAAGCCGGGCCTGTCGCGCCCGCTGCTGTCGCTGCTGCGCCGCGCCGAGGAGCACATCGTGCTGGCGCCGGATCTGGCGCACTGGCCCGACCCGGTCCGCTCGGCGACGCAGGTGGCGCCCGACGTCGAGATCCCGGTGGTGTCGGGCGACGACACGTGGCTGAAGTCGTGGCGCTCCGCCGACCAGGCCGCCGCCGCGGCGGTGGACGCGGTCCTGGACGCCGTGCCCGAGGTGAGCGAGCCGCGGCTGGCCCGCGACCTGGTCGCGGCGCTGCCGGGCGGGTCGCTGCTGTTCACGGCGGCGAGCATGCCGATCCGCGACCTGGACCAGGTGATGCGGCCGCGCCGCGGCATCCGGATCATGGCCAACCGGGGTGCGAGCGGCATCGACGGGCTGGTGTCGACCGCGATCGGCGCGGCGCTGGTGCACAGCGGCCGCTCCTACGCCCTCCTGGGCGATCTGGCGTTCCTGCACGACCAGAACGGCCTGATCGTGGGGCCGCGGGACCGCCGTCCCGACCTGGCGATCGTCGTGGTGAACAACCAGGGCGGCGGGATCTTCTCGCTGCTGCCGCAGGCGGCGCTGCGCGGCCCGTTCGAGCGGGTCTTCGGCACCCCGCACCAGGTCGACCTGGAGGCGGTCGCCGCCGCGCACGGCGTCCCGTACCGGCGGCTCGGCGCCGCCGCGGAGCTGCCGAAGGCGCTGGCGGGGGAGGGGCTGCGGATCATCGAGGCCCGCACCGACAGGGAAGCGAACGCGGCCCTGCACGCCGACCTCCGCAAGGCCGCGCAGGCGGCCGTCCGCAACATCCTCGCCTGACCTGCGAGGACCCGAGCGCCACGGAACGGCGGCGTCCCCGACCTTACTTCAACATTCAAATTACAATGTAAAGGCCTCGGGCTGGATGCATCCCCACCCTGTCAGCCAAGAAAACAAACCCCACACCTGGAACGGAGCCCATCGGTCGGGGAGAGAACCGGCCTAGCCGCCTTGGCCTAGGTCTACGTGAGGTTTTGGAGCATGGGCTCGCGAGGGGACGAGCAATGGTTCGGGTATGTCCGCTCGGGGCGGAGGTCAGCCGAGGAGGCGTTCGCGGAGGGCGTCGGTGTCCTCGGTGGTCCAGCCGTGTCCGGCGAGCCAGCCCAGGGTCCCGCCGTGCTCCTCGTCGACGCGGGTGAAGAGCTTCTCCATGATCGCGGCGTGGGGCCGGTGGCTGTCGGCGGGGCGGGAGTCGAGATCGGCGGCGTAGGTGTCGCTGGCGCGCAGCCGCCGCAGGATCGCTTCGAGGCGCTCGCCCGTCTGGGCGTAGTCGGCGACGATCGCCTCGCGGGTGACGCCGGCCACGTCGAGGGCGAGGGCGCAGACGACGCCGGTGCGGTCCTTGCCGGCGGCGCAGTGGACGAGCGCGGACCCGTCGGTGCGGGTCATGACGCGCAGGGCGGCGACGACGGAGTCGCCCCGGTCGGCGAGGTAGCCGAGGTAGTGCCCGGTGGAACGGTCCTGTTCGGGGCCGTCGGATGCGCGCTCCTGCCAGGGCAGGGCTTTGGCGACGTCGGCGGCGACGTCGGTGTGGCGGCCGCCTTCGGCGAACAGCGACAGCTGGTGGATCGTCACGGACGGGACGCGGGTGAGGGGGCCGGGCCCCTCGAGGCGGACTTCGGCGTCGCTGCGCAGGTCGATGATGTTCTTGAGGGCGTAGTCGTCCAGGAGGAGCCGGACGTCGGCGACGGACAGGTCCTGGAGGTTGTCGGACCGGAGAACGCGTCCGCGCCGGGTGGTGCGGCCGTCGACCGTGGGGAGGCCCCCGAGGTCGCGGGCGTTGACGGCGCCGTCCAGTTCGATCCACCGAGAGTCGTCGTCCATGACTTGTGACCCTATATGGAGGCCCTGTCCCGGCTTCGGCGCAGGGTCCCGGTTCCGCCGCTGGTCGCTCGAGCGGGTGGGAGGGCCGCGCGGTACCGGGACCTGGGAGCCAGGTGGTGAATGGCTCCGCAGCGGGGCGACCGGGCGGTCTCACACTCCGTAGTTTTCGAGGCGTCTTCATCCGCGCCCCGCGCGATGTCCCGTCCTCCGGCGATTGGAGCCTCGATGCCCGCTACCCTGTCCGCCCCGTCCCGACCGTCCGAGCGGTCGGCCGGCAGTGATTTCGCGCCGCTGGCGCGGCGCGTCCGCGGGAGCGGTCTGCTCGACCGTCGGCGCGGCTACTACGCGTGGGCGATCGGGCTGAACCTGGCGGCGACCGCGGCGGTGTGGGCGGCGGTCGCGTGGGCGGGGGACAGTTGGTGGACGGTCCTGCTGGGCGTCCCGCTGGCGGTGCTGTCGGCGCGGACGGCGTTCCTCGGGCACGACTCGGGGCACCGGCAGATCGCGCGGAGCCCGCGGGGGAACCGGTGGCTGGGGTTGCTACTCGGGAACCTGCTGCTGGGCATGGGGCATGGGTGGTGGAACGACAAGCACAACCGGCATCACGCGAATCCGAACCATGTCGGCAAGGACCCCGACGTGGGGGAGGGCGTGCTGGCGTGGACGAGTGAGCAGGCGCAGAGCAAGCGGGGTGTGCTGCGGTGGGTGGCGCGGCACCAGGCCGCGCTGTTCTTCCCGCTGCTGACGCTGGAGGGCCTGAACCTGAAGGTGGGGAGCCTGATGTTCCTGCGGGGGCGGGCTCGCCGGGACCAGGTTCTGGAGGGCGGTCTGCTGGTCCTGCACGCGGTGGGGTACCTGGGGCTGGCGTTCGCGTTGCTGCCGGTGGGGCAGGCGCTGGCGCTGGTCGCGGTTCAGCACGCGGTGTTCGGGGTGCATCTCGGTGCGGTGTTCGCGCCCAACCACAAGGGGATGGCGATGCCGGAGCCGAGGGAGCGGTGGGGGCATCTGCGGCGGCAGGTGCTGACGTCGCGCAACGTGCGGGGCGGTCTGGCGACGGACTGGCTGATGGGCGGCCTGAACTACCAGATCGAGCATCACCTGTTCCCTGGTGTTCCGCGGTGCAACCTGCGGGCGCTGCGGCCGCTGGTGCGTGAGCACTGCGCGGCGGTGGGGCTGCCGTACGCGGAGACGGGGCTGGTGGAGTCGTACCGGTTGGCGCTGGGTCACATGCGGGAGGTCGGGGAGCCGCTGCGGTAGCGCGGGGCTATGCTCCGGGCCATGCCCGAGGGACACACGATCCACCGTCTGGCCGCCGAGCATCAGCGGATGTTCGGCGGCCTCGCCGTCGCCGCCACGAGTCCCCAGGGGAGGTTCGCCGAGGGCGCGCGCCAGTTGGACGGGCGGGTGCTGTCGTCGGCGGACGCGCACGGCAAGCATCTGCTGCTGGCGTTCGAGGACGAGCGGACGCTGCATGTGCATCTCGGCATCTACGGCAAGTACGTGTTCGGGGAGGGGCCGGCGCCGGCTCCGGTCGGGATGGTGCGGCTGCGGCTGGAGGGCGGCGGGGGTTTCGCGGACCTGCGGGGTCCCAATGCGTGCGAGCTGCTGGAGCCGGGGGAGGTGAAGCTGCTGCGCGACCGGCTGGGGCCGGATCCGCTGCGCGGGGACGCCGATCCGGAGGCGGCGTGGCGGCGGATCAGCCGGGCGCGGACGCCGATCGCGGTGCTGCTGATGGATCAGTCGGTGGTGGCGGGGCCGGGGAACATCTACCGGGCCGAGGTGCTGTTCCGGCAGGGGATCGATCCGCGGCTGCCGGGGCGGCGGTTGAGTGCGGGGCAGTGGCGGGCGGTGTGGGACGACCTGGTGGAGTTGATGGCGGCGGGGGTGCGTGCGGGGCGGATCGATACGGTGCGGCCGGAGCACATGCCGGAGGCGATGGGGCGTCCGCCGCGGGTGGACGGCCATGGCGGTGAGGTCTACGTGTACCGGCGTGCGGGCCGGCCGTGCCTGGTGTGCGGGACTGCGGTGGCGACGGCGGAGTTGGCGTCGCGGAACCTGTTCTGGTGCCCGGGCTGCCAACCGCCGGCGGTGTGAGGCGCGGGAAATCCGCTTGAGGGCGGGCGGGGTGGACGTGGCAGGCTTGCGCGGTGATCGTTGAGCTGTCCCCCGCCTATCTGACCTGGGCTGAGGTGGATCCTGCCCTTCATCCTTTCGACGCCGCTGCGGCGGCGCAGGTGGTGCGTTCGCTCGGTCCGGCCCGGCGAGTGCCGTGCCGCCCTGAGGTTCCCCCGGCTGATGCGGCGATGCGTGCTTGGGATCGCGAGGTGGCCGAGCCGTGGGCGGACGCAATGTCCCACGCGCTTGTCGAGCGTTACGGCCATTGGGTCGTGGGCTGGCGCTGGTCGCATGACGAGGGGGACTTCGATGGGGGGCCGGTCGGGAGCTGGTGCTGTCCGCGGGGCTCGATCGGCGGCCCGGAGGAGACGCTCGCCTGTGTGGTCGCGGCGCTGTGCGAGTGGCGCGAGTGGTTGGAGAGTCTGGCCGGATGGTTCGAGGCGTACCCGTTGGAGCTGTCCGCCGTCGAGGACCAGCGGATCCTGTGGGAGCGCGCCGCTCGGAACCTGATCCTGCAGGTGGTCGACCGCACCGGTTGCGGCAGCGGCTGGTACGGGCACTGCGTGCAGGTGCTCACTTGGTTCCTCAGCCACTGGGGGATTCCCGCGGACCTGGCGGAGGACCTGGTCGAGGACGCGGTCGGCGGACGGTTCAGGAGCTGGACGGGTCCCGACACGGTGCTGGTCGAGGACGTCGTGGAAAAGCTTGCGCGGTCGCTGCGGCCGGATGACGGCGTGCGGTCCGCCGGCGGCGTGCCGGACCATTTGGAGCGCTGGCTCGCGGTGCGCGAGGCCGTGCCGTGGCCGGAGGGGGCGGCCGTTGGTGCGGAGGAGCCGGTGGTGTCGTCGCGTGACGGCGCCGCGGAGGACATCCGGGCCTTCGACGGCGCCGTGGATCCTGCCCGTGCCGAGGGTCTGCTCGCCGCTCTGGAGCGGGTGCGGGCGGACGCTGCGCGCGGCGCTTCGCTCGACTTCGCGTTGCTTCGCGGGTGGCAGCGGCACGTCTTGGGCACCGCGGAGCCGCCGCCGTTCCGCAGCCTGCCCGCGTTCGCCAAGGGGGGCAGGGAGCGCTATGGCATCGGGCCGGATACTCGGGCACGCTTGGACGCCTGCTTGGCCGAGAGCGCGGCGGGCGGTGAGCGGTCGTTGGCGTTGACCGCGCGCGCTGCGCGCGCCTATCTGGACGTCTGCTTCTTCCATCCTTTCGGTGACGGCAACGCTCGGTGCGCCTTCCTCACCCTGATGTTCGTCCTCGCTCGTGAGGGCGTCGTGCTCAACGGCGTCAGCCTGCTTCGCCGTATTTCCTTTCAGGCCGACAGCCTTAAGGACGCTCTGACCCTCACCGGGTACATCGACGTCCATCTGAAGGAGACCCGACGCAGGGCTGCTCTCGGCTCTTAGCGGCCGTGGAGCACGCGGCGGCCTGGCCGAGAGGATCGGGGTTCGGGTCAGTCGTCGGCGGGGGTGTAGCGGGCGGTGATGGCGCGGGCGGTGGCGGCGATCATGTCGCGGAGGTGCGGGGGGTCGACGACCTCGACGTCGGCGCCGAGTTTGAGGAATTCGACGTGGGCGTGGCGGACGGACTCGATGGGGAGGGTGGCGTGGACCCAGCCGTCGGGGCCGGGTGGGGTGGCGGTGTCGAGGGCGGCGCGGGCCATGGTGGGCGGGAGGAGGATCTGGGAGCGGGTGAGGCCGTCGGGTGAGAGCTTGACGGTGGCGTATTCGCGGTAGGCGTCGGCTTCGAAGCGTTCGGCGTAGGCGGCCCAGTAGGCGGCGAGGTCGAAGCCGTGGGGGCGGTCGAAGTGGCCGGGCAGGGCGCGCAGGGTGAGGACGCGTGAGACGCGGTAGGTGCGGGGTGCGTCGGCGGTGCCGTCGGCGGGCGCGTCGGGGTGGGGTGCGGGTGCGGGGTCGGCGGCGCGGGCGATGAGGTACCAGGTGCCGGCTTTGAGGACGACGCCGAGGGGGTCGAGGGTGCGGGTGACCTGCTGGGGGCGGCGCCAGCGGCGGTAGAGCACCTCGATGCGGTGCTGGTTCCAGACGGCGTCGGCGATGGCGTGCAGGTGGGGGACTTCGTCGGGGGAGCGGAACCAGCCGGGGGCGTCGAGGTGGAAGCGTTCGCGGATGCGGGCGGCGCGGGTGCGCAGGTCGGGTGGGAGGGCGGCCATGAGTTTGAGTTCGGCGGCGAGGACGTCGCCGAGGCCGAGTTGGGAGGCGGGGCCGGGCAGGGCCGAGAGGGTGAGGGATTCGGCTTCGGTGGCGGTGAGGCCGGTGAGGCGGGTGCGGTAGCCGTTGAGGAGGCGGTAGCCGCCGTCGGGGCCGCGGTCGGCGTAGACGGGGACGCCGGCGGCGCTGAGGGATTCGACGTCGCGGTAGACGGTGCGGACGGACACTTCCAGTTCGGCGGCCAGTTCGCGGGCGGTCATGCGTTCCCTGGTCTGCAGGAGCAGCAGGAGGGACAGCAGCCGGCTCGCGCGCATGGGTCCAGTGTGCCCTGGGCGGTGGTCAGCCGTGGAGGGCGTACTGCATGGGGCGGAACTTGGTGCGGGCTTCGGCGAGTTCGGCGTCGGGGTCGGAGTCGGCGACGATGCCGCAGCCGGCGAACAGGCGGGCGCGGGTGCCGTCGATCTCGGCGCAGCGCAGGGCGATGCCCCATTCGCCGTCGCCGCGTGCGTCGACCCAGCCGACGGGGCCGGCGTAGCGGCCGCGGTCCATGCCCTCGAGTTCGCGGATGAGGTCCATGGCGGTGTCGGTGGGTGTGCCGCAGACGGCGGGGGTGGGGTGCAAGGCGGCGACGACGTCGAGGACGGAGCGGTCGGCGGCGAGGCGTCCGCGCAGGGGGGAGGCGAGGTGCAGGACGTTGGGGAGGGTGAGCAGTTCGGGCTGGTCGGGGACGGTGAGGTGGGAGCAGAGGGGGGTGAGGGCGTCGCGGACCATTTCGGCGGCGTAGCGGTGTTCTTCGCGGTCCTTGGGGGAGGCGAAGAGGCGGGCGGCGCGGGCCTGGTCGTCGGCGGGGGTGTCGCCGCGGGCGGTGGTGCCGGCGAGGACGAGGGATTCGATGTCGCCGCCGGTGCGGCGGATGAGGAGTTCGGGGGTGGCGCCGACCATGCCGGCGCAGGAGAAGGTGTAGCAGCCGGGGAAGCGCGCGGCGAGGCGCTGGAGGAGGACGCGGGCGTCGATGGGGGTGTCGGCGCGGACGGTGAGGTCGCGGGCGAGGACGACTTTGCCGAGGTGGCCGGTGCGGCCGGTCTGCTCGGTGTGGTCGGTCTGCTCGGTGTGGTCGGCGGCGCGGGGCGGCGGCGGGGCGAGGTGGCCGCGGCGGATGCGGTCGACGGCGGTGGCGACGGCGTGCTTCCAGGCGTCCTCGGTGAGGGCGCCGTCGCTCCAGTGCAGGCCGGTGGGGGCCTGGGGCGGGTGGGCGAGGGCGAGGGGGTCGGTGTCGTCGCCGATGGTGGTGAGCCAGGCGCGGCCGTCGCGGCGGCCGAGGATGCGCCGGGGGACGATGAGGGTGGAGTCGGGGGATTTGGGGTCGAAGCCGAAGGTGCCGAAGGCGACGGGTCCGGAGCCGGGGACGTCGACGGGGTCGTCGACGGCGGCGGCGCCGAAAAGGTCGTGGAGCAGGCGGGCGGCGGCGTCGAAGCGGTCGTCGCCGCCGGGGAGGGTGAGGCGGGCGGCTTCGCCCCAGCCGACGATTCCCTCGCCGTGGCGGATCCAGGCCAGCGCGGACGGGTGCGGAAGCCGCGCGATGAGGTCGCCCGGGTCGGGGATCGGGACGGTGCGGACGGTGAGTCGGTCCGGTGCTGTCACGGCGAGCTTCACGTGAGCCACTGTACGCCAGATTTGAACCTGTTCAAACGGGCGGGGTGGCGGGGGGTCGTGAGGCGTGCGCCACATCGGGTCCGCGGCGGGGCGGCCGGTGGCGGGCGGGGCGGCCCGGTGGTGCCGGGCCGCCCGGGCCTGGGTGGTGCTGGTTGCGCGTATGCCCGTCCGTCCCGTTCCCATGCGCGGGGTGGGGGCGGGGGCGCGCGGGGGTCAGCGGCGGTCTGCGCCGGTGATCTTCCATGCGGCGGGCAGCAGTCCGGCCGCGAGCAGGACCTTCAGCGCGTCGCCGGCCAGGAAGGGGACGACGCCGAGGTCGAGCGCCTTGGCGAGGTCGACGTGGAGGGCGGCCATCAGGTAGGGGACGCCGGCGGCGTACATGATGGCGGTGCCGACGAGCATGGTCCCGATGGTGCGCAGCGGGGTGCGGTCGCCGCCGAGCTGCGCGAGCCGTCCGACGGCGGCGCCGGCGGCGACGAATCCGATGACGTAGCCGAGCGTGGGGAACCCGGCGCCGGAGGTGCCGTCGGTGAACCAGGGGACGCCGGCCATTCCGGCCAGCAGGTAGACCAGCATGCCCAGGCCGGCGCGGCCGAAGCCGAGGGCGGCGCCGGCGAGCAGCACCGCGAAGGTCTGCCCGGTCACCGGCACGGGGGTGCCGGGCAGCGGGACCGCGATCTGCGCGGCGACGCCGACGAGCGCGGCCGCGCCGATGACGAGCGCGGCGTCGCGGGCCAGCGAGCCGGGCAGCAGGTCGCCCAGGACGGCGGGACGCCGCCGGGCTGCGTGGGCAGTAGCCACAGATCCTCCCAAAACGGTTGTGTCAGGCCGAAACCTAGCGAACGGCCGGCGCGGGGTGGACGGCGCGGCCTACAGAAACGGGCGGGGCCGCTTTGTCGCCGCCGTCCATCGACGGCGCCGGGCGGCCGCGGACGGCGTCCGGCGGGGCCCGGCCGTGGTCAGGCGGAGGCGCGGGTGCGCGGGTCGCGGGCGAGGTAGACCACGTCGGGTTCGCCGCGCGGCACCGGGACCGGGCGGACCTCCACGGCCGCGAACGTGTCGCGCAGCAGCGCCTCGAACGCCGGCGCGGCGTTGGCGCTCCACACCGCGAGCACGCCGCGCGGCGTCAGCAGCGCGGCGAGGGCGTCCAGGCCGGTGGCGGCGTAGAGGCGGGCGTTGCCGGGGGTGACGGTCCAGTCGGGGCCGTTGTCGATGTCCAGGCAGACCGCGTCGAAGCGGCCCGCGTCCGGGGCGGAGACGTAGTCCAGCAGGTCGGCGCGCTCGACGGTGACGCGGGGGTCGTCGAGCGCGCCCCGGGACCAGGGCCGCAGCGCGGTGGCGTGCCAGGCGACGACGGCGGGCTCGCGTTCGACGACGGTGACGTGCGCCACGTCGGGGAGGGTGAGGGCCTCGGCGAGGGAGAACCCGACGCCCAGGCCGCCGATGAGGACCCGCGCGGGCCCGCCGGGGCGCCGCGCGGCCGCCTCCAGGGCGGCGCGGACCAGCAGCCGCTCGGACTCGCCGTTGCGGGTGTCCATGAGGAACACGCCGTTGCTGATGATCTCGTAGTCGCCGCCCGCGCGGCGCAGCACCAGCTCGCCGCCCAGTCCGGCGGCGCGCTCGACCACCACGGGCTCCTCGCGCGCGTCCGCAGCCGTTCCCATGCCCGCACCCTAGCCGCCGCGCGGGGCCTGCCGCGCGGGGCCTGCCGCGCGGGGCCTGCGGTGCGAGGCGGGCCGGGGCTGGGCGTCGGCGGCGGCGTCCGCTACGGTGCCGGTCATGCCCGAGATCGCACCGCCCGGCGGGCTGCTGCCGGGCCGCCGGATCCTGGTCGTCGGCGCGGGGACGCGGCCCAGCGACGATCCCGCCGCGCCGGTCGGCAACGGCCGCGCGATCGCGGTCACCGCCGCGCGGGAGGGCGCCGCGGTGGCGTGCGCCGACCTCGACGAGCACTCCGCGGGGCAGACCGCCGCGATGATCGAGGCGGAGGGCGGCCGGGCGCGGGTGGTGGTGGCGGACGTGACCGACCCGGCGTCCTGCGACGCCGTCGTGACGAAGGCCGCCGAGGGCCTCGGCGGCCTGGACGGGGTGGTGTTCAACGCCGGGATCGGCATCGGGTACGGGCTGGCGGGCACGGCGCTGGCCGACTGGGACCGCGTCCTGCAGGTCAACCTGCGGGCGCCGTTCCTGGTCGGCAAGGCCGCGATGCCGGCGCTGGAGGCGGGCGGCGCGATGGTGTTCATCGGGTCGCTGGCCGGGACCAAGCCGGGCTCGCGGTCGCCGTCCTACGACGCCTCCAAGGCGGGCCTGACCGGGCTGGTGCGGCACATCGCCGCCGAGGGCGCGCCGCGCGGGGTGCGCGCCAACGTGGTGGCGCCGGGCCTGATCGACACGGTGATGGGGCGCGCCGCGTCCGACGGGAACGCGAGCCGCGACCGGGTCGCGGGGCTGATCCCCATGCGCCGGCAGGGCACGGCGTGGGAGGTCGCCGACGTCGCGGTGTTCCTGCTGTCGGAGCGCGCCTCCTACGTGACCGGGCAGGTCCTGCACGTCGACGGCGGCCTGTCCACCCTGCGCTGACCTTGGGAGCGGCATGAGCGAGACCTCCACCGGCAGGACCGGACAGCCCGTGCGGAGCGCCGGGGTGGCGCTGCGGCCCGTCGCCGAGGCGGACCTGCCGCTCATCGAGCGGCTGCGCGGCGATCCGGAGCTGGCCGCGCCGTTCCTGTGGGAGGGGTTCCGCGATGTCCGCAGGTTCCGGCGCCGCTGGGAGGACGACGGCATGCTCGGCGAGGACACCGGCAACCTCGTCGTCGCCCGCGGCGCCGCGTTCCTCGGCATGGTGTCCTACCGGCGCGTCGCCGGCGCCGGGCGGGCGTGGTGCTGGAGCATCGGGATCTCGCTGCTGCCCGAGGCGCGGGGCCACGGCGCCGGGTCGCGGGCGCAGCGCCTGCTGGCGGAGTACCTGTTCGCGCACACCACCGCCCACCGCGTCCAGGCCGAGACAGAGACCGGCAACCTCGCCGAGCAGCGCGCCCTGGAGAAGGCGGGGTTCACCCGCGAGGGCGTCATGCGCGAATGGGGGTTCCGCGACGGCCGGTACCGCGACGAGGTCCTGTACAGCCTCCTGCGCTCCGACCTGCACCCGCACGGGCCGGGTGAGGGCGGGGGCGACCTGGACGGCGCGGGCCCCGGCGTGGCGGGGTAGCCGGGAACACCCCTTCCCCTCCCACCGTTACCGTGTAACGATGTAATCATCGGGAGGTGTGATGGTCCCCCATGACAGCGATCCCCGCCAGGCCCCGCGGGACGAGCCGCCGCTGGACGCCTACTCCCGCGTGGTGTCCTCCGTCGCCCGCGATCTGACCCCGCGCGTGGCGGCACTGCGCGTCCGCGGCCGCCGCGGCGAGGGCACCGGGTCGGGCTTCGTGTTCACCGGCGACGGGTTCCTGCTCACCAACGCCCACGTCGTCGGCGCCGCGTCCGGCGGGCAGGCCGCGTTCGCCGACGGCGCCACCGGCGCGTTCACCGTCGTCGGCACCGACCCCCTGTCGGACCTGGCCGTCGTGCGCGCCGACGGGCCCGTCCCCGACCCGGTCGCCCTCGGCGACAGCGACGCCCTGGTCGTCGGGCAGCTCGTCGTCGCCGTCGGCAACCCCCTCGGTCTCGCCGGCTCGGTCACCGCCGGCGTCGTGTCCGCCCTCGGCCGGTCGCTGCCGACCTCCCAGCCCACCCGCAGCGGCACCGCCGTCCGCGTCATCGAGGACGTCATCCAGACCGACGCCGCCCTCAACCCCGGCAACTCCGGCGGCGCGCTCGCCGACGCCCACGGCCGCGTCGTCGGCGTCAACACCGCCGTCGCCGGGATCGGCCTGGGCCTGGCCGTCCCGATCAACGCCACCACCCGCCGCATCATCGCCGCCCTGATCCGCGACGGCCGCGTCCGCCGCGCCTACCTCGGCCTGGCCGCCGCGCCCGTCCCCGTCCCCGCCGCCCTGCGCGAGCGGATCGGGCAGGACGACGCGCTGCGCGTCGCCGAGGTCGTGCCCGCCGGCCCCGCCGACCGGGCCGGGCTGCGCCGCGGCGACCTGGTCCTGACCGCCGGCGGCGCGCCGGTCTCCCACGCCCAGTCGCTGCAGCGGCTCATGTTCGCCGAGGCCATCGGGCGGCCCCTGCCGATCACCGTGCTGCGCAACGGCGCCATGGTCGACGTCATCGCCGAACCCGTCGAGCTCGACGCCGAACGCGCCTGACCCCCGGTCACGCGCCGCCCGGGCCCTGCGGTCCGTCCGGGCCTCCAGGGCCCTCGGGGCCGCGGAACGTCGCGCGGTAGGACGAGGGCGACACCCCGATCGCCGCGTGCAGGTGCGCGCGCAGCGACGCCGCCGTCCCGAACCCCGCCCGCTCGGCGACCCGGTCCACCGGAAGGTCGGTCTCCTCCAGCAGCCGCCGCGCCGCCTGCACCCGCTGCGCCGCCAGCCACACCTGCGGCGACACGCCCGTCTCCTGCCGGAACCGGCGCGTGAACGTCCGCACGCTCATCGACGCCCGCGCCGCCAGCTGCGCCAGCGTCACCGGGCGGTCCAGCCGCTCCAGCGCCCACGCCCGCGCCGCGCCCGTCGAGGACTCCCGCGACTCCGGCACCGGCAGCGCCACGAACTGCGCCTGCCCGCCCTCCCGGTGCGGCGGCACCACCGTGCGGCGCGCCACGTCCCCCGCCACCGCCGCGCCGTGGTCGCGGCGGATCATGTGCAGGCACAGGTCGACGCCCGCCGCCTCGCCCGCCGAGGTCAGCACCGCGCCCTCGTCGACGAACAGCACCGCCGCGTCCACCCGCACCCCCGGGAACATCTCCGCCAGCCGGGCGCACGACAGCCAGTGCGTCGTCGCCCGCCGCCCCTCCAGCAGCCCCGCCGCCGCCAGCACGAACGCGCCCGTGCACACCGACGCGACCCGCGCGCCCCGCCCGGCTGCCGCCGCGACCGCGCCCGGCACCGGCCCGTCCCCGGGACGGGTCTCGTCCAGCAGGTGCGACGCCGGCACGACCACCGTGTCCGCCGCCTCCAGCGCCTCCAGCCCGTGCGGCACCGTCACCGCGAAATCGGCGTCCGCCCGCACCGCCCCCGGCTCCACCGCGCACGACACCACCTCGTACAGCGGCGCGCCCCCCGCCGACCGGGCCTGCCCGAACAGCTGGTGGACGATCCCCAGCTCCATCGGCAGCACGCCCTCGCGCACCACCACCGCCACCCGGTGCACCCCGCCCGCCATGGCCCGATCCTTGCACAGCATGGCCCACCGGCCACTCACGCTCGGCGCGGCCGCCGGGCAGCATCGACACCGGACCGGCCGCCGCCGAGCAGCCCGGCCGGGAAGGCGGGCACCGGGAAGGCCGGCACCGGAGCCGACGAACCGGGAAGGAAGACAGCGCCGTGAACGTCCTGTGGATCTTCGCCCACCCCGAGGGCCGCTCCCTCAACGGCGCGCTGCGCGACCGCGGCGCCGCCACCCTGCGCCGCGACGGGCACCGCGTCCGCCACTCCGACCTGTACGCGATGGGCTGGAACCCCGTCGTCGGCCCCGCCGACTTCGGCCACGACCCCGCGCGCCGCCTCATCGTCGGCGCCGCGTCCGAACGCGCCCACGCCGCCGGCGCCCTGGCCCCCGACATCCGCGCCGAACAGGACAAGATCACCTGGGCGGACGCGCTGGTCGTGCAGTTCCCCCTGTGGTGGTACGGGATGCCCGCCATCCTGAAGGGCTGGTTCGACCGCGTCTTCGTCCAGGGCTTCGCCTTCGGCGTCACCGACGCCGAAGGCCGCACCCTCCGCTACGGCGACGGCGGCCTCGCCGGACGCCGCGCCCTGGTCGTCACCACCGCCGGCGCCCGCTCCACCGGCCTGGGCCCCCGCGGCGTCCACGGCGCCGCCGAGGACCTGCTGTTCCCCCTCCTGCACGGCACGCTGTTCTACACCGGCATGGACGTCCTGCCGCCCCTGGTCGTCACCGGCGCCGACCGCGCCACCCCCGCCGACCACGCCGCGGCCGCCGCCGCCCTCGACGCCCGCCTGCACGCCCTGCCCACCGCCGACCCCATCCCGTACCGCACCGAGCACGGCGGCGACTACACCGACGACCTCACCCTGCGCCCCCACCTGGCCCCCGGCCGCTCCGCCCCCTCCATCCACCGCCGCCCCACCCCCGCCCCCACCGCACCCTGCCCCTGACCCTCCGATGCCGGAGACACCGGACCTCTACCTGCCCAGCGAGTCTGCTCACTCCTACCCGGCCTCTGCTCCTGAAGGGGAGGCGTCGGATACGACCCCGTCGGCCACGACATTCCCCGCAGCGGTGACGATTTCGAACAAAGGGATCTTCGATCCCAGGGCGGTTATGGAGTGGATGCCCAAGGGCGCATCGCTCTTGAGCGCCGTCCCTTCCATGGACGTCTTCCGGGTGATCGCCGGTCGGATGGTGTGGAACAGCCGTGTCCGCTCACGCAGACCTCCGACGAGCCGGATCGGGGTCACCGGCAGGTTGACGAAAGTGCGCGGAGCTTCACGCACCACGCGGAAACCGAAATGGAGCAGGCAGTCGGTGATCATGGACAGGATCTGCGGATCGGAGTTGGAGAACCTCAGAATCCCCTTGCTGCAGGATCCCTCCGCGTCGAAGACGCCGGCCAGGAACCCCTTCCGCCATCCTTCGGATGGCGACGCCAACGGCCAGCGGACGATTTCTTCGATCGCCTCGACCGCCGAGGCGCTCTGAGCGCGGATGGCGCTCACCCTGCGCCGTGCCTCCGTGGCCTCGGAGAAGACGAACTCGCGAGTGGGAACACCGAAACCTGTGAGATAGCGGCGACTCCTCTCAAGTGCCTCATCATCGGCCAATGCAAGACGAAAGCGGTGAACGACGGCATAGGGCCTGCCCGGGGCGCCCTGGGGATAATGGCCCAACTGCCCGTCTCCTCGTATCATCCCGCACAGGTAACCGCGCCGGTAATCCTCGTCCGCCTCAGGGGGTGAGGCGAATCGGCCGATCCCCATCAGGCTGTTGTTCACGGTGAGATGCGGCCGCCTTCGAGAACCTTGCTCTGCTCCCGTGACGTGCTTCCAGCCCCGCTCGCTGAGGAAGCGCTGGTCGGCGCCCACCGTGAGCCGGGTCCCGTCGTCCAGGACCACCAGGAACGCCGGGTCCACCCTTCGCCGTAACTCGACTACATGGGTGACGAGGTAGCGGCGGTAACGACCGACCATGTGCGACCCGTAGACGCGGTCCTCGGACCGCAGTTCGCCCAAGCGCTTCGTCCGTCCGTCCGCCGTCAGAATCGGAGTGCTCCCGGCCAGCCCGGCGTTCACTTTCCGAGCCGGGCCGGTCAAGGCCCGGCCTGCGAACGTTCCACGCATGCGACACACCTCCTCGTCACGCTGGCGACTCGGTTCGCCACGCAGAGTATGGAACGCGTGTTCGAAGATCGCAATGCAGTGGATCGGGCATAACGGGACAGTGGGGGATCACACGGGCATCGCTGTTTCGTCCATGGCATCGCGGCGCGTGCGTAACAATGGGCCGCTATGGCATGGCGATCGAGGACCCGGCAAGCGGCGGCGGCGTTGACGGCGGGAGTATCGGCGGGCGCGCTCGCCGCCTGCGGCATCACCGCCCTCGGCGGCACGGGCGGGCGCGGGGACGGCGCCCGCGGGCCCGTGCCCCCCGACGCCAGGGCAGAGTGCCCGGGCGTCCCCGCGCCCGACGGCGCCAAAGGGCGGCAGCTGCGCGGCATGTGGATCGCCAGCGTCGGCAACACCGACTGGCCCAAGGACCCCGGCGCCTCCGCCGCCGACCAGAAGAAGCAGTTCACCCGGCTCCTCGACACCGCCACCGCCATGAACATGAACGCGGTGTTCGTCCAGATCCGCCCCAACTCCGACGCGTTCTACGCCTCCCCGTACGAGCCGTGGTCGCAGTGGCTCACCGGCACCCAGGGCAAGGACCCCGGCTACGACGCGCTGGCGTTCATGCTCGAGGAGGCCCACACCCGCAACCTGGAGTTCCACGCCTGGTTCAACCCCTACCGCGTGTCCCGCCAGGCCGACCTGAAGAAGCTGTCGCCCAAGAGCCCCGCCCGGCAGCACCCCGACTGGGTCCGCAAGTACGGCAAGGGCCTGTGGTACGACCCGGGCCTGCCCCAGGTCCGCGACCTGGCGACCAAGGCCGTCATGGACGTCGTCGGCAAGTACGACATCGACGCCGTCCACTTCGACGACTACTTCTACCCCTACCCCGAGGACGGCGACTTCCCCGACGACGCCGCCTACAAGGCCTACGGCGACGGCATGAAGAGGGCCGACTGGCGCCGCCGCAACGTCGACACCCTCGTCGAGTCGCTGTCGGCCCGCATCCACGCCGCCAAGCCCTGGGTGCGGTTCGGCATCAGCCCCTTCGGCGTGTGGCGCAACAAGAGCAGCGACCCCGCCGGATCGTCCACCTCCGCCCTGCAGAGCTACGACGACATCTACGCCGACACCCGCAAATGGATCAAGAAGGGGTGGCTCGACTACGTCACCCCCCAGCTGTACTGGCCCATCGGCGACCCCCGCGCCGACTACGCCGAGCTCGCCCCCTGGTGGGCCCGCCAGGTCGAGGGCACCGGCGTCCAGCTGACCATCGGCCAGGCCGCCTACCGCGTCGGCGAGGACGCGACCTGGCGCAAGCCCGCCGAACTGTCGCGCCACCTCACCCTCAACGCCCGCTACCCGCAGATCGGCGGCGACGTGTTCTTCAGCGCCTCCGACCTCGCCGCCAACCGGCGCGGGTTCGCCGCCCGCCTCCGCGAGGACCACTACGCCCGCCCCGCCGTCCCGCCCGTCCCCGCCCGCCGCGGCGGACAGGCGCCCCCCTCGGTGCAGGGCACCACCGCCGTCCCGGCCACCGGCAAGGACGGCAAGGGCGTGAAGGTCACCTGGCGGACCTCGCAGGGCGCGGTCTCCTACGCCGTCTACCGGGTCGAGGGCGGCAAGCCCGGCTGCGCCCCCGTCCGCCCCCGCGACCTCATCGCCGACGTCCGCGGCGGCGGCATCATCGACCCCGCCGCCAAGCCCGGCCGCTCCTACACCTACTACGTCACCGCCCTCGACCGGCTCCACCACGAGAGCCGGCCCGGACGCGGCGCGACGGCCACCGCCCCCGAGGGATAATGATCATGGTCCGTGGGCAGGAATCCTGTCACCTGACCACCCCCCGGAGGTATGAAGCATGGCGCTGTCGATGGAGGAGCAGCGGATCCTCAGCCAGATCGAGGTCCGCCTGAGCGAGGACGACCCCCGCCTGGCCCAGCGCCTCGCACGCCTCGGCACCCCCCGCGCCCGCCGCGCCCGCACGATCGCCCTCGCCGCGGCCGCCGCCCTCATCGTCCTGGCCGCCGTAGCCGCCGGAATCGCCGCCGCCCTCCTCTAACCCCACCCCACCCCGCCGCCTCCCGCTACCAAGCCATTGCGGGTGCCGGGGCGGACTACGGGAGGGGCCGTGGGACGTGCGAACGCCAAGGCCCCGGCGGGACGAGCCCGCCGGGGCCTTGGCGTTCAAGCCGGTGTGGTGGTCGCCTCACGGCGAAAGGCACAACGAAGCTCCAGCCCGGACCGCATGGGACCGGCGGTATTCCCCGAAGGCATCAGGTAGAGCCCGGGGGACACATGCCACACCGACGCACCCACTGTAGCGGCTCCGCGCGGGTGCCTCCTCCATCGCCACCCCGCATGTGAACTTCACCTCACCCCGCGGTGAGGGTTGCCTGCGCCCGTGCACCGGTCCGCCCGCAGACGCGTCCACGAATATGAGTCATGCGGGAAATGCGCGGAGACCGCCCGGTCGCCACGCGGGGGGCCCGCACGACCGCGAGCACCGGCGGCGAAACCCGGCACAGGTGAGGAGACGGGGAAGTGCGCACCACGGGGACGGGGACCACGAGGCCTGCGGGCGGCGGAACCACCGGCAGGGACGACGGCGGCGTGGCGATGGCCTGGGACCTGGACCCCGGGCCCCGCGCCGCGGCCCGGGCACGCGAGCTCACCCGCCGGACACTGCGGCGGTGGCGCGTCACGGGCCCCGACGACACCGACGACATCGTCCTCATCGTGGACGAGCTCGTCACCAACGCCGTCGTGCACGGCGCCGGGCCCGTGCGCCTCGCCCTGCGCCTGGACGCCACCCGGGCCGGGGTCCGCCTCACCGGAGAGGTCGGTGACGCCGACCCCCGCGCGCCGGGCGCGCCCGCCGCGCCGCCCCCCGTCCTGGACTGGTCCGAGGCCGGCCGCGGGCTGCTGCTGGTCGCCTCCCTCGCCACCGAGTTCGGCGCCAGGCCCGCGCCGCCGGGCAAGGCCGTCTGGTTCACCCGCGACCTCGACCCCCTGGACACCCCCGCCCTCGCCGTCGACGCCCCGGCGGACTGACCCCGCCCGGGTCAGGCCTGCAGGGGGCAGCGGTCCACGACCCACACGTCCTCGTCGTCGCCCGCCGGAGGCGGCGGCTCGTCGGTGAGCCGGTCCAGGTGCCACTCGATGTGGGCGAGCGGGCCCCGCCAGCCCGCCAGCAGATCCGCCAGGGGACGCGGCGGGCCCGGCGGCCCGTACGGGCGCGGATCGGGCAGCTCGGCCTCCCACAGCGCGTCGTCGCAGTCGGCCGCCCAGTGCGCCACCGCCTCCAGCACCTGCTGCAGATCGCGCGCCAGGTCGCTCAGGGACCGCAGCGCCATCGCGTCCTGGATCATCCGCTCCCGCGCGTCATAGGGCATCTCCCGCCCGAAGGCGGGCGGGAACGCCGGGGGGCGGCCCTCCAGCACCGGCTCCTCACCCGTCGCCGCCGACCGGATCGCCGCCGCCTGCCAGCGCGTCCACTCCGCCAGATGCCCCAGCACCCCGCGCAGCGCCGCCGCGCCCGCGCCGCCGCCGCGGACCTCCGCGGCCGAGTCGCGCAGCCGCGTCCGCACCGACTCCAGCCGGTCCAGCGTCCACGCCCGGGCGCGTGCCGCGCCCGCCGGGCCGCGCGGACCCGCCTCGGCCGCCGGGCGCGGCACCGGTACCCGCAGCGCCGCCAGCAGCTCGTCCAGGTCCCGCACCTCCGCGCCCCGCCCCGACAGGAACGCCGCGCCGATCCGGTCGAGCCGGAACATCCGCGGCCCGTCGCGCATCCGGCACCACCCCACCAGGTACTCCCCGTAGGGGGCCACGACCAGGCCGTGCGCCTCGACGTCGCGGAAGCTGCGCGCCCCCGCCTGGTCGGTGTAGGCCAGCCGCACGACCCGGCGGGTGCGGACCGCCTCGGCGAGCGTGTCGTGCACCGGGCCCATCAGCGACCCCGCCTCCGACAGCGGCTCGCGCGCGGCGGGCTCGGGCAGCGCGTACCCGCGGCCCTTCTCGGCCCGCACCGGCAGCCCGCCGTGCGTCAGCAGCTCCAGGTCGCGGCGGAGGGTCCGTTCGCTGACCCCGAGCCGCGCGGCCAGCACCGCCGGGTCCAGCGGGTCGGGGGAGGCCGCACGCAGCTCCGCGACGAGCGCCAGCAGCCGATCTACGCGATCCACGTACCCATCGTGACCCCGCCCGCCGCCCACGCGCCCTTCCGAAGGGGCTTAAAACCCTTACCGGCAAGGGTTTTCGGGCCTCGCGCCGCACCGGGCCCCGGTGGCCGGGGCCGGTGCGGCGCGGGTCAGCGGCCCGACAGCTCCACCGCCAGGCCCTGGAAGTCGGCCGCCGTCAGCGACAGCGCGCTGCCGATCGCCTGCGTCGCCTCCGCGCTGCCCAGGTGCCGCTGCGCGGCGCGGTCCAGGTAGGCCTCCACGAGCCGCGCGCCGGTCAGCCTGCCCCGCGGCCGCAGCGATCCGACCTCGCGGTTCACCACGGCCCACGCGTCCGACCCGAGCCGCAGGCTGCGCTCCTCGGCCAGCAGCCGTACCAGCGCCGCGCGCGCCTGCGCGCCCGACAGGTCCGGCAGCCGCACCGCCCGCAGGTCGGTCACCAGCTCCGGCGACACCGCCGACAGCTCACCGACGCGGTCGGGCTCGCACGTGCCGAGCAGCGCGGTGTCGTTCACGCCCTCCAGCCGCGTCCGGTACAGCACCGACGCGTAGGCCGGGCCCTGCGCCTCGTCCAGGATCAGCCCGTCCAGGCCGTCCAGCAGCAGGACGTGGCCGGAGTGCTCCTCCAGCGCGGCCCGCAGCCCGTCGGGGCCGTGCTCGCGGAGGTCCTCGGCGTGGACGGCGTGGACCTCGCCGCTGGAGGCCTCGACCTCCGCCAGCGCGCGGGCCACCATCCGCGCCAGCCGCCGCTGCCCGCTGGACGGCGCGCCGATCAGCAGCAGCGCCGGCGCCGACGCGCTCGAGACCTCCTGGCCGCGCAGCCGCCGCGCCCACTTGCCGCGCCGCCGCACCTCGGTGACCACGCGCTCGATGTCGTCGGCGCCGCACAGGAACCGGACGCCGTAGGCCTCGGCGACCTGCGGGGCCTGCTCGGGCACGGGCGCGGGCGGCAGCGGGGGCGGCGGCTCGGGGACCGGCGCCGGAGGCGGCGGCAGGTCCGCGTGCGGCGCGGGCGCCGGCGCGGGGGACGGCGGGGCGGGAGGCGGGGCGTCCGCGCCGGGCCACGCGGGGCCCGGATCGAGCTGGGTGCGGAACGCGTCGGTGTCCAGTTGCGTCTCGTGCGGCTCCGACGGCCATACCGGCTCCGGCGCCGGCTCGGGGGCGTGCCGGGTCGGCGGCGCCGGGGCGGGGGGCTCGGGCGCCGGGGGAGGCGCGATCCGCGGCGGCGGCACGTCCGAGCCGAACGGGTCCGGCGCCGGCGCGGGCGCGGCGGGCGGCTGCTCGTACCGGGGGGGCTCGGGCCGCCCCTGCTCGTGGTGGGCGCTCGGCTCGGGCGGTGGCGAGGACGGGCCCGGGAACGGCGGCGGCGACACCGGCGGCGAGACCGGAGGGGGCGGGGGCGCGTACTGGAAGGGCGGCTCCGACGGGCCCGGCGAGGCGTGCGCCGCCGGGGCGGGCGGTTCGGGCGCGGCGGGCGGCGGCACCGGCGGGGCGGCCGGGGGAGGGGCGGGCGCGACCGCGGGCGGCGGGCCCGGGGCCTCCTGTGCGGGCTCGGGCACCGGCGCGACCGGCTGGTCGCCGCCGGAGGAGGCGCGCTCGGCGGCCATGTGGGCGCGGGCGGCCTTGATGATGTCCCACGCCGACAGCTCGTCGGTGGACGGCGGGGTGTGCATCGCCGGGGACGTCAGCTCCGCCGCGACCGCCTGCGGCACCGCGAACCCCGTCGACGGCGGCGGCACCTGCGCCAGCCGGCACCACGTCAGCCCCAGGGTGTAGGTGGTGGCCAGCAGTGCGGCGAGGGCGTCGGAGTCGTCGCTGCGCAGCGCGTCGGGGAGGCGGCCGTCGCGCGGCCACAGCGACCGCAGCGGGTTGGCCGGGTCGGTCAGCACCGCCTGCAGGGTGCGGGCGCTGTCGGCGTCCAGCCAGCGCTGCAGCGCCGGCAGCGCGCCCGGCGCGGCCTGCAGGTCGGCGGCCAGCACCGCGATCCCGGCGCGGCGGACCTCGTCGTGGCTGCGTCCCGCCGCGGCCGGGCGCGGCCCGGTCAGCCCTGCGACGATCTCCTGGAGGTCGTACAGGGCCAGGCGCAGGTACTCGCCCGGCGCGGTGTCGCGCACCATCGGGGTGGCGAACTCGGCGGGGCAGCGGCGCCGCCACTCCTGCACGATCGCCTCGGGCCCGTACCGGACGGTGGCCATGTCCTGGTTGACCATCCGCAGCGACGCCGCGGTGACCGCGGCGAGGGCGTCGGCGCCGGGACGGAACCGGGGGTCGGCCTGCAGGCCGGCGGCGACCTCGTACATGACGCGGGCGATGTGGGCGGCGCCGCCGCCGTCGCCTGCGCCGAGCCGGTGGACGTAGTAGCCGGCCAGGGTGCCGAAGTCGGGCGGCATCATCCAGTGCAGCTGCTCGGCGGAGGTCGTCAGGAACGGGATGAACGACTCGATCAGGGGGTGCTCGGTCAGCACCACGGGGGATCCCGCGCACCACAGCAGTGCGCCCCACGCGGCGGCGACGGTGCTGGGCGTGCCCGGCTGGAACATCGGGTCGCGCTGGGCGAACTGCTGCGGGTTCACCGCCAGCGCGGTGGTGAGGGCCTGGGAGATGCGGGCGACGACGGCGGTGTCGGGGACGGGCCCGAGGAATCCCAGCGGCGCGACGCGCCCGGCCGCGAGGTCGGGGCCGGTGGGGAACAGCTGCGGCGGGACGGGCGGCGTCCCGGCGCCCTGGGGCGCGGGGACGGCGACGCGGCGGTCCTCGAACTGCGCGGGGGGCGGGCAGGGGTGCCAGGTGCCGTCCAGGCCGCACCGGTACCAGCGCCCCCACGCCCCGTACAGCCACCACTCGCCGGCGCCCCACAGCATCCGCGCGGCGATCTGCGCCGCGCGGTCGGCCGGCTGGGCGGTCTGCCACCACGGTGAGGCCACCAGCTCGCGCACGTTGCCCTCGACCGAGGCGAACAGGTCGCCGCTCGGGCCCCCACCGGTTCCGCCGGGCCCCGCCCCGGCCGCCTGCCAGCTCATCCGGCGAATAGTAGTAGCAGCGGGCGTTCCGTCCGGCATCGCCCGTGTTACGGACCGGTAGCCCTCCATCGACGTGTAAGGAGCGTTATGGAAGGATGCTCATTAGCCCGCCGGGAGCGGGCTCGGCGGCACACCGCGCGACCCGGGGGTGAGGATGGACGGCGCCGCACGGACCCGCGCCTGGGGCCTCGGCCTGGCGCTGTTCTCCTCGGTGTGCTTCGGCGCGTCCGGGCCGTTCGGCAAGGCCCTCATCGAGGCCGGGCTCGGCCCCCTGCAGGCGGTGTGGCTGCGCATCGCGGTCGCCGCGCTGGTCCTGGCGCCGCTGCCGTTCCTGCTGCGCGGGCGGGGCGCCGTCCGCGGCCTGCGCCCCCACCTGCCCGCCCTGGCCCTGTACGGGCTGACAGGCGTCGCCGGCTGCCAGGCGTTCTACTTCGTGGCCGCCTCCCGCCTGCCGGTCGGCGTGGCGATCCTGCTGGAGTTCAGCGGCCCGGTCATCGTGCTGGCGTGGCTGCGGCTGGTGCGCCGCGCCCCGGTGCACCGCACCGCCGCCGCCGGCGTCGCGACCGCCATGGCCGGCCTCGCCCTGGTCGTGCAGGTGTGGACGGGCCTGTCGCTCGACCCGGTCGGCCTGGCCGCCGGGCTCGGCGCCGCCGCCTGCCAGGCCAGCTACTTCCTCATCGTCGACCGGCTGACCGGGCAGGTCGACCCGCTCGTCATCACCTCCGCCGGGAGCGTCGTCGCCGCGCTCGCCCTCACCGCCCTGGCCGCGCCGTGGACGCTGCCCTGGCAGGTGCTGCCCGCCCCCGTGCCGGTCGCCGGGCACGCCGCGCCCGGCTGGGCGCTGGTCGCCTGGATCGGCCTGGTCAGCACCGTCCTGGCCTACCTCACCGGCGTCGCCGGACTGCAGCGGCTGTCGGCGCAGGTCGGCGGCGCCATCTGCTACACCGAGGCCGTCGCCGCCGCCCTCATCGCCTGGGCCGCGCTGGGGGAGCGCCTCACCGCCGCGCAGATCACCGGCGGCGCGATCGTGCTCGCCGGCGCCTACATCGCCCAGCGCGCCGCCGTCGCCCGTCCCGAGGTCCTGAACGCCGCCACCGCACCGGCAGGCGGTCCGCGGGACGGCGGGCGGGAGGCCGCGCGGGACGGCGGGCCGGGCACGCGGCCCCGGACCGCCGCCCTGCCCCCGTGACCCGCCCCGGACCGCCTCCGGAGCCGGGTCAGGCGTTCTCGCGGCGGAACCGGCGGGCGCCCAGCGCCACCGACGCCACCAGCAGCACCACCGCGACCAGCGCGCCCTCCGCGACCGCCGCCGACGCGTAGTCGCCCAGGAACGCCGCCCGCGCGGCGTCCACCGTGTACCGGAACGGCGTGAACCGCGACACCGCGTCCAGCCAGCCCGGCGCCAGGCTCATCGGCAGCAGGAGCCCCGACAGCAGCATCAGCGGCAGCGTCACCGTCGTCAGGATCGGCGCGAACGCGTCCTCGCTGCGCGTGCGCAGCGCCACCACGTACGACAGGGACGCCACGCTCACCGCCAGCGCCACCACCAGCAGCAGCCCGACGGCGATCCCGCCCGCCGGGGCCCGCAGCCCCAGCGCCAGCCCGACCGCCACGACCACCGCCGCCTGGAACGCGACCACCACCGTGTCGCGCAGGACCCGCCCCAGCAGCAGCGCGGTCCGGCTGGCCGGGGTGACCCGCAGCCGGTCCACCACCCCCGACCGCAGGTCCGCGATGAGCCCGAACCCGGCGAACCCGGCGCCGAACATCGACAGCTGGACCAGCACCCCCGGCACGAAGACCTGCCAGGCGCTGCCCGCGCCGAACCCGCGCACGTCGACCAGGTCCGAAAGCAGCGGCCCGAACAGCACCAGGTACAGCATCGGCTGGACCGCGCCGAACACCACCGCGACCTTGCTGCGCAGCGTCTGCCGCATGTACCGCAGGAAGACCAGCCGGGTGTCGGACGCGACCCGGGCGAGAGCGGCGGCCCGCCCGGACGCCGCGGAAGACGCGGAGGACGCCGACGGGGCGACAGAAGCGGTCGGTTTGAGAGACATGGGGGAGACTCCTGGGTTCAGGCCGCTTCGCGCAGCGACCGGCCGGTGATGGTGAGGAACACGTCGTCCAGCGTGGGGCGGGCCAGGTTCAGCGACGCCAGCTCCACCCCCGCGCCGTCCAGCGCGCGGATCAGGGACATCAGCGCCTTCTCGCCGTCCTCGACGGTCAGCCGCAGCGTCGCGCCGGTCACGGCGGCCTCGCGGACGGCCGGGTGCGCCGACAGCGCCCCGCGGGCGGACTCGACCCCGGCCGGCTCCGCCAGCTCCACCGTGACGACGTCCCCGGCGACGCGGCGGCGCAGCTCGGCGGGCGTGCCCTCGGCGACGATGCGCCCCCGGTCGATGATCAGCAGCCGGTCGCACAGCGCGTCGGCCTCGTCCAGGTAGTGCGTGGTCAGGAACACCGTCGTGCCGTCCCGGTCGCGCATGGCGCGGATGTGGTCCCACAGGTTGCCGCGGCTCTGCGGGTCCAGGCCGGTCGTCGGCTCGTCCAGGAACAGCAGCGGCGGGCGGTGCACCAGCCCGAGCGCGATGTCCAGGCGGCGGCGCTGTCCGCCCGACAGCGACCCGGCCGGACGCTGGCCCAGGCCAGCCAGGTCCAGGCGCGCGCACAGCGCCGCGATCCGCGCGGACCGGTCGCGCACCCCGTACAGGCGCGCCTGCAGGTCCAGCTCCTCGGCGACCGGGACGCCCGGGTCGGTGCCGCCGCCCTGCGCGACGTAGCCGATGCGCCGCCGCACGCCCGCCGGGTCGGCGCGCAGGTCGCGGCCGGCGACGGCCGCGGTCCCCGCCGTCGGCGCCAGCAGCGTCGTCAGCATCCGCAGCGTCGTGGTCTTCCCGGCCCCGTTGGGGCCGAGGAATCCGACGATCTCGCCGGGCGCGACCGACAGGTCCACGCCGCGGACGGCCTCGACCGTCCCGTTCCGGCCGGTGAAGGTGCGGGCGAGCCCGCGGGCCTCGATCACGATGACCTCCTCTGAGAACGACGCCGCTAGCGTAACCCCAAATTTGCAGTCACTCCAAGATTTCAGTGACACCAGTGAAGGTATATTCCTGGGCATGGCTGAGGACCACGTCCCCGAGGTCGAACCGGAACTGGGGCTGCGGGAGCGCAAGAAGCGCGAGACGCGGCGCCGCATCGCCGACATCGCCACCGGCCTGTTCATGACCCGCGGCTTCGACAACGTCACCATCGCCGACGTCGCCCGCACCGCCGACGTGTCGGTCAACACCGTCTTCAACTACTTCCGGACCAAGGAAGACCTGTTCTTCGACCGGCAGGACGAGATCATCGAGGCCGCCGCGCGCGACTTCCGCGACCGCCGCCCCGGCGAGGGCGCCGTGGCGCTGTTCCGCCGCCGCTTCTTCGAGGGCCTGGACGCCCGCGCCTACCACACCGCCTTCCACGAAGGCTCGGAGGTCTGGACCCGCACCGTCCGCGACAGCCCCGCGCTCCTGGCCCGCCAGCGCGAGATCGGCCGCCGCGCCCAGGACCGCCTCGCCGACCTGATCGCCGAGGCCACCGGCGCCGACCCCGACGACATCGCCCCCCGCGCCGCCGCCGCCATGATCTTCGCCGTGCAGAACACGCTGGTCGAGCAGATCGCCGACCGCAAGGCCGCGGGGGAGACCCTGCAGGAGATGGCCGAGGACGTCTACGCCGCCGCGGCCCGCGCCTTCGACCTGCTCGAACACGGCCTCGGCCGCTACGCCGCCGCGCCCGGCCCCGCGACCGCCGACACCTCCGCAGCGGGCCCGCCCACCGGAAATTGAGTGTCGAGGCGCTCCCGATCATTCCTACACTCCATGGTTGCGGAGGCCGACAACCATGGACACCCCCACGCTCCTTGACCACCTGCACGACCACGACACCGCCCTGAGCCTGCCCCGGGGCGCCTCCCTGCGCTGGGACGACGCCGACCTGCACCGCGCCGCGCACACCGGCGACCCCGAGGGCTACGCCCTGCTCGGCGTCGCCCCCGGCGTGCGGCCCTGGCAGCGCGCCCGCGTGCTGCTGCAGGTCCTGGCCGCCTCCCAGGCCGGGCTCGACGACCGCACCCGCGCCGTGCAGGCCCGCGTCGCCCGCGTCCTGACCCTCGGGCTGCCGCCCGCCCACGTCATCACCGTCCTGCTCGCCCTGCGGCGGCTGCGCGCCAACCACAAGCACACCACCCGCACCGCGCTGCGGTTCGTCCTGGAGCACCCCGCCGCCGACGCCCTCATCGCCGCGCGCCGCCCCGCCCTGCGCGACTGCTTCGAGCACGCCCTCGGCGCCGCCACCGCCCGCGGCTGCGCCCGCCGCATCGCCGGCGGCGACACCGCCTCCGACTACCTCCAGCGGCGCCTGCTGCGCTTCCTCACCGACCCCGCCGCCGCGCCCGCCCGCGTCCAGGCCCTCTACCACCCCGCAGACGCCGCCTCCGGCCCGGCCGGCCCCGCCGCCGTCTCCGCGGCGCCGGGCGAACCGGTGCTGCCCGTCGACACCGTCCGCGAACGGCCCGCCACCATCACCGCGACCAACCGCGGCGACATCGCCGCCGCCCTCGTCCACCTGTACCGGGGCGGGCCCGCCGAGGACCTGCACGCCGCCCTCGCCCGCCACGTCGGCGCCGCCGCCGCGGCCTTCCCCCGCTTCAACGGCACCGTCGCCCTGGTCCTGGACGCCTCGGCGTCCATGCGCGGCTACGGCGACCGCGAATGGGCCGCCCTGTCCCAGGCCGCCGCGCTGCGGATGGTGCTGGCGGAGGTCTGCGCCCGGCTGGAGGTCATCGAGACCGGCGGCGACGAGCGCTCCCCGCGCGGCGCCACCGACCTGGCCACCGCCGTCCTGGACGCCCTCGGCACCGGCCCCGACCTGGTCGCCGTCGTCTCCGACGGCCACGAGAACGTCTTCCCCGGAGACCTGGCAAGGGTCGCCGCGAGCCTGCCGCACGCCGGCGTCACCACCCCCGTGGTGTTCTGCCACGCCATGTTCACCGGCAGCGACGACCTGACGCTGCGGCGCCCCGCCCCGTCCCTGCCCCAGCGCGGCTTCTGGCACCAGGACGACTTCGCCGAACTGCTGCCCTGGATGTTCGGGCACTGCGCCGCCGGCGCGCCCTGGCTGCGCGCCGCCCTGCACGACCGCCTCGACGCCCTCGACCGGCAGGCCGACACCCTCACCGCCCGCCTGGCCGCCTGAACAGGCCCGGCCGCCTGAACCCGCCCGTGCGCGGACGTGCCGGCGCCCCCGCCGGCCCCGTCGAACTCCGCGAGGAGGAGCGCCACCCGACCTGCGGCTGTCCACCGCCACCGGCCCCCATCTGGCCGGGCAGATCGTCACCGACGGCGACCGGACCGTCTACGCGTCCCTGTCCGCCCGCTGAACCAGCGCCCGCGGCCCGGGGCGACCCCGAAAAAAAGGGGGTTGCCCCGGGGGCGCGTCACCCACTTGAATCGGAGCCGCGGGAACTGTGCCGGGCACGTCGGGCCGAACCCCGATTCCAGATCCGGGAAACGCGCGATGCTCGAACCATCGTCAAGGCGATTGCGAACCCGACGCGGCGCCGGCCGCCTGTCCCGCCCCGTCCAGGTAAGGCTCCAGAACCGACCTCACCTGCGGCGGCATCTCCTTCTTGGCCTTGGACACCGGGTCGATGAACACGTGCCGCACCTCCCCGTCGGCGATGAGCCGCCCACCCACCCGGAACACCGGGCGGACCACCATGCTCGTCGTCCCCAGATGCGCCACCGGCATCGACACCTCCAGCAGCTCGTCGAACCGCGCGCCCTCCCGGAACCGGATCCGCGCCTCGGCCACCACCAGGTCGTAGCCCTGCTCCACCATCTGCGCGTAGTCGCCGAACAGCTCCCGCCACATCTCCGTCAACGCCACGTCGTAGAAGAAGAGGTAGTGGCCGTTGAACACCACCCCCTGCTGGTCGCACTCGCTGTACCGGACCCGCAGGCGATGCGCGAAGGTCTCCGTCATACCCGGCATTCTGCACCGCCGGCCGGCCCATAAGCATCGCTTCTGGACAGGAGAAGAACCCTCTCTTGGACTTCTGGAGCGCGGCGGACGAGCATGGGAGGCGCCGACCCGAACGAACTGGGAGAACGCCATGACGGAATACGAGAAGGCCATGCGGCCGGAGGACATCACCCGCCTGTTCGTCGAACGCTCCAACGCCGGCGACGCGGCCGGCGTCGCCGCCCTCTACGAGGAGGACGCGGTGCTGGCCTACCCGCCCGGCTCCCAGACCGTGGGGCGCGACGCGATCCGCGAGATGTGGGAGAAGGTCCTGGCTTCACGCCCCCGCTTCGAGCCCGAGGAACCGCTCCCCACCCTGGTCAGCGGCGACCTCGCCCTCACCTCCACACCGCCCAGGGACGGGGCGGGGGCGCGCGCGCAGGTCGTCCGCCGCCAGCCCGACGGCAGCTGGCTGCGCGTCCTGGACCAGCCGGAGTTCGTCCCGCCGCCCGGAGCCGGGGCCTAGGACCCCGGCCACAGGGTGGGAGCATGGCCCCGTGACTGCGAGCGATAGGCGATCACGGGTCGTCGGGACGGTGCTCGGCTCGGCGGTGGGGGATGCGCTCGGGGCACCGTTCGAGTTCGGCCCCGCGGGGGCGTTCTCCAAGAAGTACCCGCCCGGTCACGGCGACGAGATGCAGGCAGGCGGCGGCTGGGACCGGGGCGAGGCCACCGACGACACCCAGATGGCGGTGCTGGTGGCCCTGTCCCTTCTGGAACGCGGTGGGCTCGACCTGCCCGACATGTTCGCCAGGTTCCAGCGGTGGGCCGCAGCAGAGCCGAAGGACATCGGGCTCCAGACCGAGAACGTCCTGGCCGGCGGCCACCCCTGGGACCTGGCCGCGGCCCGCCATTGGCCGGCGAGGTCGACGGGCCTGAGTACCCGGTCGAACCCGGGAAGCGGGACGTGCAGTGCCCTGGTCCAGCCTCGCCCTTTCCCTCGCCGCGGCGGGAGCGGGAGGCGGCGAAGGATAGAAGCCCGACGGCCGCGCCTTCGTGTTGGCGACCACGGGCGACCAGCCCGTCGGCCGGGGCTAGGGGCCCGGCCAGATCGGTTAGGCGACATAGCCGCGGGCACCGCCGCCGTAGTGGGCGGCCTCGTCGCTGCGCGCCGTGTCCAACTCCGCCACGTCGGAACCAGGCCGCGGGCGGACGCGCGGCCCGCGTCAGCGGCGCCATCACCACCCGGTTGGGCAGCTCCAGGTCCCCGAGCGCCACCGGCCGCAGCAGCGGCCGCGCGCCCGGCTCGCTACCCTGGTCGTGTCGGATCATCTGTCTCCCGTCCCCCCGCCGTCGTCGTCTCCCGGATGCCACGGAGCAGACGGAACGCGGCACGGAAAGGTGACCGATGGACGACCGACTCGCCGAACGCTTCGAGGCGCACCGCGCGGTACTGCGCGCGGTCGCCTACCGGATGCTGGGCTCACCGGGCGAGACCGACGACGCCGTCCAGGAGGCGTGGCTGCGGCTCCAGCGCACCGACCCCGCCGGCATCGACGACCTGGAGGCGTGGCTGCGCACCGTCGTGGCCCGCATCTGCCTCGACATGCTCCGCACCCGCGCCTCCCGGCGCGAGGAGCCCTACGGATGGCGCTCGCCCGTCCAGCCGCACGACGGCGACCCCGAGACCGAGGCCGTCCTCATCGAGTCGGTCGGGCGCGCGATGCTCGTCGTTCTGGACACCCTGGGCCCCGCCGAACGCGTCGCCTTCGTCCTGCACGACGTGTTCGCCGTCCCCTTCGACCAGATCGCCCCCATCGTCGAGCGCACCCCGGCCGCCGCCAAGAAGCTCGCCAGCCGCGCCCGCCGCCGCGTCCGCGGCACCACCGCCGCGCCGGCACGCGAACTCGCCGAGCAGCGCCGCGTCGTCGAGGCCTTCCTCGCCGCGGCCCGCAGCGGCGACCTGGACGCCCTCCTCGGCGTCCTCGCGCCCGACGTCGTCCGCCGCGCCGACCACGCCGCCCTCACCCCCGGCCGCCCCGCCGTCCTGCGCGGCGCCGACTCGGTCGCCCGCGAGATGCAGCGGTTCGGCCGCCGAGCCCGGTACGCCGGGCCCGCCCTGATCGATGGGACGGTCGGCGCCGTGGTCGCCCCGCACGGCCGCCTCCTGCTCGCCCTGGCCGTCACCGTCCGCGGCGGCCGCGTCGCCTCCTACGAGATGATCGCCGACCCGGCCCGCCTCAAGGCGCTCGACCTCGCCGTCCCCTGACCGGGGGATCGACACGGGCTCGGGGCGAGGCCGGGCGGGCCGGATGGCGCGCCCGGCCCGCCCGGCTAGTCCCCGGGCATCACCGTGAAGGCGAACCCGGCACTGGTCGGACGCCGCAGCGAGATGTCGCACTTGATGCGGCGCAGCACCTCGTTCCTGCTGAGGCCGAGCCCTCGCGCGATGAGCCGGTCCGGGCGCACCGGCACCGGATCGTCGAAGGCGACCTCCACCCGGACCGGCCACGCCTCGTCGAGGCGCTCCGGCGGGGTGTGCAGCCGCCAGGCGCCCGTCCAGTCCAGGCTGAACCGGTTGCGCCGGGCGAGCAGCGGATCCAGCAGCCGGGAGGCCACCAGCCGCGGATCGTTGACGCGGTAGCCGTGGAGATCGACCGGATCGAAGGAGCCGACCGGGGTCCGCTCGTGCACGGTGAGCTTGGCGGTCCGATCGCACGAGACGCAGCGGACCAGCAGCCACACGTCCAGCAGCTTGCCGTTGGCGTTGACGCGGAACCTGCCCTCGCCGGTGGTGGCCGACTCCGAGCGGCAGTCGGCGCACCGCAGCGACAGCAGGGGCAGCCTGGTCCGGCGGACGACCCAGGGCAGCACGATATGAGGTTGTGAAGACATGAGCTCTCAAGACCTGACACGAGGCCGATTGCGCGCGGCCTCGAACGCTGAACGACCGGGCGCGCGGAGGGCAGCCCGGCGGAACCGACGAGTCGTCGGCTACAGGTGAGCGGAAGAAGGTGTCAGGTCTAAAGAGCAGGCGGGGTCACGCTGGTCTGTCCTTTGTCCTCACTGCGATGGGCCGAGGGCAACCTACGGGAACGCGGAAGGAAGGCTCAAGCGGTTTTCCGGCCGCGCACGCGCCGGCGACGGGCGGCAGGCTCCGCGTCAGCCCCGGCCGAGCACGCAGAACTCGTTGCCCTCCGGGTCGGCCATAACCGTCCACGGCACCTCGCCCTGGCCGAGGTCGATGTCGGTGGCGCCGAGCTTCCGCAGCCGGGCCACCTCCGCCTCCTTCGCCTCGACGGGGTGGGGCAGCAGGTCGAGGTGCACGCGGTTCCACCAGGCCCGCGCGTCCGAAGCGCGCCAGAACTCCAGATACGGGCCCACGCCCTCCGCGGAACGCAGCAGCGCGCGGTCGTCGGTCAAATCGTGCACGGTCCAGTCCATCGCCTCGCCCCAGAACCCGACCATGGCCCGCGGATTCGCGCAGTCGACCACCACCGCGGCGATCGGCCCGGTGTCCCGGTAGACCTCCCGAGGCTCCAGGACGCAGAACACGTTGCCCTCCGGGTCGGCCATGACCGTCCACGGCACCTCGCCCTGGCCTATGTCCACGGGCTTCGCGCCGAGTTCCTTCAGGCGCGCGGCCAACTCCGCCTGGTGCTCCGCGGACGTGGTGGCCAGGTCCAGGTGCACGCCGTACTTCACCGTCTCGGGATCCGGTACCCGGACGACGTCGACGCAGACGGCGCTGGGGTCCGGCCAGTCGAAGCCCACGGGCTCGACGTTGGTCACACCGGGACCCTCGCTGGACACGCCCCAGCCGAGCGCCTCCGCCCAGAACCGGCCGAGGGCCGAGTCGTCCCGGGCCTTGAAGTTCACCTGAACAAGCCGCAGCGTCATGCCGCCCAACTCTAGGGCCGGACGGGATGCGGGGCGGGGCCGTGCCGCTTCCGCCGCACTTCAGGACAATCCAGAGCATGGCCGTTCGTCCCGCCCCGCCGACCGCGAGGTCGCCGCTGGCGTTCCTGGTGCTGCTGTTCGCCCTCTCGCTCCCATTCTGGGCGGCGGGAGCGCTGATCGAGCGCCCGGACGCGCTGCCCATGGGCATGCCCGTGAGCGCGTTCCAGTTCGTCCTGCCCCTCGTGGTGGCCGTGGTGCTCACCGCGCGGGAGGAGGGGCGCCGCGGAGTCGGAGCGCTGCTGAAGAGGGCCCTGTCCCTCCGGGGTTCCGGAGGGAGGCCGTCGTGGCCGGCGGCCTGGCTGCTGGTCCCCGCGATCGCGCTGCTGGTCTACGTGCTGATGCCGCTCACCGGGACGCCGCTCGACGGGTCGCACTCGCCGCCGGCGGCCGTCCCGGCGCTGTTCGCCGTCTACCTCGTCACCGCGCTCGGCGAGGAGGCGGGGTGGACCGGCTACCTTCTGGCCCCGCTGCGCGAGCGATGGGGGCCGCTCGGAGCCGGGGCGCTCATCGGAGTGGTCTGGGCGGTCTGGCACGTCGTCGGCTGGGCCCAGGGCGACCGCTCCGCGCTGTGGATCGCGGGCCAGTCCCTCAGCACGGTCGCGCTGCGGGTCCTCATCGTCTGGATCTTCGAGAGATCCGGCGGGGTCATGCTCACGGCGCTGGTCGTCCACGCCCTGGTGAACGTCACCGAGTCGATGATCCCCGGGTACACCGAGTACGCCGCCCCCGCGCTCCTCAACGGCGGGATCCAGGCGGCCGCGGCCGTCATCGTCGCCCTGCGATGGCGCCCGGGCCGGCAGGAGACGGCGGGAACCCTGCGGGACGCCCCGAGCTGAGGCCGCCGGCGGCCGTGTCCTCGGGTGGACGGCCGCGCAGGATGGCCGTGCATGGAGATCAGCTCGGTGATCTCGGTGCGGTCGTCGGCGGTGAACGCCATCGCTCCTCCTCGGGGCGGGACAATAAACGGGGAAGTCCCCGTTTAGTGCTCCGCTACCCTAGCCGAGCAGGTCCCCGTCGGACGACCAGGGAGCCGGAATGACCGCCGCCTCGGGACGGGGGCGCCGCGCCGACGCCGAGCGCAACGCCCGGCTGCTCGTCGCCGCCGCCAGGGAGCTGTTCGAGGAGCGGGGGCCCGGTGCGCCCCTCGACGAGATCGCCCGGCGCGCGGGCGTCGGCAACGCGACCCTCTACCGGCACTTCCCGACCCGCGACGACCTGCTCGTCGCGGTCTACGCCGACGAGGTCGCCGCCCTGTGCGACCAGGGCGCCGCCTTGGAGTCCGAGGCCGACGCGGGGGAGGCGCTCCACGCCTGGCTGGAGGCCTTCGCCGTCCAGGTCGCGACCGGACGGGCCCCGGCCTTCGCCGGGGCGGGCGGCGGCGACGCACGGCGCACCGCGCTGTTCGCGCGCTGGCACGCCGCCCTGACCTCAGCCGCGGAGACGCTCCTGACGCGAGCACAGCAGGAGGGCGCCGTCCGGGGGGACCTCACCGTGGCCGAGGTGCTGACGCTGGCCCACGCCGTCGCCACCTCCTGCACCGACCCCGCCCAGGTCCGCCGCCTGCTCGCGATCGTCCGGCACGGCCTGACCGACCGGTGAGGCCGGGCGCCCTGCGGCCAGTTCGAGGCGGGCGCCGGTGAACGCGGCGCGCAGGCGCCGGTCGTGCGTGACCACCACCAGCGCGCCCTGGTAGGAGGCCAGAGCCTCCTCCAGCTGCTCCGTGAGCATGGGCGACAGGTGGTTGGTCGGCTCGTCGAGCAGAAGCAGGTCCCGGGGCTCGCTCACCAGCCGCGCCAGCTCGACCCGGCGCCGCTGCCCAGGGGACAGCTCCCTGAGGCGGAGGCCCAGGTCAGACGGCCGGAACAGGCCCAGGGCGAGCAGGGCGTCCGCGTGCTCGTCGGGAGTGCCCGGACGTCCGTGCGAATAGGCCTGGAGCACGGTCCGGTGACCCGCGCCGACCGGCCCGTCCTGCCGGAGGTACCCGACCCGTCCGGTCCGGCGCACCTCGCCTGCGTCCGGGTGGAGTTCTCCGGCGATGAGCCGCATCAGGGTGGTCTTGCCCGCTCCGTTCGGGCCGGTGACGAGAAGCCGCTCACCGGCGCGGACGGTCAGGGACTCCAGGCGGAGCCGTCCGTGCACCACCACGCCGCCGATCGTGAGCACCTCGTCCCCGGCGGCGCCCGGGGCCGCGGGGACGGCGGTGAAGCGCAGCGGCTCGGGCGGTGGCGCCGCGGGGTGATCGGCGAGCCACCGCAGCCGCTGCCGGGACTGCCGGATGCGCCCGGCCGCCCCGTGGGTGCGCGAGCGCGCCCGCCAGGCGCCGGTGCCCATGCCTGCCTTGGCCGTCTTGCGCGGGATCTCGGCGAGCCGGCCCGCGTTCGCGGCCACCAGCGCGGCATGCCGGTCCAGCTCCGTCCTCCATTCCTCGTGGGCCCGCGCCTGCGCGGCGCGTTCGGCGGCCTTGGCGGCGAGGAAGCCCGGGTACCCGTCGCCGTAGCGGCGCACCTGCCCGCCGTCCACCTCCACGACGGCGGTGGTCACCCGCTCCAGGAACATGCGGTCGTGCGTGATCGCCACGACCGTGCCGCGGTGGGCGCGCAGCCGCCGTTCGAGCCAGGCCGTGGCCTGGTCGTCCAGGTCGTTGGTCGGCTCGTCGAGCAGCAGCAGCTCGGGGGAGGACGCCAGCGTGGCGGCGAGGGCGAGCCTGGAGCGCTCGCCGCCGGACAGCGCGCCCAGCGGGCGGCTCCGGTCGAGTCCGGGCAGCCCGAGCCCGTGCAGCGCGAGTTCCACGCGGACGTCGGCCTCGTAGCCGCCCCGCGCCTCGAACTCCGCCACCAGCTCCGCGTAGGCGTCCAGGTCCGCACGGCCGGGCGCGCCGAGCGAGCGTTCGGCGGCGCGCATCCGGGCTTCGAGGTCGCGCAGGTCGGCCAGTGCCAGGTCGACGGCGTCGGCGACGGTGGCCTCCGGCGGAAGCGCGAGCGACTGCGGCAGGTAGCCGATCCCGCCGGGCGCGACGGTCACGACCTCGCCGTTGTCCGGACGCTCGACGCCCGCCATGAGCTTGAGCAGCGTGGACTTGCCGGACCCGTTGTCGCCGATCACGCCGAGCCGCTCGCCGGGCTTGACGGTGAGCGAGACCCGGTCCAGGACGGCGCGGGTCCCGTAGCGCTTGGAGATCTGGTCGAGTGCGAGTTGGGCAGGGGCGCGCAGAGCGCCACCTCCTTATCGTCGGTGCGGACTCGGTCGGGTGGGGATGGGGGTCAGCCCGGGGCCTTGCGGCTGAGGTGCTCCCAGGCCCGGTACTCCTCGGTGCGCGCCCGGTCCATCTCCTGGACCATGTCGTAGGAGGCGGCGCCGACGATCAGCCGCAGTGGCGGGTCGTCCAGGCCGGCCAGCTCCATGACCACCGGGGCCGCGGTGCTCGGGTCGGGGCCGGCGTCCTCGCCCCACATCTCGGCCAGCCGGGCGCGCAGCGTCTCGTACTCCGGGCGCGGCCGGGTCTGCGTGATGCCCCGCGTGAACAGGTCCGTGTCGTACCCGCCCGGCTGCACGATCGTCACCTTGATCCCGAACGGCGCCACCTCCATCGCCAGCGCCTGGCTCAGCGAGTCGAGCGCGCTCTTGCTCGCGGCGTAGAACCCGGCGGACGCGACCCCGCCCCCGGTCCCCATCGTGGTGACCTGCAGGATGCGGCCGGAGCCCTGCGCCCGCAGATGCGGCACCACGGCCTGGGCCACCCAGACCGCGCCGAAGAAGTTGACGTCGAACTGGGCGCGGATCTCCTCCTCGGTCGCCTCCTCCACCATGCCGAGCAGCATCGTGCCGGCGTTGTTGACCACGACGTCGAGCCGCCCGAACGCGGCCGCCGCCCGGTCCACCGCCGCGTGCACGGCCGCGCGGTCGCGGACGTCCAGCGCCAGCCGGACGAGGTGGTCGGGGTGGGCGGCGGCAAGGTCGTCCAGCGGGCCGAGGTCGCGCGCGGCCGCCACGACCCGGTCTCCGGCGGCGAGCGCCGCCTCGGCGTAGGCCCTGCCCAGGCCCCTGGAAGCGCCGGTGATGAACCAGACGCGGGCGGTCGCCATGCACTCTCCTCCACTCATTCAAGACGAGACGGTTCGTCTCGGCAGGCTTGAGTATGGAAGGCGGCCGGTCCGTCGTCAAGACGAGACGTATCGTCTCGTTAAGTGGTAGGCTTCCCGGCCGTGTCCGGCAACAGAACCCCGAACCCGGCGCGGCGCAGCGAGCGGTCCCGGCGGGCCGTGCTCACCGCCGCGCGCGAGCTGGTCTCCGAGATCGGGTACCCCAAGATGACGATCGAGGCCATCGCCGCGCGGGCGGGCGTCGGCAAGCAGACCATCTACCGCTGGTGGCCGTCCAAGGGCGCGGTGGTCTTCGACGCGTTCCTGGCGCTCAGCGAGGGGGAGGAGGGCGTCCGGCTGCCCGACACCGGCGACCTCGAGGCCGACCTCAGGACGGTCATGCGGGCGACCGTCGCCGAGTTCGCCGACCCGGCGTTCGAGGCGCCGCTCAGGGCGCTCAACACCGAGATCGTCGACGACCCCGACCTGGCCGCCCTGTACCGCGAGAAGCTGGCCGGCCCGCTCGACCGGGCGAAGAAGGAGCGGCTGCGCGGCGCCCAGCGGGCGGGGCAGCTGCGCGCGGACGCCGACCTCGACCTGGTGCTCGAGGTGCTGTACGCCCCGCTCTTCCAGCGCTGGCTGCACCGTTCGGGGCCGCTCACCCCCGAGTACGCCGACGCGCTCGTGGACGTCACCCTCCGCGCGTTCGCCCCCTGAGCGCTGTCAGAGCCGGGGCCTACGGTGAGGCGCCATGGACGAGGAGACCGACGAGGAGACCTTGGTCGTTCCGGCGGCGTGGCGGCGCCGGCTGCATCCGCGGCGGGGCGGCACGCCCGGGGCCGCGCTCAAGCTCGATCCGGCGGCGGGCGACGCGCTCGCCGAGAAGGTCCGGGCGCGGTCGGCCGGTGTCGAGTACGCGCTCGGCCACCCCCGCAGCGACCCCGGCCTCGTCGCGGCGGCCCGCCGCCACCTCGGCGGGGAGGACGACCCGCTCGGCGCGGCGGTCGTCGGACAGCTCGTCATACGCCAGGAGGACCAGCGGGACGACCCGCACGCCCGGCTCGTCGACGCCTGGTGCGCCGACCGCGGCCCCGCGTTCGCCGCCGCCGCGGTCGCGTGCATCGGCAAGGCCGAGCCCACGTGGCGGTGGACCGACCAGGGCGACCGGACCGAGTCGTGGGTCCGGCTGCGGGACCCGGACGAGAAGCACGGCCACTGGTGGGTGGCGCGGTCCGCGCTGACCCGGATGCGGGCCGTCCTCGCCGCGGCCGACGACGCCGAGTACGAACGGGCCGTCGCGCGCCTGGAGGAGTACCGCGGCACCGTCCTGCTCCGCCTCGTCGCCGCCTACCTCGCGCCGACGCGCCAGGACTGGGTCGAGGAGTCGCTGGACGAGTTCGGCGGGCCGCAGGAGCACTTGTACTCCTGGATGCTGTGGTGCTCCGTCACCGCCCCCGCGCAGCTGCCCCGCCTGGGCGTCCTGGGATGGCAGGCGGCGAGAGCCGACCTGGTGACCACCGCCGTGGACGGCGTCGGCGCCCCGCTCGCGCCGCTGCTGGCCCACGCCTACGACACCGCCGGCAACGCCAAGGCCCGCAAGAACACCGCCGAGGCGCTGGCGGTCCTGCCGACCGACGAGGCGTTCCAGGCCCTGGTGGACCGCGCCGACCGCGAGCGCGTCAGGCCCGCGCTGACCGCGGCGATGAAGCGGTTCCCCGCGCGGGCCGCGCGGCTGCTCGCGGACGCGGCGGCCGGCACCGGCAAGGCCGCCGCGGTCGCCGCCGAACTGCTCGAGGAGCATCTGCTCACCCGCCCCGAACTGGGCGGGGGGAAGGCGGGCCGGGCCCGCGTGCCCGACGCCCCGGCGCGGGAGGTGCCCGCGTCGCTGGCGAACCCGCCCTGGAGGCGCCGCCGCCGGGAACGCCGAGCCGTGGTGATCGCCGGGCTGGCGCCCCCGGACACCGACGCCGTCCGCTGGGCGCCCGGCGAACGCGAGGCCTGGTACCCCGACCCGTCCGCCCGATGGTGGGACGGGGACGGCTGGCTCGCCAAGGTCCAGGACCACAAGGCCGGGCGGCTGTCCCCCTGGGAGAGGCTGCAGCTGTTCACGCAGGGCCCCGAGGACCTGGTCCGGCCGCTGTTCGTCGAGTGGGCAGCCGGAGACGTCCCCCTCACCTGGGCCCAGAAGGAACTGGCGGCCCGCTTCGAGCTCGATGCCGCGGCGCCGCTGGCCAGGGCCGCGTCGAAGGCGCCGGCCTCCGACGGCGAGGTGCTGCTGCCCTTCCTCACCCCGCGCGTCGCCGCGCTCATGGCCGACTGGTCGCTGCGGCTGAAGTCGGCGCGGCCCATCGCGCACGCGTGGTTCGCCCGCCACGGCATCGCCGCCGCCCTGCTGCTCGTCCCGGCGGCTCTCGGCCCGGCCGGGCGGGAGCGCCTCGCCGCCGAGGCCGCGCTGCTGCACATCGCCGGGCGCGAGGGCGCGGAGGCGGTCGTCGAGGCCGCCCGCGTCCACGGCGACGCCGCCGCGGCCGCGATCGCCGACCTGATGGCCACCGACCCGCTCGACCTGGTCCCGGTCCGCGCCCCGGCGATCGGCGACTGGGCCGACCCGGCGCTGCTGCCGCAGATCCTCACGACCGGACGCGACCGGGCCCTGCCGCCCGCCGCGACGCGCGACCTGCTGCTGACGCTCGCGCTGGAGCGCCCCGGCGGCGCCCGCCCCGACCTCTCCGACGTCAGGCGGGCCTGCGACCCCGAGTCGCTCGCCGCGTTCTCCTGGGCGGTGTTCGAACGGTGGGAGGCGGCCGGGCACCCGGCCAGGGACGGCTGGGCCCTCACCCAGCTCGGCCTGCTCGGCGGCGACGAGGCCGCCCGCCGCCTCACCCCGCTGATCCGGGCATGGCCCGGTCAGAGCCGCCACAAGAACGCCGCCGCGGGCCTGGACGTCCTCGCCGAGATCGGCACCGACGTAGCGCTCATGCACCTGCACGGCATCTCCCAGAAACTGCGGTTCAAGACCCTCAAGGAGCTGGCCCTCCGCAAGATCGACGAGATCGCCGACGGGCTCGGGCTCACCCAGGACGAACTCGCCGACCGCCTCGTGCCCGACCTCGGCCTCGACGCCGCCGGTACCCTCGTCCTGGACTACGGGCCCCGCCGCTTCACCGTCGGGTTCGACGAGCGGCTCGCCCCCTACGTCCGGGACGAGGCCGGCAAGCCGCGCAAGGCGCTGCCAAAACCGGGCGCCAAGGACGACCCCGACCTGGCCCCCGCCGCCCACAAGCGGTTCGCGGCGCTGCGCAAGGACGCCCGCGCCGTGGCCGCCGGCCAGGTCCGCAGGCTGGAGACCGCGATGGTCCGGCGGCGCTCCTGGCCCCTGACCGACTTCCAGCGGCTCCTCGCCGGCCACCCCCTGCTGCGCCACATCGTGCAGCGGCTGGTGTGGGTCACCGGCGACGGCACGACCTTCCGGGTCGCCGAGGACGGCACCCTCGCCGACCTCGCCGACGACGCCCTCGTCCTGGACGGCGCGGTCCGGGTCCGGGTCGCGCACCGCCTCGACCTCACCGAGGAGGACCTGGCCGCCTGGGCCCGGGTGTTCGCCGACTACGAGATCGCCCAGCCGTTCCCGCAGCTGGACCGGCCCGTCCACGCCCTCACCGACGAGGAGCGCCGGACCGGCGTCCTCGCCCGCTTCGAGGGCGCGCAGGTCCCGCTCGGGCGGCTGCTGCGCCTGGAACGCGACGGCTGGGAGCACGACGCGCCCGCCGACGCCGGCATCGTCTCCGGCATGTCGCGCCGGCTCCCCGGCGGCGCCACCGCCGGGCTCGGCTTCGAGCCGGGCGTCGCGATCGGCGACCGCGACCCCGCCGAGATCGTCACGATCGGCGGCGTCCACGTGACCGGCGAACTCGACGCGGTCCACGCCAGCGAACTGCTCGCCGAACTGACCGCCGCGACCGAGGACCGACCGTGAGGCGGCGCCGGCCGCGGCGGGGGCTGAAATCCCGGCAAAACTTGCCCCTGCCGCGGTGCGGGACGCCCGGAATGCCGGTCCGGACGCCGTTAACGTGCGGGAATGCCGCAGCCGCCCGGCCCGGCCCCCGGCGACAAGCCCGGCGACACGCCCGCCGGCGAACCCGCCGAGGGTCCTGCCGACGAACCCGCCGGCGAACGCGAACGCGCCGAGGGGCCCGCCGACGTCCCTCCCGAGGCCCCCGCCGCCGAGCGGGCCCCCGAGCGTGCGCAGCGGATGCCCCCGTGGCTGCCCAAGGCGTTCGCGCTCGCGGGCGCGAGCGTGCTGGCGTTCCTGGCGGGGCTCTGGCTGCTGGAGCGGCTGCGCGACCTGCTGCTGCTCCTGCTGATCTCGCTGTTCCTGGCCTTCGCGATCGAGCCGGCGGTGAACTGGCTGGCCGCGCGCGGATGGCGGCGCGGCGCGGCCACCGCGGCGATGTTCGTGGTCGTGGGGCTGCTCCTGGCCGCGTTCCTCGGCGGCATCGGTTCCCTGCTCGCCGCCCAGGCCACCAACCTGATCGGCGGGTTCCCCGGCTACGTCCGCCAGTTCGTCGGATGGGTGAACTCCACGTTCGGGACGCACCTGTCCCAGCGGACGATCTTCCAGCGGCTCCCCACCATCACCGACACCCTGTCACGGCACCTGTCGAGCCTCGCTGCGAACGTGTGGGGCTTCGGCACCACCGCCTTCGGTGTCGTCTTCAACGCCCTCGGCGTCCTGCTGTTCACCTTCTACCTGTCGGCCGAGGGCCCCCGGTTCCGCCGTACGGTCTGCTCCCTGCTGCCGCCGCGACGCCAGCGCGAGGTCCTGCGCGCCTGGGAGATCGCCGTCGACAAGACCGGCGGCTACATCTACTCGCGAGGACTGCTCGCCCTCATCTCCGGCATCGCCCACTTCGCCGCCATGGCCCTGCTCGGCGTCCCGTACGCGGCCGCCCTGGCACTGTGGGTGGGGGTGGTGTCGCAGTTCATCCCGGCCGTCGGCACCTACCTCGCCGGCGCCGTGCCCGTGCTCATCGCGCTGACCAAGTCGCCGAGCACGGCGCTGTGGATCCTGCTGTTCATCGTCGCCTACCAGCAGTTCGAGAACTACCTGCTGCAGCCGCGCATCACCGCGCGGACCCTGGACATGCACCCCGCGGTCGCGTTCGGGCTGATCCTGGCCGGCGCCGCCGTCGCCGGGCCCATCGGGGTGCTGCTGGCGATTCCGCTCGGCGCCAGCCTCCAGGCGTTCGCCGGCGCCTACGTGCGCCGCTACGAGGTGGAGGAGCACCCGCTGACCAAGCCCGACGCGCCCCCGAGCCGCTGGTGGCGGTGGCTGCGCCGCTGACGCCGCCGCGCGGGGCTTTACCGGATCGGGGACGGTTCCGGGCCGGATCGTCGACCATTGCCGTGGACGGGCGCCGACCGCCGCGGTTAACGTGCCGGAAGAACCTTGATCATCAGGCAGCTCGGGGGAGGGAGGGGGCCGTCATGCACCGTCCTCGAACGCGCCGCCGCCGGTGGCTCGCCGGCCTCGCGGCGGGAGCGCTCGCGGTGACCGGCCTCAGCGGCGTGGACGCGTCCGCGCAGGCCGCACCGGACGCCGGCAGGGACCCCCGGCTGATGCGGATCCTGCGGTCGATGTCGCTGCAGGACAAGGCCGCGCAGCTGTTCGTCCTGCAGATCTACGGCAAGAGCGCGACCACCGCCGAGCCGGCCGACGTCGCCGCCAACCGCAGGCTGTACGGGGTCGACAACGCCGCGCAGGTCGTCGCCCGCTACCACCCCGGCGGCTTCATCTACTACGGCGACAACGTCGCCGACCCGAAGCAGCTCGCCGCGTTCTCCAACGGCATCCAGCGCGCCGCCGCGGCGCAGCCGCTGCGCGTCCCCGCCACGATCGCCATCGACCAGGAGGGCGGCATCGTCGCCCGCGTCCAGCCGCCCGCGACGCAGTCGCCGGGCAGCATGGCCCTGGCCGCCGGGCGCCGCACCGGCGACGCCCGCGCGCTCGCCCGCATCACCGGGACCGAGCTGCGCGCCATCGGCGTCAACCAGGACTACGCGCCCGACGCCGACGTCAACGTCAACCCGGCCAACCCCGTCATCGGCGTCCGGTCCTTCGGGTCCGACCCCCGGCTGGTGTCGGACATGGTGACCGCGCAGATCGGCGGGTACCGGGACGGGGGAGTGACCCCGACCGCCAAGCACTTCCCCGGGCACGGCGACACCACCACCGACAGCCACACCGGTGTCCCGCGCATCGACCACACCCGCGCCGAATGGGAGCGGCTCGACCTGCCCCCCTTCCGCGCCGCGATCAGGCACGGCGTCGACTCCATCATGACCGCGCACATCGTCGTGCCGTCGCTGGACCCGTCCGGCGACCCCGCGACCCTGTCGCGGCCCATCCTCACCGGCATCCTGCGCGACCGGCTCCACTACCGGGGCGTCGTCGTCACCGACGCCCTCGACATGCAGGGCGTCCGCGACAAGTACGGCGACGAGAACATCCCCGTCCTCGCCCTCAAGGCCGGCGTGGACGTCCTGCTGAAGCCGCCCGCGGACGCCCAGGGCAACGGCGTGTTCCCCCGCCAGCTCGCGGCCGTCGTCAACGCCGTGAAGTCCGGCGAGCTGACCGAGAAGCGCATCGACGAGTCCGTCTACCGGATCCTGGAGCTCAAGCAGCGGCGCGGCCTGTTCCGCGACCCCTACGCCGACGAGTCGAAGATCGACCAGGTCGTCGGGACGCCCGCGCACCTGGCCGCCGCCCAGCGCGCCGCCGACCGCACCACCACCCTGGTCAAGAACGGCGCCGGGATCCTGCCGCTGCGCCCAGGCGCGCGCAGGGTCCTGGTCACCGGATGGGGCGTGTCCACCACCGCGACCCTGGGAACCGAGATCGCCCGGCGCGGCGCCGTCACCACGATCAAGCAGACCGGCATCAGCCCCGGCCAGGCCCAGATCGACGAGGCGGTGGCCGCCGCACGGGACCAGGACCTCGTCGTCGCCGTCACCAACCGCGCCTGGGACATCAAGGAAGAGCCCAACCACAACGGGCCCGGGCAGATGAACCTCGTCAAGGCGCTCGTCGCCACCGGCAAGCCCGTCGTCGTCATCGCCGTCCGCGACCCCTACGACATCGCCTGGTTCCCCGAGGCGACCACCTACGTGGCCACCTACTCCTACACCGCCGAGGCGCTGCGGTCGGCCGCCAAGGTCCTGTTCGGAGAGCTGGACCCGCGCGGGCGGCTGCCCGTCGCGATCCCCGCCCGCGACCAGCCGGGCACCGTCCTGTACCCGTTCGGGCACGGCCTGGGCTACTGACCCCCGGGACCGGGCCGCACACGCGGCGGCCCGGTCCCGGCACGGCAGCCGCCGCCGCACCGGAACCGGGCCGGGTTCCGCTCAGGGACCTGCCCCGCGCGTCACACCCTCCGCGCGCCGATCGACTTCATCAGCGTCGGCCACACCCCGCTCGCCTCGCGCACCCACGCCGGCCAGTTGTGCCGGCCGTCGCCGTAGATGTGGGCGGTGTAGGGGATCTTCAGCTCGTCCAGCCGCCGCTGGAAGTCCTTGTTGTTCGCGCCGACCGCGATCTCACTGAGCAGGCCGATGTCCCACGGCGCCACGTCGGGGTCGCCGGGGCCGGGCCGCCCGGTCGTGCCGGCGGAGAAGAACAGGCCGGTGCCGCGCAGCTTGGGGGCCAGCGAGTACGGGTCGTGCGCGGCCCAGTTGGCGTCGTCGGACCACGGGACGCCCCAGATCGCGAACGGGTCCTGCCCGTTGCCCGCGTTGGTGAACATCAGCAGCGCCGGAATCCCGATCGAGCGCATCGACAGGATCCCGCTCAGCGACGCCGCGTACTTGAACATCCCCGGGTGCCGGGCGGCGTAGGACATCGCGCCCGCGCCGCCGGAGGAGTTGCCGATCGCCGCGCGCACCGCCCCCGCGTGGTAGTTGCGCTCCATCAGCTGGCGGACCTCGGCGGTGTGGAAGGTCTCCCACTTGGGAGTCCCGCCCTTGCCGTAGTTGTACCAGTCGGTGTAGGAGCCGTTGTCGCCCTCCGGCATGACGACGATGACGTTGTACTTGGCCGCCCACGCCTCGATGTCGGTGTTGCGCGTCCAGGAGGTGTAGTCGTCCTGGCCGCCGTGGTAGGCGTACAGCACCGGCCACGTCGCGGTCGCGTTCCGCGTCCAGTTCTTCGGCAGCAGGATGCGGGTCTTGACCGTCTTGCCCAGGGCCGGCGAGGCGATGGCGATGTCGACCTCGTACGAGGCGATCTTCTTCTCCGCGGTGATGCGGGCCCCGTCGTCCGCCCTGGCCGGTCCCGCGAGCGCCTGCGCCGGGCCGGTGCCGACCGCGCCGAGGCCGGCCGCCAGGACGGCCGTGATCGCCCCGGACGCCAGCGAGCGCCGCCAGGTCACCCGGTGCGGTCGGCGGCGGACGGTCGGTGTCGTGTGCAAGGCTCACCTCGCCGATAGGCCCGACCCCCGTGGCCGCGCGACTTCCGCAGAGTGTCCTCGCCTCCGCCGAAATGATCTACATGGCCGGGTTACAAGATTTCTTCGAGTGGCTGTGGAGAAGTGAGTCCTTCAGGTGCCGCCGGAGGCGGTCCCGGCCAGCAGCGCGGCGAGATCGCGGGGCCTGGAGAACATCGGCCAGTGCCCGGTCGGCAGCTCGTGGTAGGTCCAGCCGGGCCCGGTCATCATCGAGAAGACCGGGTGCCCGCCCTCGCCCATCTCCCTCACCGCGGCCAGCGGAATCGTGGTCGCGATGAGCGTGCGGGGAACGGCCGGCAGCGGGTCGGGGCGGGTGAGCGCCTGCGTCGCGGTGCCGAACGGCTGCGGCGTGCCGCGCTCGCGCATGGCGGCCAGCGCCTCGCCGCTCAGGCCTGCGAGGTTGACCGGGTCGTCCTGCGGGTCGAACGCCGGCACCGGGATCCGCCAGCCGTCGCCGTGCTCGGCGACCGCCTTCTCCAGCTCCGCGCGCGAGGCGGGGTCGCGGAAGTCGATGCCGGCCAGCCCGGACGGCATCGGGCCGCTGTCGACGTAGACGACCCGGGCGATCCGCTCGGGCACCCGGTCGGCGGCGCCGGTGACGGCCATGTTCGCGCCGCTGTGCGCGACGAGCACGACCCCCGTCAGGTCGCGGTCCTCGACGAGACGCAGCAGGTCGGCGATCTGGGCCTCGACGTCGGCGCCGGGCGGGGTCTCGGCGGCCCGCTCGGCCTGCCCGGCCGGCGTCACCGCGTGCACCTCGTGACCCGCGGCCCGCAGGTCGGCCGCCACCTCGTCCCACGCCCACGCGCCGAGCCAGTACCCGGGGACCAGTACGAACGTCGCCTTGCCGGTCCCTGTCATGCCGGTCGCCGTCTTGCCTTCTGCCATGGTGGGCCGTCCTCTCTCGGTGGGTGTGACCCCACGCTAGGGTCGATACAGGACAGAACCCGCCCGGATTAAGCGAGTGACCCATGTCACAACCTGCGTCGTCCCATCCGACGACCCGCGTACTGGCCATGCTCGAACTGCTCCAGGCCAACCCCCGCATGGGCGGCCCGGAACTGGCGCGGCGGCTCGGCGTGGACGAGCGGACCGTCCGCCGCTACGCCTCCCGGCTGGAGGACCTGGGCGTCCCCGTCGTCGCCGAGCGCGGCCGGTACGGCGGCTACCGGCTCATGCCCGGCTACAAGCTGCCGCCGCTCATGCTCACCGACGACGAGGCCGCCGCCGTGGTGCTGGGGCTGCTGGCCGGCCGGCGGGTGGGGCTGCCCGGGCAGGCGACCGAGAGCGCACTGGCCAAGGTGCAGCGCGTCCTGCCCGCCGCCCTGCGCGACCGCGTCCAGGCGCTGCGCGAGACGCTCGGGTTCACCCTCGCCGCCCGGGACTCCGCCGCGCCCGACACCGGCGCCGTGCTGACCCTCGCGGCGGCGGCGAGGGAGCGTCGCCGCGTCCGCCTGCGCTACCGGTCCTGGCAGGGCGCCGAGACCGAGCGCGACCTGGACCCCTACGGCCTGGTCTTCCACTCGGGACGCTGGTACGTCACGGGCCACGACCACCGCAGCGGGGAGATCCGCACGTTCCGCGTCGACCGCGTCGCCGCCGCCGAGCCCGGCACCGCCCGCTTCGAGCCGCCCGGCGACGTCGACCCGGTCCAGCACGTCACCCGGTCGCTGGCCCGGGTGCCCTACGCCCACGAGGTCGAGGTGCTGCTGGAGACGACCCTCGCCGAGGCGCGGCGCCGGATCCCCGCCACGACGGCGACGCTGGCCGAGGCCGCGGGGGGAGTGGTGATGACCACGCGCGCCGAGCGGCTGGACGGGATGGCGCAGATGCTGGCCGGCCTGGGCTTCCCGTTCGCCATCCGGCGGCCCGAGGAGCTGCGCGGCCACGTCCGCGACCTGGCGCGCAGCCTGGAGGAGCAGGCGGGGCGGTGACCGGGACTCCCGGTCGCCGCCCCGGTCACGCCCGGGTCAGGACCCGGAGCGGGCGTCCCACTCCTGGCGGAGCATCGCGTAGATGACCTCGTCGCTCCACTCGCCCTTGACCATCTCGTTCTGCAGCAGGTGCGCCTCGCGGCGCATCCCGAGGCGCTCCAGGACCCGGGCGGACGCGGCGTTGCGCCCGTCCAGCCGCCCGCAGACGCGGTGCAGGTCCAGCCCCTCGAAGCCCAGCCGCAGCACCACCTCGGCGGCCTCGGTGGCGAAGCCCTTGCCGTGGTAGGCCGGGTTGAAGATGTAGCCGATCTCGCCCTGCCGGTGCTCCCGGCTGCGCCACTGGAGGTTGACCTCGCCGATCAGCTCGCCGGTCTCGCGCCATTCCACCGCCAGGACCAGCCAGTCGCCCTCCTTCTCCACGACGGAGGCGCTCATCTTCTGCTTCAGGAAGGACCGCGACTCCTCAAGGGAGCGGGGTTCCCAGTACAGGAAGCGCGCCACCTCGGGCAGGGACTGGTAGGCGTACAGACCCTCCAGGTCGGTCTCGCGGAACGGCCGCAGGGTCAGCCGCTCGGTCTCAATGGGGTAGGCGGGTTGGAGCATGCGAAGATCCTATTCAGGGGGTCAGGTCTTCTGCGACCCGTAATTCCCCGGTAGCGGGGCCGGCCTGCGCCCCCGCTACCTCCGCCGGGCCTCAGGGGTCGACGCCCCACCGCCCTGGTCGTCCGCGACGCCCGTCTCGCGGCGCTCCTCGTCGTCGAAGGCGCGGGTGTCGCGGAACTCCACGTACGGCTCCTCCTCGGGATGCTGACCGGCGGCGATCGCGCGGCTGCGTTCGAGCTCGGCGTCCAGCTCGGCGCCCAGCAGGATCGCCAGATTGGTGATCCACAGCCACACCAGGAAGACGATGATCCCGGCGAGGCTGCCGTAGGTCTTGTTGTAGGAGGCGAAGTTCGCCACGTACAGCGCGAACAGCCCGGACGCCGCCAGCCACAGCACGATCGCCAGCCCGCCCCCCGGCGTGACCCAGCGGAAGCCCCGCTTGGCGTTGGGGGACGCCCAGTACAGCAGCGAGATCAGGAAGCCGACCACCACCACGAGCACCGGCCACTTCACGATGCCCCAGACGGTCACCGCCTGCGAGCCGAGCCCGAGCATGTCCCCGGCCTTGCGCGCCAGCGGGCCGGACACCACCACCGCGATCACCGACGCCGACAGCAGGACCAGCGTCACCAGCGTGACCGCGATCCGGAGCGGCACGGTCTTCCAGAACGGGCGGCCCTCGGGGATGTCGTAGACGGCGTTGGAGGCGCGCATGAACGCCCCGACGTAGCCCGACGACGACCACACCGCGGCCACGAGGCCCAGCACGGCCGCGACGCCCGCGCCTCCGGCGTTGCCCTCGAGCTGCCGGATCGAGCTGACGAGCAGGTCCCGGACCGGACCGGGAGCGAGGCTCCCGACGTTCTGGACGAGGGACTCGGTCGTCGACTGCCCCGCCAGGCCCACCAGCGACACCACCACCAGGATCGCCGGGAAGATCGACAGGATGGAGTAGTAGGTGAGCGCGGCGGCCCAGTCCCCGAGGTTGTCGTTCTTGAACTCCTTGAGGGTGCGCTTGAGCGTCTCCCACCACGACCGCGGGGGCAGATCGGTGGGAGTGTCGGGTCGCTTGCGCATGACTCCCTTCTTTCCTGCCATCAACGCCGACCGCGGCGGCGCACCGTGACGGCGCGCCTCTGCCCGGCGCGCGTCCGCACCCGCACCGGGGCCCTCATCCGCATCGGGGCCTTGCGGCCGCGTCCCAGCCGCGCCTGCGACGACCCGCGGCGGCGGCGCATCAACACCGCGCCGAGCGCGAGCGCCCCGGCCGACACCACGACCACGCCGCCCTGGCGCGCCCTGGCCTTGCCCTTGTCCGAGTTCGCGGCCTGCCACGCCGACGCCGCGGTGTCGCGGGCCCGGTCGCGCGCCTGCTCGACCTTCTCCCGCGCCATGGCCTTCACGTCGGCCTTGGCGGCGAGCTGCTCCACCGTCTCCCCGAGCTCGTGCCGCGCCCGGTCGACCTCCTGACGCAGTTCCTCGGTGCCTACCGCGGCGCCGTGCTTGCCCTGCATCGTCATCGGTGCGTCGCCCTCTCCTTCAGTTCGGCCACGGCCTGCTTGGCCTCGTTCATGGCCTGCTCGGGCTTGGCCGGTGTGGCCCGCCTCGCCTGCGCCCGTCCCAGCAGCGCCAGGACGCCCGCCACCACCAGCAGGAACCCGCCGATGATCAGCGCGGCCGCCCACACCGGCAGCGCCAGCGCGATCGCGGCCACCGCCGCCGCCAGCAGCACGGCCACGCCGTAGAGCGCGACCAGTGCGGCGCCGCCGAACAGCCCGGCGCCGGTGCCGGCGTGCCGGCCCTTGTCCTTCAGCTCGGCCACGGCCAGGCGCAGCTCGGCCCGCATCAGATCCGAGACCTGCTGTGCGGCCTGCCGGACCAGCTCGCCCGTTCCCGCCTCGTGGCGCTCGGCGCGGAACTCCGGGGCGCGTCCCATGTCCTGCCGGTGCGCGCCCATCGTCCCGGCCTGGCCGTCGCCGTCGTGTTGCTGCCGCACGATGCTCATGCCTCCAGGCCCCCTCCACGTGTTCGAACCCTGGAAATGGGCGTTCCCTGTGCGCATGGGCTAAACGTGGCCGCGTCCCGACACGCGGTGAGCGGGCGGGGTCCGGGCCTGGCCGGCGGGCCCGGTCAGCGGCTCACGCCGTGGTGAGCCAGTCGACGCGGTGCGCCTCGGTCGGATCGGGGGTCTCCCACCGGCGCACGAGCCGGTCGATGACCGCGTCCGGGACGGGGGAGGTGCGGGCCCGGTTGCGGTCCCGCAGCACCCGCGGCGGCGCCTCCAGAGCGACGACCTCGACCCGCCCCCGGTAGCCGGCGATGAGGCCGGTGCACAGCTCGCGCTGCTGCCGGGAAACGTTGGTGGCGTTCCACACGAACGACCGCCCGGCGCGCAGGTGCTCGCGGGCCAGCTCGTGCGCGGCGGCCGCCACGGCGCGCTGGTCGCCGGCCGGGTCGACGCCCATCTCGGCGCGGAGCCGGTCGAGGCTGACGACGGGCACGTCCGGGCGGTGGGCGGCGATCCAGTGGTCCTTGCCGGCGCCCGGCAGCCCGGACAGGACGGTCACGGTGCAGCGCGTGTCGTCGTAGGCGGCGTAGGCGGGATCGCGGTCGGGCTTGCGGAAGTACCAGAACCGCGCGTGGTCGGAGGGGAACGCGCGCGGTCCGTCCAGGCACCCCTGCTCGGCGCAGTACTCCCCGTACAGGGCGACGTTGTCCAGCAGCTCCTCGGTGTCGGGGCAGATCCGGCCGAGGATGTCGGCGCAGGCCAGCAGCACCAGGTCGTCGTTGCGGGCCAGCAGGCTGACGCGGAACGCGATCTGCCGCAGGTCGGGGCGCTCCAGCGCCCAGAACGGGACCTGGTGGTGGCGGATCAGCGCCGCGACGTGCTCGCGCCAGGCGACCGGCGCGCCCAGCTCCCACAGGATGCGCCGCACCATCAGGTCGCCGCGGCGGGAGTGGCCGCGCGCGGTGATGCGCCCGTCGTCGTCGAGGGCGGTGCAGTGCGGCTTGGCGATGTCGTGCATCAGCACGGCGGTGAACAGCCGGACCCGCTCCTGCGGCGGGCGCGCGCGCCACTGCGGCAGCGATGCCAGCGCCTCGCACGCCATCCGGGTGTGGGTCTCGACGTCGCCTTCGCCGTGGTAGACGGCGTCCTGCGGGACGTCCGCCATGTCCCGCACCCAGGAGAAGGCCACCCGGATCCGGTCCCACGGGACGGTCCAGTGCGGCGGCGCCGGGCAGAGCTCCTCAAACACCTGCATACAGCACCTCCGGGTCGGCCAGGCCGTTGGCGACGATGGGGCGGTCCTGCCAGTGGGTGCCGGAGTCGAGGATCGCGTTCAGGAAGCTCGGCCGGACCCACTTGTAGCGGTCGACGGTCCTCCCGTCCTCCTCCACCTTGATGTACAGGCCTTCCATCTCCTCGGAGGCGTCGGTCTCCGCGGCGACGCGGTCGGGGTCGGCGCCGCCGGCCTCGGCCGCCGCGCGCAGCGCGTCCCGCCACCGCGGGGTGCGGCAGGTGGAGGGGCCGGTGAGGCTCGTCAGCGCGGCCAGATCCGGCAGCGGGCCCCCGTGCAGGACGGGCACCGACACCACCGGCGTCCCGGCGAGCAGCTCGCGGCGCGCCTCGGTCGACAGGAACGTCCCGTCCTCCTGGTCGAGGACGTCGAACTCGCAGAAGTAGTGGGGGAGCGCGTCGTAGAAGACGGTGTGCTTGGCGTACAGCCACTCGCCGTACATGACGTAGCGGTTCCGCAAACGCTCGCGCAGGACGTGCTGCACCGACGCCGCCCACGCCTTCAGCGGCCCGAACTGGCGCTCGCGCGGCCCGCCGGTCAGGTAGTGGCCGCGGCTCTGCAACCGCAGCTCGCCGGCGGAGGTGAAGCTGATGCCGGCGTTGGCGCCGTCGAGCTTCTCCTCCACCACCAGGTACCGCCCGGCGATCGACTCGAACGGCACGGCGGCCAGATCGTGGTCGCCCGGTTGGAGCCGGGATCCCGCGATGTGCCGGGTCCGGGGGTACTTGCGAAGCATGCCGACCGTTCTAGGGCCGGGCGGCCGGTCCTGCCAACCGGTTTTCGGTCCGTCAGCGGGCCGGGACGACGCGGGTGAGGGCCAGCGCGGCCAGCCACAGCGCCACGCTCGCCCAGGCCAGGACGTGCAGGCCGGAGGTGAACGCCGGATGGGTCGCGGGCCCCGCGACCGCCCCGTACACCGCGACGCCGAGCGCCGTCCCGACCTGCCGGGCGGTGTTGTTGAACCCGCCCGCCAGCCCCGCGTGCGCCGGGGGGACGGCGCGCATCGCGGCGGCGACCACGGCGGTGACGACCAGGCCGTCCCCGATCCCGATGCCGAGCAGCGCCGGGAGCAGTGCCGCGTAGCCGCCGCCGGGGCCGGCGCCGACCAGGGACAGGCACCCGGCCGCCGCGACGGCGGTGCCCGCGGCGAGCGGCACCCGCGTCCCGAACCGGGCGGTGAGACGCCCGCTCACCGGCGCCAGCACCGCCAGCGGCGCGGCCATCGGGAGCAGCATCGCCCCGGCCGACAGCGCGGAGCGGTGCCCGGCCTGCTGCAGCCGCAGCGTCGCCACGAACAGCACCCCGTTGGTGACCAGGTTCATGATGAGCGCGATCCCGCCGGCGCCCAGGAACGCCGGGGCCCGCAGCAGCCCGCCCGGCACCATCGGCGCCGCCGCGCGCCGCTCGGCCAGGACGAACGCCGCCCCCGCGGCCAGGGTGAGGACGGCGGCGACGGCGGCGCCGCCCCGGTGGCCGTGGCCCGCGGCGATGACCGTCCAGACCAGTCCGCCCAGGGTGAGCGGTGCGAGCGCCATCCCGGCGCGGTCCAGCGCGGCCCCCGCCCGCGGCCGCCCGGGCTCGCGGACCAGCGCCAGGACGCCGATGATCGCGGCCGCGGTGATCGGCACGTTCAGCAGGAAGATCCACCGCCAGCCGATCGTGTCGACCAGCAACCCGCCCAGCAGCGGCCCCGCCGGCAGCGCCGTGGAGGAGATGCCCGCCCACACCCCGAGGGCGCGCGCCTGCTCCGCGCGCCCCGGGTAGAGCGCGGTGATCAGGGCGAGGCTGCCGGGCAGCAGCAGCGCGGCACCCGCTCCCTGCGCGACGCGTGCCGCGATGAGCGGGCCGGCGGCGGGCGCGGCCCCGCAGGCCAGCGAGGCCAGCCCGAACAGCGCGAATCCGGTGAGCGTCAGCCGGCGGTGCCCGATCCGGTCACCGAGGGCGCCGCCGCCCAGCAGCAGCCCGGCGATCGCGACCGCGTACCCGTCCACGACCCCCTGCAGCCCGGGCAGCCCGGTGCCGAGCGCCCGGCCGATGCCGGGGAGCGCGACGTTGACGATCGTCACGTCCAGCAGCACCAGGAACATCCCGGCGCACAGGATCGCGAGCATCGCGCCGCGCCGGGGCTCGGGGCGGGCCTCCGCGGCGGAGGGGACCCCGGTGGCTTGCGTGGTGGAATCCATACCGCCACGGTCGCGCCCGGACGTTTCGGCGCGGCTCGAACCGTGCGGTCCCCGAGGGGCGCGTCAGGCGACGGCGACGCGGGCGAGCGCGCCGGTCTCCAGCGCCACCCACAGGGCGCCGTCGGGGCCGACCGCGATGCCGTGCGGCTCGGATCCGGGCGTCGGCAGCGGGTGCTCCTCGACGCGGCCGTCGGAGCCGATGCGGCCGACGTGGGCGGTGCCCCACTCGGTGAACCACAGGGCGCCGTCCGGGCCGGTGACGATGGCGTGCGGGCGTGCGGACCGGTCGGGCAGCGGGTACTCGGTCACCTTCCCGTCCGTGGTGATCCGCCCGATGTGCCCGGTGCCGATGCCGGTGAACCAGAGCGCGCCGTCCGGCCCGGCGGTGATGCCGACCGGCGCGGAGCCCTCGGTGGGCAGCGGGTGGACGGCGACCTCCCCGTTCGGTGCGATCCGCCCGATGGCGTTGCCCTGGTTGAGGGTGAACCACAGGGCCTCGTCCGGGCCCGCCGCGATCATCGAGGGCATGGTGCCCTCGCCCGGCACCGGATAGGCGCTGACCTGGCCGTCCACGGTGATCCGGCCGATGCCGCCGGCGTGCATGCGGGTGAACCACAGGGCGTCGTCCGGCCCGGCCGCGATGCCGCACGGACCCCACCCCTCGGGCAGGGCGAACCGCGTGACCTCGCCCGCGGTGGTGATCCGGCCGATCGCGTGGCCGTGGAACGCGGTGAACCACAGCGCGCCGTCCGGGCCCGCCGTGATGATCATCGGTCCGGCGGGGACGGGCCCGTGCACGGTGAGGTCCCCGTCCGGCGTCATCCGGGCGATCCGGCCCTCGTGGACGAGCGTGCACCACAGCGCCCCGTCCGGTCCCGCGGTGACGCTGTACGGTCCCGCGTCCGGGCCGGAGACCGTGAACTTCCTCATCGTGGTGTGCGACCCCTCTGACATGAATGGTTCCCCCCTCGTCCCTCCACTGCTGTTTCCGTCCGGAGACGAAGTTAACGCAACCGGAGTTGCGTTACGATCGGGATTATGGAGACCAACCGGGACCGCCGGACCGCGCGGTGACCACGCCCGGACCCGGGACCGTCCGCCCCGGCGGACGCACCGCGCGGGTGCGCGACGCCGTCCGCGAGGCGACGCTCGCCGAGCTGTCCGAGCGCGGCTACCAGGGGCTCACCGTCGAAGGGGTGGCGGCCCGCTCCGGCGTGCACAAGACGACCGTCTACCGGCGCTGGGGGAGCGCCGACGGCCTCATCGCCGACGCCCTCGACCTCGCCGCCGCCGAACCCTGGCCGATCCCCGACACCGGGTCCCTCGCGGGCGATCTGCGGGGCCTCGTCCGGCTCGTCGCGGAGAGCTTCGCCGACCCCGTCGAGGGTCCGGTCGCCCGCGCGTTCGTGCTGGCCGCCGCGCAGAGCGGCGACGCCGCCCGCTCCCTGCACGCGTTCTTCGCGCACCGCCACGAGCAGGCCGCCGCCATCGTCCGGCGGGCCGTCGAGCGCGGCGAGGTCCCCGCGGCCACGGACCCGGCCGAGGTCGTCCGGTCCGCCGTCGCCCCGCTGTACTACCGGCTGTTCATCACCGGCGAGCCGGTCGGCGGGCAGGCCGCCGACCGCGCCGCCGCGGCCGCCTGCGCCGCCGCCCGAGCAGGCGCCCTCACGACCGCACCGGCCCCCTGACCCCGCCCATCAGCGGACGTTGAGGGCGGCACGCAAAGCCGCAGCGGGCGTGGCCGCCGCGGCCCGGCACCGCGTCGGTCAATCGGGTGTGTCCGCCAGGCGCGCGGCGCGGGCGTTGAGGTAGCGGCGTTCGGTGAGGCTGCGGGCGGCCTCGGCCGCCGCCAGGTAGCACGCCCGCGCGGCGGCGGTGTCGCCCGACATCTCCAGCAGATGGGCGCGGACGGCGTGCAGGCGGTGATGCCCGGCGATCCGCTTGTCGGCCCGCAGGTCCTCCAGCAGGGCGAGCCCGGCGGCCGGCCCGCGGGCCATCGCCACGGCCACGGCGTGGTTGAGCGCCGCCATCGGGTTGGGCGCCAGTTCCAGCAGCACCTCGTAGAGGGCGGCGATCTGCGGCCAGTCGGTCTCCCGCGCGGTCGGGGCCTCGTCGTGGAGCGCGGCGATCGCGGCCTGCACCTGGTAGGGGCCGGCGGGCCCGCGCGGCAGCGTCTCCGCGAGCAGCGCGGTGCCCTCGGCGACGTACTCGGCGTTCCACAGGCTGCGGTCCTGCTCGGCGAGCGGGACGAGGTCGCCGGCCGGGTCCGTGCGGGCGGGCCGGCGCGCGTCGGTGAGCAGCATGAGCGCGAGCAGCCCCGCCGCCTCGGCGTCGCCGGGCAGCAGCCGGTGCGCGATCCTGGCCAGCCGGATCGCCTCGGCCGCCAGTTCGCCCCGGTACAGGTGCCGCCCGGCCGTGCTCGCGTACCCCTCGGTGAAGATCAGGTAGAGGACGCGCAGGACGGCGGCGACCCGTCCGGGGCGCTCGTCCGCGGCGGGCATCCGGAACGGGACGCCGCTTTCGCGGACGCGCCGCTTCGCACGGCTGACGCGCTGCCCCATGGTCGACTCGGGGACGAAGAACGCGCGGGCGATCTCGGCCGTGGTCAGGCCGCCGACCGAGCGGAGGGTGAGCGCGATCTGGAGGTCCGGCGCCAGGACCGGATGGCAGCACATGAACAGCAGGATCAGGGTGTCGTCGCCGCCCGGCGGCGGGCGGTCGGCGGCGGGTGCGAGCCAGGCGTCCGGCGGCGTCCAGGCGGCCAGGGCGTCCTCGCGGCGGCGGCGCGCCTGCTCGGCGCGCAGCAGGTCGGTCAGGCGGCGGGACGCCACCGTGATCAGCCAGGCGCGCGGATCGGCCGGGACCCCCTGCTCCGGCCACTGCGACGCCGCGGCCACCAGCGCCTCCTGGACGGCGTCCTCAGCGGTGTCGAAGTGCCCGTACCGGCGGACCAGCGCGCCGAGGACCTGCGGCGCCAGCGGGCGCAGCAGGTCCCAGGCCCCCTCCGGCGGCGCGGTCACGGCTCCAGGTCGGCGCGCCCGTCGACGATCGGCCGAAGGTCCGCGTACGACCGGGCCCGCGCGGCCTCCGGGACGGGGCAGCTCGCGAGCCGGGCGGCGATCTCCGAGGCGCGGTCGAAGCCGTCGCACTCGATGACGGTGTACCCGGCGAGCACCTCCGCGGTCTCGGGGAAGGGCCCGTCGGTCACGGTCGGCGCTCCCCCTTCCTCCCCGCTGTGGAACCGGCGGGTGTGGACGGGCGCGTCCAGGCCCTGCGCGTCCACGAACTCCCCGGACTCGACCAGGTCCTGGTTGAACCTCTCCATGAACGCGTGCATCGCGGCGAGGTCCTCGGCGGACCAGACGGCCTCCTCCTGGGGCACCTTGCCCGCCATCTCGTCGTAGTCCCGCTGCGACGCGTACAGCATGAGCATGTACTTCACGATGGTCTCCCCTTCGGTCCGGCGCCTCCGCGGCGCCTCGTGCAGGAGACGTCGGAGCCGCTCGGCCGCTTTCGACAGACGTTCCCATTTTTTTCTCGCGGGCCGATGTAGAGAACCTCGCGCCCGCTCCGACCCATCCGTGACATCGGGTCTCACTGGAGGGGCGGAAGGATATGGAGTACGAGGGGCAGGACGCCGTGGCAGAGCCCGCGGGGAAGCGCGGGTGGCTCGCGCTGGCCGTGCTGGTGCTGCCGTCGCTGCTGCTGGCCATGGACATCACGGCGCTGCTGCTGGCGCTGCCGCGGCTGAGCGCCGACCTGGGCGCGAGCGGCACCGAGCAGCTGTGGATCAGCGACGCCTACGGGTTCATGGTCGCCGGATTCGTGATCGCCATGGGGACGCTCGGGGACCGGATCGGCCGGCGCCGCCTGCTGTTCGCCGGGGCCGGCGCGTTCGCCGTCCTGTCGGTCGTCGCCGCCTACGCCCCCGACCCCGGGACGCTGATCGCCGCCCGGGCGCTGCTGGGCGTGGCGGGCGCGACGCTGGTGCCCTCGACGCTCGCGCTGATCACCAACATCTTCCGCGACGAGCGCGAGCGCGGGAAGGCCATCGCGCTCTGGGCCACCTGCCAGTTCGCGGGCGGCGCGTTCGGCCCGGTGCTGGCCGGGCTGCTGCTCCAGCGCTTCTGGTGGGGGTCGGTGTTCCTGGCCGCGGTGCCGGTCATGGCGCTGGTGCTGGTGGCCGGCCCGTTCCTGCTGCCGGAGTTCCGGGACCGCACGGCCGGACGCGTCGACAAGCTCAGCGTCGGGCTCTCCCTGGGCGCCGTCCTGCCGGTGGTGTACGGGATGAAGCAGCTGGCGCTCGCCGACGGCGGCGGAGGGCTCGTCCCGGTCGCGGCGATCGCCGCCGGGGCGGCCGTCGGCGCCGTGTTCGTCCGGCGCCAGCTCAGGCTCGACCATCCGCTGCTGGACCTGCGGCTGCTGCGCGGCCGCGCCTTCAGCGCCGTCCTGGTGTCCCTGGTTCTCGCGGGCGTCGCCATGGCGGGCACGGGCCTGATGGCGACCCAGTACCTCCAGGGTGTGCTGGGGTACTCGCCGCTCGCCTCGGCCGTGCTGTTCGCGCCGATGGGGCTGGGCGTCGCGGCCGGGACGATGGCGGCGCCCGCGCTGGCCAAGCGGGTCCGGCCCGCCACCGCGATCGCCTCCGGGCTGGCGGTGTCGGCCGCGGGCTGCGTCCCGCTGGCGGTGTCGGACGGGCTCGCGGCCGTCATCACCGGCGTCACCGTCCTGGCCCTCGGCACCGGTCCGCTGTTCGCGCTGGGGACGGGCCTGGTGGTCGGGTCCGTTCCGCCCGAGCGCGCGGGCTCGGCGGCGTCGATGTCGGAGACGAGCAACTACCTCGGCGGATCGCTGGGCCTGGCGGTCATCGGCGTGGTCGGCGCCGGCGTCTACCAGGCCCGGATGGACGGCGTCGCGGGACCCGCGGCCAAGACCTTGGCCGGCGCGGTCGCCGCCGCCGCCGACCTGCCGCCCGGTCCGGCGGAGGAGCTGCTGCGCTCCGCCCACGCCGCGTTCACCGCGGGCCTGCACGTCTCCGGCGCCATCGCCGCCGCGATCTTCGCCGGGCTCGCCGTCCTGGCGGCGGCCTCGGCGCGCGGCACGGCCAAGACCGCCGCGCCCGCGGCGGCCGGGGAAGCGGAGCCCCGGCACGCCGCGGTGTGAGGGGTCAGGAGGGAGCCGTCCACTCCTGCTCCTTCCAGGCCGGGTCGAGCGGCGTGTGGGCGATGTGGTTGGTGTAGTTGGACAGGGTCTTCATGCCGACGCCGAGGACGACGTCCAGGACGTGGCGGCGGGTGTGGCCGGCGGCCAGGAACGCCTCCACCTCCGCCTCGTCCACCCAGCCGCGCCGCACGACCACGGCGCTGGTGAGGCGGCGGACGGCTTCCAGCGCGGGGTCGTCCAACGCCTGCCCGGCGCGCAGCGCGTCCACGACCTCGGCGGGGACGCGGGTCCGCAGCGCCATCGTGGAATGGGCGGCCACGCAGTACTCGCAGCCGTTCAGCACGCTGGCGGTGATCAGCACGACGTGCTTGGCGTTCCGCGGCAGCGAGGACCTGGTGAACTGCTCCGACAGGGCGTTGTATCCGGCGAGCAGCTCCGGCGACTCGGCCATCACGCCGTTCAGCGTGGTGACGAACCCCATGCGCTTCTTGGCGGCCTCCAGTTGCGGGCGGGCCTCGGCGGGGGCGTCGGTCTCGTCGTAGACGGTGAACTCGGTCATGGTCATCTCCTCAGAGGGCCGGGGGAGCGGGCGAGAGGGGGCGGAGGGCGGCGTCGACCGTGGCCGACAGCTCGCCGGGGTCGGCGCCGGCGCGCGAGCGCACGTTCACCCCGTAGGCGAGCAGCGCCAGCATCCGCGCGGTGGAGGGCACGTCCAGGTCGCCGCGCAGTTGCCCGTGGTCGCGTGCGGCGAGGAGGGCGGCGCGCATGGCGTCGCACAGGGCCTCGTGGTGGGCGTCCAGTACCTCGCGTTCGTCGGCGTCACCCGCGTCCTGCGCGGCGTGGGCGTTGGACACCATGCAGCCCCAGCGCGCGTACTCGCCGGAGCACCGCGCGGTGATGAGCCCGTCGAAGAACGCGGCGATGCCCGGCAGGCCCCGCCCGTCGGCGGCGAGCCGGTCGAACACCGGCCGCGAGTGCCGGTCGACGTAGCGGCGCAGCGCCGCCAGGTACAGGTCCCGCTTGCCGCCGAACGTCCCGTACAGGCTGGAACGGCTGACCCCGGTCTCGGACACCACCTCGGCGATGCCCGTCGCGGCGGCGCCGCGCCGCCAGAACAGCCGCACCGCCTGGTCCAGGACGGCGTCGGGATCGAAATGCTTGACGTCCGGCATCGCCCGCACCTCCAATCTTGGAATGGTCGTTCCAAGATTGGCACGGGACGCGGCGGCGCGCAAGAGCAGGGGCGCGCGGGAGGGTCAGGCGAGGCCCGCGTCGTGGGCCAGCAGCGCGATCTGGGTGCGGTTGTCCAGGTCGAGCTTGGTCAGCACGCTGGAGACGTGCGCCTTGACCGTGGCCACGCTCATGAACAGCTCCGCCGCGATGTCGGCGTTGGAGCGCCCGCGGGCGACGGCGAGGACCACCTCGTTCTCGCGGGGGCTCAGCCGGGCGAGCGCCTCGCGGGCGCGCTGGTAGGCGCCGGCCTCTACCGCCGCGCGGTCCATGAGGCGGCGGGTGATGCGCGGCGACAGGATCGGGTCGCCGCCGGCGACCTGCCGGACGGCGTGGACGATCCGGTCCGGCGGGGTGTCCTTCAGCAGGAACCCGCTGGCGCCCGCGCGCAGCGCGTGCAGGATGTTCTCGTCGGAGTCGAAGGTCGTCAGCACGATGACCTCCGGCGGGTCCGGCCGGGCCCGCAGCCTGCGGGTCGCGGTGATGCCGTCCACGCGCGGCATCCGCAGGTCCATCAGCACGACGTCGGGGGCGTGCGCGTCGGCGGCCGCGGGCACCTCGTCGCCGTCGGCCGCCTCGCCGGCGACGGTGATCCCGCCCGCCCCGTCCAGCATCATCGACAGCCCGGCGCGGACGAGTGCGTCGTCGTCCACGATCAGGACGCGCAGGGGGCGGCTCACGCGGGCCATGGTAGCCAGGCGCGCAGCCGGAACTCGCCCTCCGCGGCCTGGTGGTCGAGCCGCCCGCCGGCCAGCCGGACGCGCTCGGTCAGCCCGACCAGTCCCGTGCCGCTGCCGGGCGCGAGCGGCTCCGCGCCGTCCTCGGGCAGCGGGTTGCGGATGTCGACCACGAGCCGGGAGCCCGGCCGCCCCTCCAGCACCACCCGGACGGGACGTCCCCCCGCGTGCTTGCGGGCGTTGGTCAGCCCCTCCTGCACGACCCGGTAGGCGGTGCGCCCGGCCGCCGCCGGAAGCGCGGACGCCTCGACCGTCTCGTCCCGCAGCTCCACCTGCCCGCCCGCGTCGCGCGTCTCCTCCACCAGCCGGACCACGTCCCCCAGGACGGGCTGGGGCCGGCCCTCCGCGACCGCGTCGTCCTCGGCGCGCAGCAGCAGGATCACCTCGCGCAGCTCGTCGAGCGCCTGGTGCACCCCGGCGCGGACCACTCCCGCCGCCTGCGACAGCTTCTCCGGCGGGGCGTCCGGCCGGTACTCCAGCGCGCCCGCGTAGGTCGCCAGCAGCGACAGCCGGTGGGCGAGCACGTCGTGCATCTCCCGGGCGATCCGGGTCCGCTCCGCCATGCGGGCCTCGGCCACCCGGCGGCCCTGCTCGGCCTCGGCGCGGCGGGCCCGCTCGCGCAGCGACTCCAGCAGCTCCCGGCGCGCCCGCGCCAGCGCGCCCCAACCGATCACCGCGCCGTAGCCGACGGCGACGAGCAGCAGCCACCAGCTGAAGGAGATCCCCCGGTTCGGCTGCCAGAGCCCCTGCACGACGTGCGCCGCGACGCCCGCCGCGCCCACCAGCGCCGCGGTCCGGAACGGACGCCGGTGCGCGACCTGCAACGCGCCCATGCTGGCCGCCGGAGTGGCGGTGGGGGACAGTGCCGCCAGCGCGGTCAGCGCCACAGCGGCGCCGACCGGGCGCCACATCAGCAGCGGCGTCAGCAGCCAGCTCGCCAGGGCGACCGCGATGTCGAGGGCCAGGGCGGCGCCCGCCGCCTGCGCGCTGACACGGCCCCAGACCGTCAGCGCGGTCAGGGCGCCCGCCACCACGGCGAGGACCGCCGCACCGCGCAGCATGCGCCGCGCGTCGAGCCCCGCCCGGTCGAACGTCTCGTTCACCGGACCGAGGCTAACCGCGTGCTCCCGGCGCCGACACCTACCAAAGTCGGTGCCCGCCCGTACCGCGGGCGGACCGGCCCTCGCCGCGCGGCCGATGCGCCGGGACCGCCATCGCGGCGACGCTGCCGGACATGCACCAGCCGCTACGAATGGAGAAGCACATGTCCGGAGGGAACACCGCACGGCGAGCGCTGACCGTCGCGGGAGGGGCCGCCGCCGCGCTCGCGCTGTGGGCGGCGGCCGGCCCGGTGGCCGGGCTCGACCTGGCCGCCGAGACGGGCGGGGAGGTGCGGCCGGTCGGCGCCGGCCCCGTCGTCGCGGCCGGCCTGATCGTGGGCCTGGCGGCCTGGGGCCTGCTCGCGGTGCTGGAGCGGGCGACCGCCCGCCCGGGACGCGTATGGACCACCGTCGCCGCGGCCGTTCTCGTCCTGTCGATGATCGGACCGCTCGGCGGCGCCGCCGACGGCGCCTCCATGGCGGTCCTGGCGGGGATGCACCTGGTCGTCGCCGCGGTCCTGATCCCCGGCCTCGGCCGCTCCGCCCGCCCCGCAGCACTCCGCGAGCCCTCGACCCAGGCCTGAACGCCCCCGATTCCGTTCGCCCCGGCTAGGGCGCGGGAGCGACCAGGCCGGTCTCGTAGGCGATGATCACCAGTTGGGCGCGGTCGCGGGCCTGGAGTTTGGCGAGCAGGCGGCCGATGTAGGTCTTCACGGTGGCCAGGCTCAGGTGCAGGTGGTCGGCGATCTCGGTGTTGGACAGGCCGCGGGCGACCAGGGTGAGGACCTCGCGCTCCCGGTCGGTGACGCCGTCGAGGGCGCGGGGGAGCGGGTGCGCGGGCAGGGCCTGGCGGGTGAACTCGGCGATGAGGCGGCGGGTCACCGCGGGGGCCAGGAGGGCCTCGCCGCCGGCGACGACGCGGATGGCGTTGAGCAGGTCGGCCGGCGGGGTGTCCTTGAGCAGGAAGCCGGCGGCGCCCGCGCGCAGGGCCGCGAAGACGTGGGCGTCCAGGTCGAACATCGTCAGCATGAGGACCCGGACGTCCTCGGCACCGGGGGCCTGGTTGATCCGGCGGGTGGCCTCGATGCCGTCCAGGTGGGGCATGCGCACGTCCATCAGGACGACGTCGGGCCGCAGGGCGCGGGCGAGCTCGACGGCCTCGGCCCCGGTGGCGGCCTCGCCGACCGCGGTCAGGTCGGGGGTGGTCTCGATGAGGGCGCGGAAGCTGCCGCGCAGCAGGGCCTGGTCGTCGGCGACCAGGACGCGGATCGGTTCGGTCACCCGCCGCCGCCCTGGGAGCGCGGAAGCGTGGCCGCGACCGCGAAGCCGCCCTCGGGACGGGGCTGGGCGCTGAAGGAGCCGCCGTACATCGCGGCGCGTTCCCGCATCCCGACCAGTCCGTGCCCACCGGGGCCCGGCCCGGGGCCCGGGCGGACCGGGCCGTCGTCCACCACCAGGATCCGCACGTGGTGGGACGAGACGTCCACGGTGGCCCGGCAGCGGGTCGGCGCCGCATGCTTGACCACGTTGGTGAGGGCCTCCTGCACGATCCGGTAGACGGTGAGCCGCAGCGCTTCGGGGAGATCGTATTCACCGGACACCACCAGCTCGACCTCCACCCCGGCGGCCCGGACCCGCTCGGCCAGATCCTCCAGGCCGTCGACGTCCGGCCGGGTGAGATCGGTGCCCGGCGCGTCGTCACGGCGCAGCATCTGGAGCAGGCGCCGCATCTCGGCCAGGGACTCGCGGCTGGTCGCCTCGATCACCTGCAGCGCCTGGCGGGCCTGCTCGGGACGCGCCTCGGCGATGTGGTTGGCGACCCCCGCCTTGACGGCGATCAGGCCCATGCCGTGCGTGACCACGTCGTGGAGTTCGCGGGCGATCCGCAGCCGCTCGTCGGTCTGGATCCGGTGCGCCCGCCGCTCCTGCGCGCACACAGCGTTCCACCTGCGACGCCGCAGCAGATGGCCGACCAGCCAGGCGCCGGCGGACAGCAGCCAGGCGGCGACCGTCCAGCCGGCGGCGGCCGCCAGGCCGTACCGGGGGTGGACGACCTGCGCGATCGTCGCGGCGGCGGTCGCGGCGGCCGCGCACCGGCCCAGCGCGCGCGCCGACCGCTGCGGGGGCGCGACGGACGCGACGGCGCCGAGCGCGAGCGCGGTCGCCGCGAACGGATCCCACAGGACGCCGGCCGCGGCGGCGACCGACGACACGGCCACCGCGGTCGCCAACGCGCGCAGCGGCCACAGCCGCCGGACGGCCACGACCGAGCCCAGCGCGACCGCCACCAGGCAGGAGACCTGGAAGAGCGGGGTGAAGCCCGGCCGGTCCTTCAGCATGTTCCCCGCGACCACCACGTCCACCGCGACCAGGACGGCCGCCAGGAGCACGTCGAGGGCGAGCAGGTGGCCCCGGCGCAGCAGGCGTGCCTGGCGGGACTCGAAGTCGGCTTCGTCCACGGAACGCACGTTATCGGCGCAGTTCACCCGCCGCATCGGACCAGAATGGATCATCCCTGAGGAGGACTTCGCCGGCATTCCGGCGAGCGCAGTCCCCAGAGGGCTGAACAAGGAATGTCGGTTGCGGGCCGATCCGCTGGAAAGGGCTGTGCGGGCAGCCTGTGGGGCATGTCTTCAGCCCAGCCTTCGGCACATGTCGGCTTCGCGTTCCCGGGACGGTGGCTCGCCGGGACATCCCTGCTCCTCGGACCGGTCCTCCTGCTGTCCGGGGTCCTCCTCAGAGCGAGGTTCCACTTCTTCTTCCCCGACCAACTGGCCGCCTACGACCGGCACCCGGTCCTGCTGACGGCGTCCTACAGCTGCTTCGCGGCAGGGACCGTGGCTTTATGGCCGGCGGTCAGCGCCTTGGCGCTGCGCATCGGCGCCGTCCGGCCGACGCCGGCGGCGTTGGGCGGCGGTCTCGTCATGGTGGGGCTGTTCGCCCGCACGTTCCATGCAGGCGTGGACCATCTGGCCTTCGGGCTCGTCGACGCCCAGGGGCGGAGGTCGGCCGTCGCCGCCGTCGCCGCCTCCTATCAGTCGTTCCACATCTTCCAGTACGCCTCATTCGCGGTCATGGCCGGCTGGCTGGTCCTGGCCGCCGGAGCCTGGCGCTCCCGCGTGCTCGGCCGGGTCCGCTGTCTCGCCCTGGCGCTCATGGCGCTTCTGCCGCTGGGGGTGTTGAAGGGGACGACGCCGCTGTCGATCGTCGGCGCGGCGGGCCTGTGCGTCGCGCTCGTGCCGCTCGGACTCGCGACCCTCCTCGACGGCCCCCGTCCCGCCCGCCGGTCGGTGGCCTGGTTCGGCGTCGGCGCTCTCGGGGCGGTGGTCCTCGGCTATGCCTCCTCTCTGGGTTGACCGGGGCGGCTTCTTCCTTCGGAAATGGATGGATGTCTCTTCTGGGGCCTTTTCGGTGCCCAGGTTGACGGGGGAGACACGGGCATGTCATCCTGGTTCCGGGATCGAAGGTTGACAATTCTTATATGCGTGGACAGCTGTCTGCATTTTGCTCTATGCTGCCTTCTCGCGCTCGTCCTTCGGCATCCCCTCCTTCCGTATCGGCCGTGATGTCGTCCGGCGTGCGCGCCGTCAGTCCGCCGCGAGCCCTCGGAAGGACACCCTGTTGGCAGCCTCGCGCACCGCTTCCGCCGTACCCGCCGGTCCCCGCCGCGTCTCTTTCGCACGCATCCGCGAGCCTCTCGAGGTTCCCGACCTGCTCGCCCTGCAGACCAACTCGTTCGACTGGCTGGTCGGCAACGAGCGCTGGAAGGCCCGGGTCGAGGCGGCTCGCCAGGCCGGACGCCGGGACGTCCCGACGCAGTCGGGGCTGGAGGAGATCTTCGAAGAGATCAGTCCGATCGAGGACTTCTCCGGGACCATGTCCCTGTCGTTCCGGGACCACCGGTTCGAGCC